>CATLBW010000013.1 GCA_949879775.1 uncultured Lachnospiraceae bacterium
TATACTGCACGGCAAAAAGATTTGCCGTGCAGTTGCGCCAGCCGCAGCCGCGAAGCGGCATAATCCCTTATGCGGCTGTGTGCATCATGTTATACTGAACGGCAGATTTATCTGGCGTTCAGTATAACAATTAATTCTATATCTCCTTATCGATTCTCCCTATGGAATATTTAAAGTATACCACATTTATTTTTTTTTAAACAAAACTATATGAGTGTTATAGACAACAACTAATGGTTGTGATAAAATGGAGCAAAAGTCGAAAAAGGCAATAATATGTATCGGAACAATTACAGAAATATCTTTTTATTACAATGCTGCAGGGAGTGGATTAACAACTGTAAGTAGTAAAAGCATACTTTATGGCATGCCATATCCAAAAAGGGGGACTTTATGGTATAGCCTGCTGGGCACAGGGCGAGTGCCCACAGAGTATGGGGAAAGAGGAAAAAGGAATGTCACTGTTTTCAGAAAATTTAAAGGAATATGTGCAAAAGAGCCATATTTCCGTCAGCAAACTGTCATCCGAGACTGAGATTAGCAGAACGTTGTTTCATAAATACCTTTCAGGAAGCAGGATGCCCAAAAGCAGCCAGGAGGTGAGGCGCATCGGGCATGCGATGATGCTGCTGCCCAAACAGCAGAACAGCCTGCTTGAGTATTATGCCAGGAGCATGTATGGGGAAAAGAATTATGAGAGTTTTGGGAAGATTAAGCATATCTTGGAGGGGATGTATGATTTCCGGCTGGAGAGAAGAGGCGGGATACTCGACATGGATATTGTAAAGAAGCTGTCTTTAATCAATGGGGAGGAGGCAGCTTCCTTTTATGGCAGGCTGCAGGTGGAAGATGCGTTGGCGCAGCTCTTATGGCTGGCGGCTGGGAAGAACCGCAAGGAATGTGTGAAGATCAGGATGGTTATCCAGCCGGACCAGGACAATATCATAAACCCGATCCTGCGCATGAGCAGCCATCTGGATTTGGATTTGGAGCATATCGTTTGCCTGGACTGCAACAAGAATGACAACGATAATATCGGGCTGCTGTTTTCCACATTGGCGTTTGAATTCGCCAGCACGGCGTATCAGAGTTATTTCTATTATGACAATATTGTTTACCATGTCAATCAGATGAGCCTGCTGCCCAACATGCTCCTGGTTGGGGAATATGTGTTCCTGTGCAGCAGCGAGGCGGACGAATGCCTGATCCTCCACCAGAAGACAGAGATTGAATTCTTTCAAAAAAAGTACGAGAAGATGAAAAGCTGCACGCAAAAGCTGGGCATTATCAACCAAAATGCAAAGGAGCTGGCAGAGCTAATGAGCCTGGTGATGGAAAACGGGACGGTTGATTTGCAGATTGGCTATTTTCCATGCTTAGCGACGGTTATTGACGAGAAGATGATGCAGCGCCACTTGAAATTACAGCCTGCAACGTTGGGCAAAGCGCTGCAGATGATGGAAGAAACACTTCTGCAGCTTAAGGACAAGAAACAGTTTTGCAATTATTTTTCAGAAGCAGGGCTGCGTAAGTTCATGGAGGAGGGGACCATCTATGGGTATCCCCCTGATATTTTCCTGCCATTTTCCCCGCAGGAGCGGATGGCGGTCCTCAAACGCCTGGTGCGGCTATTGAAAACAGGCGTCTTTTCCTATCGTATGGCAAGAAAGAGCAAGCTTTGTATGGAGGACGCGGTCGTGATATACGCCAGCCGCGGCGGGAGCGTCAATTTTTGGTGCCAAAGCGGCCCTTATGGGAAAGCGATTATGGTGAAAGAGACAAGTATTGAGGAAAATATCCACCGTTTCATTGAGTATGCGGTTGAAAATGGCTGGTTTTACAGCCAGGAAGAGACAATCGGGATTATGGAGCTGATGATAAAAGAGTATTCCGTGTGAAAGTAACACTTTTATGGATGGCTGTTACGTATAAAGTGACCGTATCATAGAAGGCTCTGCTGCTTGCAGCGGGGCCTTTATTTTATAGGAAAGACCTTATCACGCTAACGCGTGAAAGTGTCTTCCTTTGAAACAAAACTTCCGGATAGCCAAAAAAGCGCAAACTTCCCCTATAGCCTATTTTTATCTCTTTATTCTCAGGCTGTGGCTGCCTGCGCTACTTCCCCCGGCTCCTATCCGAGTTTTTTTAATTTCTTTAAATATCCATTTATCTTCCGCTCTTTGTTAAACTGGTTATAGTAATCTGCCCCCAGCTCCTTATATCCAACACCATCCTTTAATATGTGGTATACCGCTATCAGTATGGAATGCGCCACTGCCACATATGCCCTCTTTTTCCCCCTGTGGGCACTTATCCTTGCAAACTGTGCCGAAAAATAGCTGTCTTTCACCTTTACCGCTGCATGGGCACAGTTTACCAGCGTTGTCTTTAACAGCTTATTCCCTTATTCCCCTTTGTCGTCCTCCCGCTTTTCCTCTTTTTGGCGCTCTCATTGTCCCCAGGGCATACCCCGGTCCATGAACACAGGTGGCGGTCCGTCGGAAACCTTCCCATGTCCTGCCCGGTTACTGCCAGGATCGCCTCTGCACTGCGTTTCCCGACACCCGGTATTTCATCCACCTTTTTTATTGACTCCCCATACTTCCCCCCCATATTGGCGTCAATATCGTCATCCAGCGCTTTGATATGCTGCCCCAGCTCGTCAATATGCTTGAGAACTTTCTTCATTAGTTTCCTCTGGACCGGCGACAGCACCCCCCTGATATCCTCAAGGGTCTGTTCCCTTGACGCTTTCAGCCTCCCGTCCACCAGCCCCTCCAGCTTCCCGGCGTCTATCTCATTCCCTGACAGTATCTCGTATAATATTTTCCTGCTGCTTTTCCCATTAATATCTGACACTGTCCCGGACAGCTTTATGTTCCCCCCTTCCAGCATCTTCTGGAAACGGTTCACTTCCCGGTTCTTTTCCTGCACAAGGCTTTTGCGGTATCCCACAAGCTCCCTCAATTCCCTCTGCCCCCTGTCCGGTATATAGCTTGCCTTCAGAAGGCCATGCTGCAGCAGGTCTGCAATCCACTGGGCGTCTTTGGCATCCGTTTTCCGGTCCGGCACTGCTTTCATATGCTGTGCATTTACCACCATCACACCCAGGTCCTGTGCTTCCATGACATTATACAGCGGCTTCCAATACGATGCCGTACTCTCCATTGCTGTCATTTCACATCCGTTCCCTGCCAGCCAGTCTGCAAGCTTCAGCAGTTCCCCCGTAGTTGTCCCATATTCCCTCAGTTCTTCCGATGTGCCTTTCCTAAGACATGCCACAATTATCTTTTTATGCACATCAACACCACAGCAGCATCCGTATATTCTCTCCATATATCTTCCCTCTTTTTGAATAATTTACGGCGCGGCATCCTGTCTCTTATCATTTTCCTTTACGTCCTTCTGCCATAACGCCTGGACAATCCGTGGTGCAAATGAGGATGCCATAAATCAATTTCCTATGCGGGCTTCCCGCCCAAAAGACTATACCCGACTTCATGCCGTATGCAAAGATTATATCATATTTCCATTACAAATGTTTCATTTATCGTGGTGCCGGCAAGGCATGGGATTTCTTCGAAAATAGAGTTGTCAACAAACTATCAACCAATCCACCTAAAGGAGATATACTCATATGATAACACATAAGCAGCTCACTTTGGCAGAAGTTTTTGATGATTGCCAAAATAAATTCGACAACGACAAATATCAGTTCCTTACGCTTCTTGACGAAGCCATTAACCTTGATGAAATTGTCCCTGTTTCTTTTGTTACTCACTTTCACGCCCGTACCGGAAGACCCCGCAGACACCAGCTTTATCCAATGATCAAGGCGCTTCTGATCCAGCGTATTTTCTCAATCCCGACTGACACTCTCTTGATTGTGTTTTTGAAATACTCCCAGGGGTTACGTGGTTTCTGCGGTTTTGATGTCGTTCCTGACGCCTCAAAGTTTACGCGTTTTAAACAGGGTTTCTTGGTGGACTTACAATCCATGTTCGACCATCTTGTTGACCTGACGGAACCGGTCTGCCAAAAACTTGACCCCGCCCTTGCTTCCATGACAATCTTCGATACCTCCGGTATTGAAGCATGGGTGGCTGAAAACAACCCGAAATACGCAAACCGTATTATCAAACAGCTCAAGGCCTTTAAAAAGTCCCATAACCTTGATGATTCCTATGATCCCTACAAAGCCGCTTATGGCTCAATGCCAACTCAGGCCGCTTCCAATCAGGCAATACAACAAATGTACATCAATGGCCATTTCTGTTACGCCTATAAATTCGGTATCATTACGAATGGCCTTGGCATTGTCCGCGACATCACTTTCTACAACAAGGATTTTCTTAATGCCCATCCGGACATCGTTATAGAAAAGAAGCCCGGTTCTCCGGATGAGGATAAATCCCTTGCGGACTCAAAAGCATTGCTTCCGGTTTTGATTGACTTTTTCCAGAAACATCCTTTGATAGAGCCAAAGACTTTTCTTGGGGATGCCGCCTTTGATACCATTGAAATCTACAAATCTCTTTTGGGAGACCTCGGATTCCACAAGGCTTTTATTCCTCTCAGGGTAAAACTGTCCATGGAAGGAACGGACTATACCGTTAATGAAAATGGCGTCCCTTGTTGTCCGCATGATCCAACCCTTCCCATGAAACGGGAAGGAAGCAAGTCTCATTTAAAAAGCAAAATACCTACCATGAAATTTGTATGTCCCAAAATGAAATGGGAATACAATCCTGCCGATAAATCGAAGCGCCGGGTATGCCATTGTGATAATCCATGTACCACTTCTTCCAGCGGACGGATGATTTACATTTATCCGGAAAAGAACCTGCGTGCCTATCCCGGTGTGGAACGGGGATCGCAGGAATGGGAAGATACCTACAAAATCCGTGTAAATGTTGAAAAATCAATCAACCATTTCAAGGACAGTTTCTGTGTTGCAGACCGTAAAACCCGGAATGGGAAAACTCTTCATGCTGACTTACTGCTTGCAGGAATCACCCAGCTTATTGCCGTACTTGTTGCGGATAAAATCCATAAACATCAATACTTCCGAAGTTTAAAACCTTTGATTGCCTGACATTTGATATTCATAATACTTTTTCTTCGCAGTTTATCTGGGAGGTCTTTTTGTCATATCTAAATTTGATGTCAACCACTTTTCATCTTAAGAATCCTGCAATGCAGGGTTCTTAGCGCATTTTCAATCAGGATTGCGAACTTGTTTCGCAATTACCTAGCTAAATTTTTTCACAGCCTGCCCCGGCTGCTTTTCTCGTTTCTCCACCCGTGTGCGCCAGCACTTTTTCTTTACGCTGCGGATGGATTACTGTAAAGGGAGAATTCTGTAACTATATGGATCGTGAATTTAGCACCTATTTTCTGTCTGGATGGATGCGCCCATTTGGATTGTTTTTAAACTGAAAAATAGCCATCCTATATAAGTTAAGACCTATATAGAACGACTATTTTAAATTCAGTATTCAGAGTTGGGGGAGTGGTTACGCCTCTGTTTCAGGATATTTACACAGTCTGCTTTCCGAACTTTTCAAGGTACTCTTGGGCGGATTCAAATGTGATATTTAATTTATCCTGTAAACGTCTCAGAAGTTCGCCCTCGGAAAGCCCGAAGTCAATCCCTGTTTCAATAATGCCCTTGGCTGTGCCAATCTCCATTCCCATTTCAATATTTTCCTGGTCACGCATTAACAATGTCATATACTCATGCCTCCATTCCCTGTTTTTCCGGGCATTCTTCACTGCCTCTTCCAGTTCATCCACGAATGGGTCTGCCGGCTTCTTCCCAGCAACGTAATCCAAAAACGCTTTTAACTCAGGGCTGACGTCATCCATAGCCCCTTTTGCGTTCAGGAATATCTTGGTCGTCCCATCCTTTAAGGAAACGCTTTTGTCCTCCTTGCAGATGTTCTCAAACGTATAGATATGCCTGCCTATGCCGAACTGGTCGAATGGGCAGATAAAGATGATATAGCTTGGCTTTAACTTCTTATACGGCTCGCCTTTGTCAATCATCTGCATGTCCAGCAGGCTTTGGTAATACCGTGTCCGTTTGGGCAGCTCCTTTGACGTGCTCACTTGCATTTCAATGTCATAAACAGTGCCTTTGCCGTCTTCCACATACACATCGAGCCGGACGCTTTTGGCGTCTATGTCTGGGCATATCGCCTTCTGTGTTTCCGGGTATTCTA
Source organism: uncultured Lachnospiraceae bacterium (assembly GCA_949879775.1). GTDB lineage: Bacteria > Bacillota > Clostridia > Lachnospirales > Lachnospiraceae > Petralouisia. Next base: position 6,225 of record CATLBW010000013.1, read on the forward strand.
TGCGGTCTATCTTTAAACCTGGAAGTATCCTCTGTAAAAGCTCTTTGCACAGCTTTGGGTCCTGCATGATTTTTCCGAAGATAAAGTCGTTCGATATCTGCAATTCTTCCCATGCCGTGGCGTTAGTCATATGTTTTTCCATTCAGTTCCTACCTTTCTTTGGTTTGATTATATCATATCTGTAAAGACAGATAAAGGGGGTATTTCTGCAATCACTGGGCATTGCCCATCAACCATGTGGAATCATGCAGCCGGAAGCCGGGCGCTAAGCACCCGCTGCTCCCAAGCCGCTATGAACGATTTAACTTCCGGCGTCATGTCACAATTCCCAATCCCACGAACCTGGACTGCGTTCCGGTTCCTGACCTCAACCGTATAAAAAGATTTTTCTTCCTCAGAGCATTTCCGTAAAAAGAGGATAATGCATTCTTTCTCAGCCACCCGTTCCGTATAGCTGCCTACGCAATGGTGCAGCGCGTGACCTTCTTTTACAACATCATCAGGGGTGGCAGGGTAGACGATTTTCATGCCATCTTTTTCAAAGTCAAGCTGACCGGAAAGCTGCTGGTAAATAGCTATGAAACCACGCTTAACCAGGGCGTCTTTCCGCTGTTTATATCGGTGGGCTGTTTTATCATGGGACTTCTGTAAATCTTTCGGGAATAGGACGAAGTTGTTCTTCATGTCGTAGCCCATTTTGCTGCACATATCCAAATAATCCCGGTACTCCGACACTAAATCCTGCACCTCTTTATAACGCAGCGTGCCATGAGAGGTTCTCCGTAAACGCAGGAATCCGAACTGGCTGTTTATATAACGGATAAACTTATGCACGGTTATATGTTTCAGGATCGGTAGAATATCCCGTTCCACCTTTTGTTCCAACTGCCAGCATAGAAGCTGCCGTCTATCTTTCAGCCCGGCATATTCCCGGAATATCTTCAAAGTTGGAATATCCACTTCTAGTTCCTTTAGAAACTGCACATCTTCGGCAGCTGCCTTCAGTATCTGGTGGGTTCTGTTCTGTGCTTCGTCAAGGCAGTCTGGATGATAGCCATATGCCAGGTTGGAAACGATATTCCAGAAGCCGACTTTCGCAAGGTGTTCCAGCTTGGGATGCTTTAAATATGCTTTCAGGAACGGCAATGCCTGCATTGGCTCATGGAAGTGATTGTAAAAATCAGCGATGGGGCAGTACTCCCAGGCAGTGCCTTTCAGCCAGTTCGGAAGGTTCCTACTGTAAAGATGCCCGCGTGTGTCCGCCTCGAAATGGTACTGCCATTGGCTGAATAAAGCTGGGCGTTCGCCTTTCTTCCAGCCTGTTAAAATTCCGCTTCCATATGAATAATAGTAGGATTCAACGCAAATCTTTCCATCGTTTTCATCTTGCCGGATAAACTGGCGGGCATTCTCATAGATTTGTATCTTTGGAATGTCATCTGCATATGTGTACCATACTTTTATGATGCGAATCACCAGTTCGCCATTGCCTGTGTTCTGAATTACCTGGCAGGCGTCCCTATCCGTCATGCAGCACCTACGGCGGGAGCGTGGCTTCATGGTAAGTTCCCGTTTACAGTGGGGGCAGATACCCTTATTCCCCTGCTTTACATTGGAAAGCCGAACCTCATGACCGCATGAAGTGCAGGTTCCGGGGACATCCATGCCGCCGCGCTTATAGTCGTAAAAGAAGTAGGCGGGCATGACGGATTTATGAATCCAGTTTTTAAGGTTCCGGGGCAGGGCGGGCACGCATTCCATCCGGCTGACGATTTCTTTCTCCCTGTTTTTCCGGCGTTCCCGCCTGCGATTTTCCAGTATGTTTGATTGGAAGCTGGTGAGGGCTTTTATGCCGCTGCCGGAATCACTTTTCAGATAGCGGATAACCCGTTCTTCATCTTTTGCGGAATAAAAGGCGCATTTCCTTGTAAAATCCCAGCTGTTATCCAGATTCCGAAACGCTGCTGTACGCCATCTGAAACTGCCGTCTTCCCCGCATTCCAGAGTGATATAATCAGCTTTATCTTGAAAGACCGCCCATAGGGGACGGAAGTCCCCCTGAACAGCCTGTAAACGTGGGTAGACATATAATACCAGCGTTTTATGGTGGCTGATTATCTTAATGGCAGTGCGGATGATATAGTCAACCTGTTCCGCATGGAGAAGTCCGTTGTTCCATGCCATCTTTAAATCAGGATCAGCGAATTTCCTGTAAATTCTTTTATTCAGCATTCATCATACCTCCAATGTCATTTGTTCATAGTTGTTTTTGGATTCCTGTTTCTTCGGCTCTTTTTTCGCTGCCGTTTTCTTAGATTTGGATGTTGAAGAGCCAGCATATGGTCGGGGAATAAATTCTTCCTCTTTCTCTTTGTCCTCTGGGGCGTCCGGGTCGTTAAAATAATCTTCAGCCCATTGGTAGCACAAACCGTCTGGTACATCGCCGCCATATACGCCGTCCTCCGGCTTTATGTCATTGTCCTTCATTTCCTGCTGGATGTAGTCTTTCGCTTTACGGTTGATATACTGGAAGCAGTGGACCATGCTCTTGTGCGGGAGTAAGATTTGCTGGGCGAATACCGGGTCTTTACGGCAAAGGTTCTGTAAATGCTCTGATACGCATTCTTTCATGTTCCTGCGGGTGCGGGAGCGGCTTTTTCTGGTTTCTGTTCCGACTCTGGCTCCGTGGCTCTTGCCTGCGGTTTCTGTAAACCTTCCTGTAAAGCTGAGTTGCTTTCATCTGGTGCAGGCTTCTGTGGGATGCTGGTCTGCTTTGCCTGTTCCTTTAAGGGATTGGTTCTGGCAGGCTGTGGTTGGCTTGCCGGAGCTTCTGGCTTTACAGTCTGTGGCTGGGGCATAGGCGGAACAGCAGTGGCGGATTTCGGTTGTGGAACTGTCGCCTTAGCCTGTTGCGGTCGGGATGCCGGAGCCTTTGTATGTGGGCTGCGGAATGGAGTGGTGAACAGTTCAAGTCCGTTCATATCTGGTGAATAACTCAAATGTAAATACCTCCTTCTCATGTTTTCACTCTTGTAAATAAACTTCATTGGCGCACCCGCAAGCCCCCAGAAGGGGGCTGTTTGACCAATGAAATTGAGTTAAGATTACAAACGCAAAAAACACTACGTCAGATTCCTAAATACGGAGTCCAATTTTTTATTTTAAGACTCTTTAAATATTTTTGTGCATCGTCAAAAGATAGATTGTTATCTGCCAATTTAAGGTGTATATTTGAAATACGCTTTCCAGTTTCTATTTTGCTTTTGTTCTCATAAAATACAAAAACGCAATTATAATTAGCACAAGATTATAAAATATGTATATTTTGAATAAAATAATATAATAATACGTAAAATAGTATTGCGTTTTTTGGAAAGGAGTGGTATAGTATGAATATGATAAAGAAAAAGGAGTGTGTCACTATGAAGATACAAGCCGTATTGATAGATGGGTTTAAGAATCTATCTGATGTAAAAATAACTTTTAATAATATTACAGCTTTGGTTGCACTTAACAATTTTGGTAAATCCAATGTACTTTCAGGCATTGATTTTGGATTGTCTTTTATAAAGGCATCTATCGACGATAAGATGGAGATGATGGCTAATTCTAATCTGATTCCTCTTAACCAAAAATTGCAAGGAAGAAACTACAAATTTGAAGTAGAAGTTTTGACAGAGGTTACAGGACAGGAGTACCGTGTGCAGTATGGATATGAGTTCTCATGGCAGTGCGATGAAGATGATGAGCCAGAGATTGTTCATGAATATTTGAAATGTAAGCTGGATGAGAAGGGGCAGAAATATACCCAGCTTATTAACAGAACAAGAGAGGCTGTATTGTATAAAAGTTCCGAAACCGGTAGATGCTCATCAAAGATTAAGGTTGAAACTTCGGAGCTTGTTGTAAATAAGCTTCGAGCATTTGATGAGCTTTATTATGCAGAAATTATTAAGAAGCTGAATGGTATGAAAATATATATGGAAAACAACTTGGATGCAAAAAGTTTTTATCAGCCAGACCCTATTATTCGTAAAGGGTTTGAAAATGAGATGATTAACGCTGATAATCTTCCACGTATTATCTTCAATTTGAGGAAACAAAATCCAGATAAGTTTGAGCTATTGAAAGATGTGTATTTTCAGTTGTTCCCAGATATTGAAGATGTTATTGTGAAAAATTTCAAAATTAATGCAACGAAAAGTGAGCAATTTCCTGAAGATGCACCATTCATATTTACAAATTCCATCTATGTGTTGTTTGTTAAGGATAAAAACTTGGCGAATCCAGTTAATTTTTCGATGATGTCAGATGGAGCTAAGAGAGTATTTATGATACTGACTAAGATAATCGTGTCCAGTGTTAGTAATATTTCATTGATAGCGATTGAAGAGCCAGAAAATTCTGTTCATCCAGGACTGTTTCAAGCGTATATACAAATTATAAGTCAGCTTTTGGATGATTGTAAGATAATTATTACAAGTCATTCTCCGTACATTATTAGTTATTTAGAACCTTCATGGATTCATGTAGGTATCAATAGAAAGCCTGGCGTTGCAGAATTTTTTGCTTTTAAGAAATCAGGTCAGAAACAATTGGAGAATGATGCGGGTGGATTTAATATGAGCATAGGTGACTACCTGTTTTCAATTCTGTCTGATTCAGAGAGCAATATAAGTGACTATTTGGAGTGTGATGCCGATGAGTAAATGTCTTGTACTTTTTGTGGAGGGATACACAGAGGTTGAATTCTATAAACAAGTAGTTGCAAATGCCAGAAAACTGCATCCTGCTGGTAGATTTGATACCAACATTGAATACAGAAATGTAAGGGGCGTTGGCGGATTTAAAAGTATTGCCCTTAGAAAATTTGTAAAGGAAATCAAACCAAAATATGGTAATGACTGTGAGTTTACGATTGCTTTATGCAGTGATACAGATGTATTTGATTTTGCACCCAAACCACCAATAAAATGGAATGAGATAAAGAAGCAACTTGTAGATAATGGAGCTTCAAAGATTATTCATATACAGGCAAAAAGGTCAATTGAAGACTGGTTTTTGTATGATACGGAAGGAATTTTAAGATTCTTGAGGTTAGGTAAAAACACAAATGTGTCTGGAAAAAATGGATATGATAAGCTTCAACATTTGTACAAACAAGCCAACAAAATTTATTATAAGGGGATACAAAGTAATGGTATGATAGGTTGTCTGAATATAGAAAAGATTGCCGATTCAGTAAAAGACCAGTTGAATCCCTTATATCAGGCTCTTGGCGTAAATAAAAACTGAATAACGATAGTATGTAAGAGTATGACTCTTTACATAGAAAAAGCCAGAGATTAACTCTGACTAATTCCCTTGCCAAAGAAGGTCTTTGGACTTATTTTTCTCACAAACTAATAATACCAAAGAAAGCCTTCTTCTGCAAGGAGATTTTGCAAAGGAGGTATAACGATATGGGTTGGCAAAGCTGGTAAGACACTTGCTAGTAAATCGTCTAGCAAACAGTCTAAAAGCAAGGCTGGAACGACATTAGCTAATCATAAAGCTAAATGTCATTCATGACTATTACAGACCTGAGCATGTCTTAAAAAGGCTCTATTTTATCTGAAACTTACAAAAATGGATTATTTATATTGAGGTGAAAATAATATGGAACAATATTGTATAAAAGGAAAGAGAATTAGAAACCTATGTATACCTAAAGCATATGACTTGAATAAAATTCAAATTGGAATTCCAGTAACGGATGATGAAGCAGAAAAAGTTGGCTTAGCTAAAGTTGGAGATATAGTATTACCTTCTGGAATGTTTGGACCGCAGAGCAGAAAAAATGCTTACGGATATACTTATGCGGACAAAACAAAGGAGAAAGAACGTAGATATATAACAACAAATTGGGTATATCCTTATGGAAATACTGATGCTTCAAAAGTGGCGGCGGATATTTACCGTGAATGTTACCCTAAAATTGAGGTAGAGCCGTATGGTATAGAAATGAAATTGTTTGCGAATGAAAATAATCAACAGTTTGTTATAATAAATATGACGGATGAAATCAGAAAGCAGTATATGAAAGAAGCAATTAATTTGTTACTCGAAATATACGGAATATGTTACCTTTATAACGGTGTGGTTGGATTCGAAAATACAATAAAAAGACGTAGGTGTAACTGGGAGATGCTTCCACCAGGTGAAATGCCAAGTAGGCATGTTGAAAAGCAGTTAAACGCAATGTATCAAAGTACAGACACATATGATATCGAAAGACTGAATTATGTGGAAACGTATAATGCGTTGGAAATGGTCGAAGGCATTAACGGATTTAAAGGATATTATGCATATTTATATGAAAATTATTGTGTGTTGGAATCTGCTTTTTATGGAAATGCAACATATATTATTCCTAAAGATAACTGGGAAGAGTTGAGCCAAAGGACAAAAAGAGAACTAATTGATGAAAAAAAACTGGTTGAAAAAATAGACCACACCGAGAAATGGAAGAAAAATATAGCAGGAATATTTAAAAATTTAGGAATTAGTAAAAAAGAAGCATTATAATTATATTGAAATGGAGTAATTTTAAAAGTGGCAACAGGCTCTCGATCTAACAAAATAGCGAGGTGCATTTTTTTAAAATGTACCTCGCAATATTTATTTTTGCGCCTGTCATCTTAACATAATGACATTGGCTGTTTTACGCCTGTAAATTTATTTGTCATGCTGCGGTTTCAGGCTGGGATGCACCGCCTATGTTAAGTTCTGAATCCAGTTCGGCAAGGCGGGCGGATTTGGAACGCAGATCGTCTTCGTATTGGAACGGCTTGCCTATCTCAGCTTTTGCCGCTTCCTGCTGCTGGAATAGGTTGGCAAGGGTTGTTTCATAGTCTTCCAGGCGTTCGGGCAGCTTTTCCAGGGCATTGTCAATCCTCGTCATGTTGCCAAGGGAATCCGTTCCCAGCTCGACTTTATAGGAGACAGCCCCTTTCAGGCTCAGTTCATGGCTGAACCCGCCAAACCTGGCGGACAGTCCAAAGCCCCGGTAACTGCCTACAATCAATGTCCCTTTGTCCTTTATATCCTGCATGGCAAAGAACAGCGCCCCGGCAGCCTCTTTCCTGTCTGTATAAGATACGCCCAGTATCTCCATTCTGGCGAACCCTCCTTCCGGGCGGGGGTGTTGGTTCAACGTCTGGATATCTTTCTGTAAACCTGTGATGAATCCCTGGGCTTCCAAAATCTGCTCCGGGAAATGCTTTAACATATTGTCCTCAAGCCGGTACTGCTTGTTTTGGAAATCCGCCTTCATGATTTTCAGTCGGGAGACTTCCACATCCAAGTCCATGTGTTCTTTTATTCTGGGGTCACCCGCGCATAATGCCTTTATCTCGGCGAATGAGAGCGTGGCTTCATCCATGTCCTCACAGGAACGCACAGGGGATTTTGAGGTCATAATCTGGCTGATGAACTTCTGCTTATTCTCCACGGTCTGCCAGAGGTACGCATCGAAGGTCGCGTTCGTGACATACCGAAACACATGGACTAACGGGTTCTGGTTGCCCCTCCGTTTAATCCTCCCTTTTCTTTGAATCAAGTCAGTCGGTCATTTTTTGCGGACAGTTCAATACATACCTGTCTTTTTCTCTCCCTGCTCCTGCGTTTTCCCTCAATCCCACGCTCCCTCTGTATCTTCTTGGCACAGGCAGGGCAATACTTGGATATGGCAGAGCCGGGGACGTATTCAATGCCACACACCATACAGTGTTTAGCTGGTAATGCCGTCCACCGCTTCGTGGGTGTGATATGTAATTCACCGACAAAGCCGATGAATTTCCTATAAAATAAAAATAGTATGCGCACTCGCACAAGAGGAAATATGTCGAGAAAGCGACTGTGCTCGGCGCGTCAAAGTGTGCAAGGTCTACGCTTCGCTTCGGTCCGCGCTAAGCGGACATCCACTGGATGTCCAGCCAATCATGAATGAGGGGTAGGGGGAGCTGAAGTGGGCTTGCCCACTTTGTTCTGTCAAAATATGGCAAAAAATGACAATATTTGTGTCACACTTTTTGTCACAGGTTGTATTGGGGATTAGAAGTGAAATATAATTTTAGAAGATTTTGAACCAGCAAAAGACGAAGGAGGAACAGAAATGAAAAATCTAACCCCAAGAAGCCGTATCCGGAGCGTTTTCATATGTTGGCTGGCGCTGATATGCATCATGTCAGGGCTTATGTCAGGCTCGACGCTGCGGGTATGTGCGGAGACATCACAGGCAGTCACAGAGGCGCGCAACGGCGTGCTGCGTGTGGACTTGCTGTATGTGGATAAAGATAACAATGAGTATCTGTTGGGAAGCGGAAGCGGATTTTTAATTAACAACGATACCATCATCACATGCGCGCATGTAGTGAACCTGTCCAGCGACAATGTGGAAAAAGCGGATGAGGCGATTGGCGGCGGCTTTAAGAAGAATTATAAAGACCGCCTGAAAATCCGCGTTGTGGTAATGCGCGACGTTTATGTGTACGCAACGATAAAGAACCAGAGCGAGCAGACAGACTTTGCGATTTTAAGCCTGAACGATGCTATTTATGACCGTGAGCCGCTGACCTTGGACGTCAGCGATACCATAGATTCTACGATGCAGGTGTATGCGCTCGGTTTTCCGGCTGCCCCGGAATATTACCAGAACGTCAACAAATATACGTATGATGATGTGAGCGTAACCGACGGAAAGGTGACAAAGCTCTCCACGATTGGCAATGTAGATATGATACAGCACAGCGCGGCGCTGAGCGAGGGCAATTCCGGCGGGCCGCTGGTGACAGACGCCGGTTATGTAGTGGGCGTAAACAACGCTACCGTGGACAACACCTATTACTACGCAATCACCATCAACCAGATCGTTGACGCCTTGAACGCGCTTGGCATAGAGTATACGACCAGCGATGGCAGCACGGGTGGGAATGAAGAAGGAGACGCAGATACGCAAAATGAGGAAGATAGCGAGGCAGGTACGGAAACTGGCACAGATGAGGCTGCGGAGCCACAGCCAGAGCCGGAAGCGACCGCGGAAGTGGATAAAACTGCCTTAGACAGCGCAATCAGCGAGGCAAAGGAGAAAGACCAGGCAAGCTATACGGAGGAGTCCGCCGCCAACCTCAACGAGTTGATTGCAGAGGCGGAAGAAGTAAGCGCCAATGAGCAGGCAACACAGATTGACGTAGACGGCGTGGAGGGCAGGCTTCGCGCAGCCTTGGACGCATTGGTGGAGAAACAGTCCGGCATGGATATGAAGCTTATCATCATTATTGTAGCCGTAGTAGTGCTCGTCCTTGTTATTGTGCTGGTCATTGTCCTGATGGGAAGCAAGAAAAAGAAAACGTCGCAGCAGCCTATGGCAATGCCGCCTTCCAATCCTGGGCAGCGTCCCAGCAGCCCTGCATCATCGGGCAGCGTGCAAAGGCCGCCTTTCCCGCAGCCGGATGCCGGAGGGAATGGCGAGACGACGGTATTAAGCTCGGGGGCAGGCGAGACAACTGTTTTAGGAGGCGGCGCGCAGCCGAGCGCGAAACTAATCCGTGTGAAGACAGGCGAGAGCATTCAGGTTAACAAGCCTGAGTTTACCATCGGGAAGGAAAAGAACCGGGTAAATTACTGCATTACCGGGGACAGCTCCATCAGCAGGAGCCATGCAAAGATTTCTGTAAATGGCGGCGAGTATGTAATCGCGGACCTGCGCTCCACGAACGGGACGTTTGTGAATGGCGCCAAAGTAGAGCCAGGGCATCCAACCGTATTAAAAAATGGAGATAAAGTAGTATTTTCAGAGGAAGAATTTGAATTTCGGATGTAAGTAACAATCAGGGGCTGCCGCAATAAGCTTCGCCTTAATGCGACAGCCCTTGAAGTCAAGAAATGGAGTGTTTATGGATTTTATAGCAGAAGCGCATACAGATGTGGGCATCAAGAAGAAAACAAACCAGGATTCTGTGCTGGTCCAGCTCGCCGACACTGCATCCGGGAAAGCGGCTTTTGCCGTCGTCTGCGATGGGATGGGGGGGCTTGCCAAGGGCGAGGTGGCAAGCGCAAGCCTCATAAAAGCGTGCGCCTCCTGGTTTGAGGAAGCGTTCCCCCTGCTTTTGGAAAAAGGCATAGAGGAACAGGAGCTTAGGGAAAGCCTGGAGAACGTGGTGAGGGAAAAAAACAGCCAGATTATGGAATATGGCAGGGCGTCCAGCGTCAGCCTTGGGACTACGGTTGTGCTGCTGCTGATTGTGGGGCGGCGGTACTATATTTTGAACGTCGGGGACTCAAGGGCCTATAAGCTTACAGACGGCATCAGCCAGCTAACGAAAGACCAGACGTATGTACAGCGGGAAATGGACATGGGGAGGATGACGCCGGAACAGGCAAAGACAGACCCCCAGAGGAACGTCTTACTGCAGTGCGTGGGCGCGGGCGATTACCTTGACCCTGATTTTTACAGCGGCGAGGCAGCGCCAGGTGAGAATTATATGCTCTGTTCAGACGGGTTCCGCCATACGGTATCGCAGCAAGAGCTATACCAGTATTTGAACCCGCAGGCGGCAAATACGGAACAGGACATGAAGGAGTGCATGAAATACCTGACGGACTTAAACAAATACCGCAAAGAGCAGGATAACATATCGGTTGTCCTGGTCCATACATACTAAGGGGGATTGCCATGCTGGAGATTGGGTCAATTATTGACGGGAAATACAAAATTTTAAATAAGGTCGGTCAGGGGGGCATGAGCGTCGTCTATCTGGCGATGAATGAAAGGGCCAATAAGCAGTGGGCGATTAAGGAGCTGCGCAAGGATGGCACGAGCGAGTATGAGGTCGTGAAGCAGGGGCTGATTGCGGAGACCGATATCTTAAAGCGTTTAAGCCACCCCAACCTGCCCAGTATCATAGACGTGATTGACAGGGACGATACGTTTTTGATTGTCATGGATTATATAGAGGGCAACCCATTAAGCAAGGCGCTGGAGCATTATGGCGCGCAGAGCCAGGACGACGTCATCGAATGGGCGAAGCAGTTGTGCGATGTGCTGGGCTACCTCCATTCGAGGAAGCCGCCGATTATCTACCGCGACATGAAGCCGTCCAATGTGATGCTAAAGCCGGACGGGAAGGTAACGCTGATTGATTTCGGCACGGCAAGGGAGTTCAAGGAGACTAGCGTGGAGGACACAAAATGTCTGGGGACGCAAGGGTATGCGGCGCCGGAGCAATACGGTGGCCACGGGCAGACGGACGCAAGGACTGATATCTATTGCCTGGGGGCGACCTTGTACCACCTGATTACCGGGCACAACCCCTGTCAGCCACCGTATGAGATGTATGCGATCCGCTACTGGAACCCTGCGTTGTCTTCCGGGTTAGAGCAGATTATCGCCAAATGCACCCAGAGGAACCCGCAGGACCGCTACCAGTCTTGTGAGGAATTATTGTACGACTTGGAAAATTACGACAAGCTGGACAGCGCGTACAAGAAAGCGGAAAACAGGAAATGGCGGGCGTTCCTTGCCTCCGGCTTCCTGACCCTGGCGGCGGCTTTGGGCGCGGTGGGGTTCCATTCTGCGGCAAATGCGGAGACGAAAAACAGCTATGACGCTTACCTGTCGGCGGCGTCCGTTGCGGAAAGCAAACAGGCAGTGGAATATTTCCGGCGTTCCATCAATTTAAAGCCTTCCGATGAAACGGCGTACCAGGCCATGCTTGCCTATTTTTTAAATGATAACCAGATTACAAGCGAGGAGGATGAGAGCCTGCGGGCAATCTTTAATGAGACGAACGGCACGGCAAGGTCCAACATCGAATACCTGCGGCTGAATAACGCACAGGCATACGAAGAGTTCGCCTATGAGCTGGGCAACGCCTATTTTTATACCTACCAGGAGGCAAACCGCAGGGCAAAAGCCCAGAAATGGTTCGAGGTAGCGGCAGCCTCCACGACGCTGGACAAGAAAAAGGCCGCGCGTGCGGAGTGCCTGGGGAAGATTGCTTCCTATTCGGCAACCCTGGGGGTGAAGAATGAGGCAGGGGACGCTTCGACCACCTATTATGATTACTGGCTGGATATTACATCCCTGCTGGGAAGCGATACGCTCTCCGCGGACAACAATGTCACTGCCCTGAGGACTTATAAGGACTTTGTATACAATGTCTTTACCTATATGCAGGATTTCAAAGAGGCGGGGATTACAGAGCGTGACATTTCATCGCAGCTTGACGCTGTGCAAAAAGCGGCGGGGGCAATAGCGGTGGATGCTTCCGATTCCGTGGAGCTAAAGTTGAAGCAGGATATTTTGGAGTATATAGACCAAGCGTTACAGGCGATGGAATCGTTGTATTTTGATACAGGCGCCGCGCCCAAAAAGGAGGGGACATGAGCCAGGCGGAGAATTTAATCAGTTTTTACCAGATGGGTTTTAAGGTTTGCATAGGGCTGGCGGTCCTGTTTTTGGTTTTAACCGTGGTGTTGTTTTTCCGGTTCAACATACGAGGGACGATTGCCAACCGCAGCGGACGGGCGCGCAAGAAGACAATCGAGCAGATGCGGGAGGCGAACGAACGCACCGGGCGCCTAAAGTATGCGGGGAAAGTCGCCATGGGCGAGTATACGCCGATGTCCCTGGGTGATGGGAAGACGGACGAGACGCAAGGCTCCCGCGATGGGCGGCCTGCGATGGAAGAGACAATGCCCTTGGAGCCGCCGCAGGCGGCAGGAAGCCCAAAAGGCAGTTTGCCAGGAAGCCCGAAAGGCAGTCTGTCAGGCAGGAAGAAAAAGAAGCCTTATGCAGGGAAGTTCGTTATCACCAAAGAGGTGCTGCTCATCCATACGGATGAGTGGGTTTGAGTGGAAGGAAACAAAGGAGTGTGAATTTGCATGAAGAGAAAGCAATGGATGAAGGGCAAACGTTTGATTTCGCTTGTATTGGCATGTTTATTGGTTATATCCATCATACCATGGAGCGATTTGATCGTGAGGGCTGAAGAAGAATATTTCAGCATTGCCGTAAAGGAGCAGGGAGGAAGCGGCTCCATCTCAGGCATAAGCATCGTGGCGCCGCAGGTGACGCCAGAGGATGGGAGCCTTGCAGACGGCAAAATTTCCCAAATCCCTGCGGGCGCCAAAGTGTCGTTTGAGCTTACGCCCACGGAGGGGAAATACCTGGAAAAGATTATCTGCAAGAAAGCGGCAGGGAACGTGACCTTAGATGACGGGAATGTTACGCCCGGAGAGGGGAGCATTACGCCCGGCGACGGGAATGTTACGCCTGGCGATGGTGACGTCGGAGGCGATGTTGGGGAAGGAGCTGTCATAGATGGCGGCGTTACAGTGGAGCAGGATGGCTCAGGCGTTTATAAAGTGACGGTAGGCGCGGTGAAGGAGAACCTGATCCTTGTCTGCATTTATGGGGATGTCAAGTCCCAGGCAGGCGGCAAAGAATATTTTTCCGTAAAGGCAAAAGGCAGCAACCCGCAGGAGGATATGGAGACATATCCGGTATTTGGGGAGTCTGCGGAAGGCATTGAGGATGGCATATACTACGCGAAACGCGGCTTTTTACTCTATCCGCAGGAAGGCGTAAGTTTGAAGATGGAAGGAGAAGAGGCTTACGACAGCGCAAAACGTGAGTATGCGGAGGATAGAGAAATCTCCTCCCTCTATGTGGAACAGGCGGCGGGGGATTCCTCAAGCTACCAGAAAGTGTCCCTGCAGCCTAAGGTTTCCCTGAGGATAGACAATGAGGCGCCCAGTATCAATGAGATTACCTTTTCCGGGCTTGGGGAATCAGAAAGTTCCTGGAGTAAGGACAGCGTGGTGGAGACGGCATATGGTTACTATTTCCAGGACGCCACCGCCATGCATATCAGGGCCGAGGACGATGCGTCCGGGGTCAGCGCGCTCACATGCCGCCTGGAAGGCATTGACGGCACGAAAAAGGAAGTGGTGATTGCTAAACAGGGGGATCAAGGCTATATCCTGGAGATTGCCAGCAATTTTAAGGGAAGGGTTTTTGTCACGGCGACGGACCATGTGGGCAACCGCAGCGAGGAGGCACAGCCTGCCGGGGTCATTGTGGAGGACAAGGATAAGCATGAAGGGAATTCTGAGATTACCATTGAATTGCCGGACACAGCTTATAGAGACGCCAAGGGGCAAAACCTTTATCAGGGCCAGATTCAGGCAAAGGTTACGGTAAAGGATGCGTATATGGGGCTGAAAAAAGTAAGCTGGTCGTTGGCTGCCGGAGCTGGCGAAAAGACGAAAGAAACCCTCATGGAGGACTCGGTAGAGATTGACAATGCGGGAAATTTCCCTGAGGGCACAGGCTTTCAGGGGGTGAAAGAGGATAACCTTGTCACAGAGATGACAGGAGAGATTGCCATAGACAGCAACCGCAATGACCTTACCTTGACAGTGTCTTTGACAGACCGTGCCAACCGTCCATTGCAGGAGGAGGTAACGTTTAGCATAGACAGCACGCCGCCGAAGGTGACGGTAGCGTACGAGGATGGCGCCTCACCGGACACGACTGCGGATGGGAGCAAGAATGGGATTTATAAAAATACGCGAAACGCGTATATTACAGTCCAAGAGAGGAACTTTAACGGCGAAGAGGAAAGCATTGCCATAAGCAAGGCATTGGAAGAAGCAGGCGTAACGGTATCAGAATGGGAGAATGCCGATGGGCTTAGCGGGAGCAGCGACGAGGCGGCGCATACCTGCAAGGTCACGTTCCCGGGGGACAGCGCATACCGTTTTTCCATGCAGGTGAAAGACTTGGCAGGGAACCAGGCTTCGTACCGCGAGGATGGCTCGGCGGACGTCTTTACCGTGGACCAGGCAGCGCCGACGCTGAGCGCGGACGTGGCGGTTGTGCCGAAAGACCCGCAGACCGTGAAACAGTATGTGCAAACTGGCAGTGAGGCAGTCACCTGGTATAACCAGGATGTGAAGTTCTCCTTTACAGCAAAGGACGCCGTCTCCGGTCTGTATCAGGTTAAGACGAGCGATGCAGAGGGCGTGGACGGTAAATTGGCAAACCATGTGGACGAGACGTATGATTTGGCGCCATATTCCGTCGACGGCTCTGATTATGGGAAACGCAGCGAAGTTTTAGAGCGGGAGTATACGCAGGTTGAAACCGCCGGGGAAGGAACCTACCGGCTTAAAGCCCAGGCTATCGATTATGCAGGCGGTGAGGAGCGGCTTGCGTCGGGGAAGGTTGGGGTGGATACGACAGCGCCCGAGGTTACAGGGATTACTTTCTGTGCCACAGAAACCTCGCAAGAGGACTGGAAAAATGACAGCGTTGTGCAAACGCCTTACGGCTATTATTTCAAGGAAGCCGCAACCGTAAAGGTTTATGCGCAGGATGCGTTGTCCGGGCTGAAATCCATCTCCTATTGCTTACAGGATGTGGAAAACAGCGGGGAGCGGGCCTACCAGGCGCTTACGCCCCAAAAGGAAGAGGGAAGCGGCAGGGAATATATCGAGATAGAGATTGCGCCCAATTTCAAAGGACAGATATACGTCTACGCGACAGACAATGTAGGGAACCAAAGCGACGCCATCCACCCTTCGGGCGTCATCGTTGAAAATGGGCAGCACCATCAGGGGGAGGCGGCGATTGCAGTGGATATGCCTGCGCCGACTTACCAGAATGGGGAGAAGGAGATTTTTTACCATCAGGACAGCATAAAAATCCCCATCACTGTAACGGACCGCTATGCCGGCATCGAGAAGGTGGAATGGCAGGTGTCTTATAAAGATGGGGGCAGCGCTGGCAACCAGTCCGGGGAAATCGTCATAGGCAATGACGGAAATCCTCAGGGGGACAATGGCTGGGAATTGAAGGCGAAAGACGCGAACCTTGTCACAGAGATGGCAAAGACCCTTACGGTAGCGGAAGAAGGAAACCATATTTTGCTGAATGTTACCTTGACGGACCGCGCCGGCAATCAAACCGTAGAGACAAAAGGCTTCAAAATTGACAGGAGCGCGCAGGAAATTACCGGCATTAAGTTCTCCGGCACAGGCAATGCGGACAGCGCCTGGGACAGTGCCAGCGTGGATAAGACGGATTACGGGTACTATTTCAAGGAAAAAACGGAGGTAACCGTGCAGGCAATTGACGCTTCTTCCGGCGTAAAGAGCGTTACATACCGCCTTGTAGGCATCGATGGCACACAGAGGGAGGAGACCCAAAACGTCAATGCCAACAATGAGGTTACCTTTACCATCGCTGCTAATTTTAAAGGGCAGGTGTATGTATATGCAACGGATTATGTGGGGAATGCCTGCCGCGAGCTGCAAACGGACGGCGTGATTGTCGAAAGCGAAGGGCAGCATAAGCAGACGGCGGAGGTTGCCATTGATATGCCCCAAACGCCTTTCCAGGATGCGCAGGGGCGCAGGCTTTACAACAAAGATACGGACATAGAGGTCAGCGTAAGCGATGCATATGCGGGGCTGCGCAAAATTGAATGGTCGGTAAGCTCCGGGATGGACAAAGCGAACAACCAGTCCGGGACCTTAGAGGTCAATAAGGACGGCAGCTTGTCAGGGGACAGCAATGGCTGGGCGATTAACGGGCGCGACGCGAACCTTATCACAGAGTTAGGGCGCGTGGTTACCGTGCGCAGCAACAGCAATGAAATCACCTTGCAGGTGAAGCTGACGGACCGTGCGGGGCATACGACGGAGAAAAAAGAAGTTTTCAGCATCGATAAGACAGCCCCGAAGATTTCCGTATCTTACGATCAGGAGGAATCCCCGGGCACGTCTGTGGACAGCAGGTACAAGGAGTTTTACGGCAAGGAACGTAAGGCTGTGGTAACGGTAGAAGAGCGGAACTTTGATGAAGGGAAAGCAGAAATCTATTTAAAGAAAGCATTTATCAATGCGGATGTGGAGATATCCGGCTGGACAAGCAAGGATAAGTTAGGCGGCGTCAGCGATAAGGCAAAATACACCTGCACGGTTGCCTTTTTGGGCAGCAGCGCCTACAATTTCTCCGCGCATGTGACAGACTTGGCGGGGTTGGAAAAGGCTTACCATACCGATGGCTCTGCGGATATTTTTATGGTGGACAAGGGCAGGCCGTCGCTGAAGAAAGATAATTTTAAAATCAGCCCGAGGGACCGCGACACCGTTAAAAGATATGTCGACGGGCAGGGGGTGGCCTGGTACAACCAAAACGTGGATTTCTCTTTTACGGCGAAAGACATCTGCTCCGGTTTGTACCAAGTATCGGCCATCGCCAATACGATGGGCGGCCTAAGCGGCAAATTCAGTAAAGATATCAAAGAAACCTATGCCTTGGAAAACTACAGCGTACAGGAAACTGATTACGGCAAGCGAGGGGAGACCGAGGAACAGGGCTATACCTTGACTACCGCAACCGGCAGGAACAAGAGTGAAAAGTACAGGCTCTCTGTGGAAGCGATGGATTATGCAGGCAATCAGTCGGCTATGCAGTCTAAAATTGTCGGCATTGACAGGGAAAAGCCGAAGATTACGGGAATCGCCTTTGAGGGCGTCGGCAACCAGGACAGTAGCTGGAAGGATAAGACAAGCGTGGACAGCACGGATTATGGCTATTATTTCAGGGAGACGGCGACCGTTAAGATTACCGCAACCGATGTAAATGCCAACGGCTCTTCCGGGCTGAAGTCCATCTCCTACCGTTTGGAAGACATTACGGACAAGGACGAACGCGAATTCGTAACGCCTAGGTTACAGACGCAAGAAGGGCAGCAGTACATTACGTTCGTGGTCCCCGAAGGGTTCAAAGGGCAGATTTATGCTTATGCGACGGACTATGTGGGGAACCAGGGCAATACGGAACAGCCAGACGGCGCCATAAAAGAAAGCGCAGGGCAGAAAGCGGAGGCAAGGATTGAGGTCGCAAGCCCCGAGACTTCTTACCAGGATGCAGAGGGCAGGCCATTGTATGCCAGAGACACAACCTTCCATATTACCGCGGAAGACGTCCATTCCGGTTTGCGCAGGGTGGAGTGGTCTGTGGAGTCTGCAGAAGATTCCGGCAGCAACCAGTCCGGCTTTGTGGACATTGACAACAGCGGGGCGATTAACGATGGAAGCTGGAAAATCAGCGGCAGGGATGAGAACCTGCTTACGAGGCTGGAACGTGACGTCACCGTGCGCAATAACAGCAACAACATCACCTTGAAGGTGAAGCTGACGGACCGTGCAGGCAATGTGACGGAATATAATGAGGGCAGGGGGCTTGTGTTCAGCATTGACAAGACGCAGCCGCAGATTAATGTGACCTACCTTGAGAACGATGCTTCCCACGAGAAGTATTATAACAAAGACCGTACGGCTGTCATCACGGTGACAGAACGCAACTTTGATGAGGAAGCGACCAACCGGCAGATACAGATTACCAATACGGACGGTTCCATCCCGGCTTACGGCGCCTGGAGCCACGGCGGGGAATCAGGGACGGACCGCGCGACCCATACGTGCACCATCACGTATGCAGCGGACGGCGACTATACGTTCACGATGACGGCGACGGACAAGGCGCAGAACTCTGCGGCATATGGGAATGTAGACGAGTTTACGGTCGACCAGACGAAGCCGGAAATCAATGTCTCCTACAACACGGCTGACATGAATGGCATCTATTACAAGGATGAATGCGTCGCGACCGTGACGGTCAAGGAGCACAATTTTGACGACGCCAGCGTTACCTTCACACAGACCGCGCAGCTAGACGGGCAGACGATTGCCACGCCTGCAAGCGGCGCTTGGAGCAGCCACGGCGATGTGCATACGGCAGTGATCCATTACGACAGGGATGGGGACTATACGCTGAGCGTGGCGTGCCAGGATATGGCTTCCAATGAGGCTGAAAATTATAGCGGCACAAAATTTGTGGTAGATACGACGGAACCGAAAATTGAGATTGTCAATGTAGAGGATATGAGCGCATACAACGGGACGGTGGCACCCGGCGTTACGTTCAGCGACATTAACTGTGATGCGCAGAGCGTAAAAATCACCTTGGACGGATACAAGCATGAGCCGCAGGACCTGACGGGAAGCCTGTCAAGGGAGACGCATGGCGGCAGCGTGCAGCTTGAGGATTTCGCCCATACCACGGAGATGGACGACGTCTATACGCTGAAAGCGCAGGTCACGGATTTAGCTGGCAACAGCTCGGAGGTATCGAAGGTATTCTCCGTCAACCGGTACGGCTCCAACTATATTTTAAGCGATGGCACCGAGAGGCTTGTAAAGGATTATTACGCCAACCAGGAGGAGGACCTTGTCATCCATGAGGTAAACGTAAGCTCATTGGAGACGGAGGGGATTACGTGCAGCCGCGACGGCGAGCTGATGAAGCTCGAAGAAGGCAAAGGGTATGACGTCAAGGACGAGGGGACCGAGTATGCTTCCTGGAAAGAGTATACTTATACGGTCTATGCGGATAATTTCGCAGACGAGGGTTCCTATATGGTGACCGTCCTTTCCACCGACACGGCGAAGAACAGCATGACGAACCGCACGGCCAAAGCCAAGGAGTACACGAAAGAAGTAGAGTTTGTCATTGATAAGACGGCGCCCACCAGCGTAATTTCCGGTGTGGAGGATAACAGCCAGTATGTGGAAGCGGAGCATGAAGTAAAGATAGACAGCCAGGACAACATTGCCATTGACAGCGTCGAGGTGTATATGAACGACAAGGGCACGCCGGTTGTGGCATGGGACCAGCAGCAGCTTATGGAGAACGACGGGATTATGAGCCATACGTTAAAGGCGGATCCCCATTGGCAGAACCTGCGCGTGGTAGCGGTGGACAAAGCCGGCAACCGTTCGGAGAGCGATACCATCCGCTGCCTGCTGACAACGAATATCCTGGTGCAGTATTACAATAACCGCATCCTCTTCTTTGGTTCGCTGATTGCATTGGCCACGGCCGTGGTTTTGGGCTATTGGTTCCTATTCCTGAAACGGAAAAAACAAAAACAAGAAGAGACAAAATAAATTGAGAAAGGGACAGGGCGCATGAGAAAGGGGGACGGCAGATGGTTCGCGGCGAGGTTGTTGGGCAGATTTACCAGATTGTGGAGGAAATCGGCAAAGGCGGGACAGGAGTGATTTACAAAGCGTACCATCTGCGCCTGGAGAAATATGTGGTGATTAAAAAGATTAAGGACAATTTCTGCGTGCCTGTCAGTACGCGGTGGGAGGCGGATATTTTAAAGGAGCTGCACCATACCTGCCTCCCGCAGGTGTACGATTTTATCCAGCAGGGAAGCCAGGTTTTCACGGTGATGGAGTATATCGACGGCTATGATTTCGAGTATTACTTAAGCCAGGGCATTTATTTTGAGCCGCCGCAGCTTTTGGCCTGGCTGCGGGAATTGTGCGGCGTGTTAGCGTACCTCCATGCGCAGACTCCCCCTATCCTGCACAGCGACATCAAGCCTGCAAACATTATGGTGACAAAAGAGGGGCAGGTTTACCTGATTGACTTCAACATTTCATTTGGCATGGAGGAAGAACAGGACATTTTAGGCTTCAGCCCCTACTATGCGGCGCCGGAACAAGTATATCGGGCGTATCACGATACCGCTGCGGGGAAGGCGCCAGGGACCGCGTTAGACGGCAGGATGGATTTGTACAGCCTGGCGGCAACCTTCTACACGTTAATCTCCGGCGTGCGCCCAAGCACAGATTATGGGGCGAACCTGCCTCTTTTAAACATGCAGCTTCCGCAGTTTCCACCGGCATTCTTAGCTGTGGTTGACAAGGCCATGCAGGCAGACCCTGATCATAGATACCAGACGGCGAAGCAGATGTATGCGGCATTGCAGGACTTACGCAAGCTGGACCGGCGTTACCGCAGGCTGCGTGTGGGGCAGGTTGCTGCCACAACGGGGTACGCCGTGATGCTTGTGCTCTGTGCAGGGCTGATTTCCCATGGACTGCGCCTGCAGACGCAGGAGGGTTTCCAGAAAGGTTATGAGGCGTTTTATGACGCAGTGAAGCAGGGCAATGGTGAGCAGGCGTTAGACCAGGGGCTTGCGCTCCTCAACCGGGAATCTTATCAGGGAATATTAAAAAAGCAGACGGAGGAGAAAGCCGCCATCTTTTATGCCATCGGCAGTTACTATTATGGGCTTGGCGATTACGGGAATGCCTCGGGCTATTACGAGCAGGCGGCAAAGACGGCGCAGGGAATGGCCAAGGCAGGCTATTGCCGCGATTATGCGATTGCCTTGGCGAAAGAGGGGCTTACAGATAAAGCCCAGGATATGCTGTCGCAGTCGCAGGCATTTGGCCTTAGCAGCGCGGACGCCAGTTTCATCCGCGCAGAGATTGCGTATGAAACGCAGGATTATGAAAAAGCAAAAGAGGAAGCGAACGCCGTGCTGGCAGGCAAGGCGGATACGGAATTATCCATAAAGGCATATCTGCTAAAGGCGGATATCGCCAAAGAATCCGCGGATTTTGAGGGGCAAATCTCCTGCCTTGAAAAAGCAAAGGGATTGGGCGGCTCCAAAGAGGCGCTGCAAAAGCTGGGGGCTGCTTATGTGGAGGCGGCAAGGCAGGCCCAGGGCGGGACTGTCCGCAGGCAGTATTACCAGGAGGCGCAAATGGTATACAAAAGCCTGGCATCCATGGCTTACCCGTCTGTAGAGGACAGGCTTAACCTTGCGCTCGTCTGCCTGCAGCTTGGCGAGAGCTACCATTGTGAGAGACTATTGCTTTCCCTGGCGGATGAGAATGATTCCGATTATAGGGTTTGGATGTATCTGGCGTTTGCCTATGAGCAGGATGGGGATTTGGCAAGGATGAAACCCTGCTGTGAAAAGGCAGTCAAGTGTTACGAGGCTTTGGGTGCCGCGTCGGGGCAGGATATGGACGGGCAGATAGCGCATTTATACGAAATTTACGAAAGGTCTGGCGGATGAAAATGACAGGGACGGCTTATATTGTGGCAGGTGTTGTGATACTGGCAATTTCCACATGCATGTTTGCGGTTTTGCTATATTTGCTCCATCGGTGGGGCAAGACGTTTTAAGAAAGGTAGGTTTCATGGATAACAAAAGGAAGACGCTGGTTATAAGCATAATCTGTGCGTTAGCTGTCATCTGTGCGGGGACGGCGGCCATCTGCGTTATGTGGGCGAATGATTCCGGCACAACGTATGAAAAACAAATACACGCGGCGGACAGGTATTATGCCCAGGGTGATTATGAGAATGCTGTCATTGCCTACAAGGCGGCCATTGAGGAGGATAAACAGGACGAAAAGCCTTACCAGAGGCTGACAATGATTTATTTATCCCAAAATGAAATGACGCTGGCAAAAAATACCTTGAGCCTGGGGATTACCAACACATCCTCCCCCAAACTTAAGGAGATGTGGAAAGCATATTTCGGCGAAGATGTGCAGGCTGCTGCTGATGAAGGGACGAAGGACGCCAAGGAGGCAGTGGAGGGAACCACGGTGAACTGGCGGCTGCTTTCGGAGATTGCGGCATCAACTTACCATGACAGCCAGTTAAAATACGGGCAGCCTACGATTAGCCAAAACGCCAGCATGTGCACGGTGACTTTTGGCAGGACAGGGATTTCTTATTGTTATTACAACACGCCGGATAACAGCCGGGTGGTGGATGACGCGGTGGGGCGCCCGTATGATACGGCAAAGCCCAATGAAGCTTATTTAGCGGACCTTTCCCTTTTGTTCGGGGGCATGGATGGGGGCATGGATTACCAGACATTGTCGAAGCTTGACGTGCGGAACTTAAAAGCGGGCTATGACAGGAAGATGAAACGTTATATTGTCAGCTTTCTCTGCGGGAGCTGCAATGTCATAGTGGAAAGCGATGAAAATGGGAATATCGCTTCTTGCAGCGCCTGGAACAAGATCGTCCCTGTACAGGGGGACGAGAAAGAAAAGGAGTTTCCCGTAGAAGGGCAGGTCGTGGACGCGACAACAGGGGATGGCGTTGCAGGGGCGGTTGTGGATATACGCGCCGAGGATGAGCAGACAGGGGAAACCCTTGCGGAGGCAAAGACGGACGCGGACGGCTCCTTTACGGCCGAGCTTCCTTGCGGCAATTATTTGGCGGAGGTAAAGATGGAAGGCTACCTCGCAGAATATTTTGAGGTCTATGTGGATGCTGTCGGCGACACCGGCAACTTACAATTTGTCATCTCGCCAGACATCGGGGACGGGCAGATACGCATCGTCCTGGAATGGGGAAGCTCGCCCGCCGACCTGGACTCCCATCTGGAAGGGACGTTATCGGACGGCACGGCAGTGAATATCTATTTTGCGGACAAGGCGCTTAAAAAGGATGGCGAGGATATGGCGTCGCTGGATGTGGACGACACCAGCGGGTATGGGCCGGAGACGACCACTATCAATGACAGCGGAGGGACGTACCACTTCTATGTCTTAGATTACAGGCAGGAAGGGACATTGGGGATTAATGGCGCGACGGTGAAAGTCTATATGCCAGGTAAGGGAGCGCCTGTGGTAGTTGAAGCACCCTCTGATGTGGAAAATGCCTGGGATGTGCTGGATATCGATAAGGGAGAATTGACTGTCAATAACCGTGCAATGGGCGCATCTGCCGAAAGGGACGAGGATAAGTAGCAAAGGAGGGACGGATATGGAATTGTACATAATAACCGTGCTTCTTGCTTTGCTGGCGGTAATTCTCGTGGGGCTGATTATCGTTGTCTGCGTGCGCAGGTATCTCTATAAGAAAGAGATGGAGAAATCTTATGAGGCGGCAAAGCAGATGGTGAAAGAAGAATGCCTCAATTATTCCTTAAAAAACCCGTACTTACAGTCAGGGGCTTTTCCGGCTCCAAACCCAAGAAAGACCATGCTCTATGTTAAGTTCTTAAAAAGCGGTGAAAAGGGCGGGGTAATCTTTGACCCCAAGGAGGAGGTCGTTTTTGGAAGGCATAAGGAGCATGTCTCTGTCTGTGTCAATGAAGCCACCGTGTCTTCCCGGCATTGCATGGTGTACATAAGCGGCAATGATGTCTGGCTGGAGGACATGGGCTCTGCGAACGGGACGGGGCTGATACGTAAGAGGAAGGAATACAGGCTGTCCCCGGGCTATCCCATCGCGCTGGAGCAAAAAGATATCCTGCATGTGGGAAGCAGATATTTTCAGATACAGATGTTCTATTATGATATGACAATGATGTAGGAGGAAGCCTATGATACTGATGATATACCAAAAAGATTCTTTTAAAGAATATCTGCTGCCGAATGTGAATAATACCAATTATTCTATTTTGCTGGAAAAAGAAATTTTCCATCTGAAGAAAAATATCGAGCTTTGCCTCGACATTACGCAGAACCAGTGGAGCATACAGGAAAGCCCGCAGTATACGGTGGTTTCGGAGGGGAAAGTATACAAGGCAAAGAAAATCGTGCCGGAAGAAATCCTGCATATTAAGACGGAAGGCAAAGAACAGTTAGAAGGGATTGCCGTAGAGCATACCCCTGTATTTCCTGTTTTTAAGAAGTATGACATTTCCCGCATGGTAGAGATTACGATAGGCAAGGATAGGGGGAATATGGTGTCCTACCAGTTTATGAACCTGGTATCGCAGAGCCATTGCCGCATCGTCAAAGAGAACGGCTCCTTCTATGTAATTGACAGCAGCGTGAACGGAACCTTTATGGACGGCAGGAGGATTCAAAAGCAGCGGCTGGAATTCGGGGATGTAATCAGCATTTTCGGGCTGAATATCCTTTTTCTGGACGGCATCTTAGGCGTGGCGGCGCATTACGGCGAAGCGGTGGTGGACCATACATATTTAACGGAGGTAAAGACTAAGCAGGTGGAAGGGGACGCCCCTAAGGAGGCTTTGCCTGCGGCGGCGCCAAAGGAAAGCAATTATAACAGGCCGCCGCGCTACCTGCCTGTGGTCTGCCGGGAGACGGTGGAGATTGAGGAGCCGCCCGCCCCGCAGGTCACGAAGCAAAAACCGCTGGTTTATACCATAGGGCCGTCTTTTACCATGGCGGTTCCCATGATGTTAGGCTGCGGGTTCTCCTTTTTGAGCACGCAGATGTCGGGCAGGGCGTCGAGCGCGTTTATGTTCACCGGGATTATCACGGCGGTGGCGTCCGCGTCATTGGGCGTGGTTTGGGCGCTTGCCAACATGAGGTATGCGCTGCGCCAGGAACAGGAAAATGAGCAGTCGAGGTTCAACGCTTATGGGAATTACCTCATTGAGACGGCTGACTCCCTGAAAAGGAAATATGAGCAGAATGCCAATGCGCTGCGGGAACTGTACCCTTCCTCAAAGGAATGCTGCAATTTTGGCAGGGAATCCAACCGTATCTGGAACCGCAACGTATCGCATGAGGACTTTTTGTTCCAGCGCCTGGGGCTTGGCAATATCCCCTTCCAAATCCAGATACAGATACCCAAGGAAAAGTTTTCCGTGCAGCAAGACCCCCTCAAACAGAAACCGGGCATCATCAAAAATGATTACCGTATGCTGGAGCATGTGCCGGTGGGCATTGATTTGAAGCAGCACCAATTGTGGGGCATCGTGGGCGGCGGCGACCGCAAAAGGTTGATGAACATTGTCTATAACCTGGTTGCCCAGATTGCGGCCAATAATTGCTATACGGATGTGAAGATGGTATTTATCTACGAGGAGAACCAGCTTTGGGACAAGGAGGAGTGGGATTTCGTAAAGTGGCTGCCGCATGTGTGGTCGGAGGACAAAAGCACCCGCTATGTTGCCGGGAACGCGCTGGAAGCAGGGGATATTTTCTATGAGCTGGCAAATATCTTGAGGAAACGGGAGAACGAGGAGGGCGGCTCGCTGCCAAAAAGAGCCTTGCCTAAGCCCTGGTATGTGCTCTTTGTCTCCAATCCCAGGCTCCTGGAAGGGGAATTGATTGCCAAATACGCCTATGAGCAGAAGGAAGCTTATGGGATAACTACGCTCCTGCTTGCCGATTACGCGCACCAGCTCCCCAACGCCTGTGAGCATATTATACAAAATGACAATAATTTCTGCGGGTTTTACCATGCGATGGACAATACGGAAGAAAAGCATACGGTACAGTTTGAGGAGCTGCATATCAGGGACATGAAGCGGCTTGCCTCCACGCTGGCAGGCATGGAGGTCAGCGAGCTGGAAAGCTCCGGGAACATCCCCTCAAGCCTGGAATTTTTGGAAATGTACCAGGTGAAGAAATTAAAGGAATTGCAGGTCTTAGAGCGTTGGAGGAAATCAAGGACTTACCATACCATGCGCGTGCTGGTGGGCAGGAAGATGGGCGGTGCGGACGCCTATTTGGATATCCATGAGAAATACCATGGGCCGCATGGGCTGATTGCGGGGACGACAGGCTCCGGCAAAAGCGAATTGCTGCAGACTTATATCCTTTCCCTGGCGTTAAATTTCAGCCCCGAGGACATAGGCTTTTTCATCATAGACTTTAAAGGCGGGGGCATGGCGAACCTTTTTTCCGGGCTTCCGCATATGGTAGGGCAGATTTCCAACCTTTCCGGCAACCAGGTCAGGCGGGCGATGATTTCCATAAAGAGCGAGAACGTCAGGCGGCAAAGGGTTTTTGGTGAGCACGGGGTCAACAACATCAACCTGTATACCAGGCTTTATAAGGACGGGGAAGCAGCCGAGCCAATCCCGCATCTGTTCATCATTATCGATGAGTTTGCGGAGCTGAAACGCGAAGAGCCAGAGTTCATGCGCGAATTAATCAGCGTGGCGCAGGTGGGAAGGAGCCTGGGCGTGCATTTAATCCTGGCGACCCAGAAGCCCAGCGGGACCGTGGACGACAATATCTGGAGCAATTCCAAGTTCCGTCTCTGCCTGCGCGTGCAGGACAGGAGGGACAGCAATGACATGCTGCATAAGCCGGACGCCGCTTACCTGACGCAGGCGGGCAGGTGCTACCTGCAGGTGGGCAACGACGAGCTTTATGAATTGTTCCAATCCGGCTGGAGCGGAGCCGCCTATGATGAGAGCGCAGCGGAAACGAAAGCGGAGATTGCGCAGATGCTCACAAGGACAGGCAAGACTGCCATTGTCGGAAGCCGCATGAAAATCAAGCGCAAGGAAGAGGAGCGCTTAAACTGGTATCGGAAGATTATAGAAGCCATAGAAAAATTGCTTGCCAAGGATGGACCTGACGTATCGGTGGCGGCGATGGGCGAGGAGCAAAAAAAGGAGTTTGCCGCCCTTTTGGGCGCCGCGCTTCGGGGGCTTGACATTGATTATGAGGACAGCAAGGCGAACGAGAAAAAAATGTATGACTTCCTGCTTTTGTACGCTGAGAGCGGGGAAGGGCAGGCAGGGGGAATGCCTGTGGAGAGACGAATCCTGCATAAAGCGGCAGAGAGGAATATAAGGCTGCCGGAGACAGCGGAAAAGACGCAGTTGGAAGCGCTGGTGGAGTACCTTGCGGAAGTTGCCAGGGAAAACGGCTACCAGCAGACGCAGCAATTGTGGTTGCCGGTCCTCCCGGAACAACTGACGTTAAGGGAGCTGCCGGGGTATGAGGAGCAGGTGTTTGCAGACGGCCATTGGCAGGATATGGAGGGGAGCTGGAAATTGGAAACGCTGATTGGCATGTACGACGACCCGCAGAACCAGTCGCAGCTCCCGGTCGTGTTAAACCTGTCCGAAAACGGGCATTGCGCAGTCTGCGGCTCTGTCGTAAGCGGGAAAAGCACGTTCCTGCAGACCTTCCTGTTTGCGATGGCAGAAAAATATACGCCGGACTATGTGAATTTTTATATCCTTGACTTTAGCAGCCATATGCTCGAGGCGTTCGCGCAGGCGCCGCAGGTGGGCGGCATCCTCTTTGAAAATGATTTGGAGGCCATTGGCAGGTTCTTCCATATGGTGCGCCGGATGATGGAGGAGCGCGCAAAGCTGTTTGGCGGCGGGAATTACAGCCAGTATGTGAGGGCATATGGGGTGAAGCTCCCGTCGGTGGTAATCGTGATTGACGACTATGCGAATTTCCGCGAGAAAACGGAAAACCGCTATGACGAGGATCTGGTGCAGCTTTCCGCGAAGGGCGTAGGATATGGCATCTTTTTGGTAGTCTCAGCCGCCGGGTTTGGGACGGCGCAGATTCCGGGAAGGGTTGCTGACAATATGAAAAACACGGTCAGCCTGCAGATAACGGATAAGTTTAAATGCATAGATATTATGCGTGTGGGCCAGATACCTGTAATCCCGGAGGAAGGGGTCGCAGGCAGGGGGCTTGTAAGCATCGGCGGGAGCATCTTAGAGTTCCAGACAGCCCTGGCGCTTTTGGCGGATGACGCTTATGACAGGACGAAGCGGATTCAGGAGGCATGCCAAAGGATGCGAAAGTCCTGGGAGGGGGCATGCGCAAGGAAGATTCCCGCGATTCCGGACAAGCCCATCTTGCGGCTGCTTGAGGAGAACCCGGATTATGAAAAAGCGCTTGCGGATGCATCGCTGCTTCCAGTGGGCTACCGGTATGCGGATGCGTCTGTCTATTCCGTAAGCCTGAGCCGTACCTATTGTTACCTGATTGCCGGGAAAGGGCGCACTGGCAAGACCACGCTTTTGCGCGTCATGATGAAGGGAGCCTACCGCAAGGGCGTGAAAATGTATGTTGTAGAGAAAGGCAAGCAGGAATTAAGGAATGTGGCCAAGGAGTATGGAGCAGAGTATGTTGCCGATGATGAGGAGCAGTATGCATTTTTCAAAAAATTGATCCCAGTGTTTGTGGAGCGCAATAAATGGAAGCAGGAGTTAAGCCTCCGGGGGTTGAATGAACAGGAAATTTATGAGGAAATGCAGGTGTTTTCGCCTATTTTCATTTTCCTGTCAGACCTGCCGGAATTTGTAAGGAGCGCCTATCGGCCCAAGGAGCAAGTTGGCACGATAAGCGGCACGCTGGAAAATATCATTGAAAAAGGGATGTTCCACAACATTTATTTTATCGGCTGCATGAATATCGAAGACGCGCCTGAAATGGGGGGCTACCGCGTGTTCAAAGATTTCATCAGCTATAAGGCTGGCGTCCTCCTTGGCGGGAACGCGGCGTCGCAGCGGATTTTCACGTTCCAGAACATCCCTTACCAGGAGACGACAAAGAGCCTGGCAAAAGGAATCGGGCTGGCGGTTAGCGAGGAAGACGATACGGTCGCCGTGAAGATTGTCTTTCCCGAGATAGGCAGGGAAGGGCTTTGATTTCCATGGGAACAAAGCGGACAAGTCCGCATAGTTCCCTATGCATAGTGAGGAGATGGGTTCATATGGTAATGGTTGAAATATATATACCGCTCTTGGACAAACGGTATGATTTCCGTTTGGATGAGCATACGCAGATTTTGTATTTATTGGAGGACATCAGCGAGATAATCTGCCAGAAAGAACAGTGCAGTATGGGAGGGGACTGGCGCAGCCTCTTTTTGTGCGACATGGCGACACGGCGCAGGCTCCCTTTTGCAAGCACCTTGTCTGAATGCGGGGTGAAAATCGGGGACAGCCTTCTTTTGGTGTAAGACAGCCCGAATGCGGTGGCTGGCAGGTTGTCCGTATTATACGAGGCGGCAAACCTATTTGGAGCACAGTATGGCTATAGGCCTTTGGCTTTTTGCTAAAGTTCATATAACAAAATAAAAGGAAAATGGAGGAAAAAATTATGGGTAGTATCAGAGTGACAGCAGCACAGTTAAAAAGCGGCGCATCAGAATTGGAGAGCTTAAACGGCCAGTTCAAGACAGCGGTTGGGGAGCTGGAATCTTTGGAAGGGACTTTAAGAAGCTCTTTTGAAGGCGAGGCGAGCGACGCGTTCCACACAGCGTTTACCAGTGACAAGACCCAGATGAACAATTTCTACAATGCGATTGTCGTATATGTGCAGGCATTGAATGCCCTGGCTGAGAAATATGCGAGGACAGAGAGCAGCAATGTGGAGATTGCCAGGACGAGGAATTACCAATAACCAAGGGGAAGTGCCGCGCACGGACCTGGTAAGGCAGCGGCAGGTAATAAAAGCATTTATAGCCAGCGACAAAAAAAGATAAGCAAGGCAGGAAGAGAGAAAAGGAGAAAAGGATTATGGATGGAATTTTAAGGGTAACACCGGAACAGCTTAGCTCAACAGCGGGAGAATTTAGCGCAAAAGCATCAGTGATAGGGAACCTTACCTCAGAGATGACAAACAAAGTGACAGGGCTGTCCTCCGTATGGGAAGGGAGCGCGGCAACTGCCTATATCAACAAGTTCAAGGGATTGGAGGACGATATCCAGAAGATGATCCGCATGGTGCAGGAGCACGCCAAAGACCTTGAGGATATGGCTGCCAACTACAATGCGGCGGAGAACGAGGCGGAAAGCGTGATTGAAAACCTTAGCTCAGATGTAATTATTTAGGAAGCGGGCGGGCAGGGATGTTGTAAGCGGATATAAAGACAGGCGCCGATGGACACCCCTGTCCCGCTGTCTGCATACAGGAAGAGGATGGAGAGTGTTTCATTTGCAATCACAGCAGGGAGGTGCAAAGGGTGACGTTTACGGAGCTGGAAATAGACACATCATCATTGGCTGGCGGCAGGAAAGACATGGAAGAGAGCCTGGAGAGCATACAGGGCACGCTGGATGGGATTTATACGGAGATAGAGGAGCTGAACGCCATGTGGGCAGGACCGGCGAACCAGGCGTTTCGCAATTCCTTTCAGCAGGACAAGGAGAGGATTGCGCAAATCGTGAAAGGGATGCGGGAGTACCTGGAACACCTGGAAAACGTGCAGCGTGAATATGAATCGTGTGAACAGGCAGTGGCGGATATTGTCGCCGCAGTAAGAATATAGGAATGGAGGCAAAGGCGGATATTGCCGCCGCAATAAGAATATAGGAATGGAGGCAGAGGCGATGGCAGATTCCGGATTTACAATC
>CATLBW010000014.1 GCA_949879775.1 uncultured Lachnospiraceae bacterium
TCAACGAGATTTTCCGGGCAGCCCATTCCCTGAAAGGAATGGCTGGGACTATGGGATTTAAGCGCATGCAGCGATTGACTCATGACATGGAAAACGTATTTCAGGAGGTCCGCAGCGGCAATATGATCGTTACCAGCGGCCTTGTGGATGTGCTGTTCCAGTGTTTGGACGCTATTGACGCATATTTGGAAAATGTAAAAGAAAGTTCAGAAGAAGGCACAGATGACAACGAAGCCATCATTCAGGAACTGAACGATATCCTGGCGGCAGGAACCGGAAACGTGCCGGCGAAGGAAGAGAAGCCGGCAGAAAAGGATAAGCCGGCAGAAAATGCAGACGAAGACAGATTTCAGAAAAAATACCTGGACATTGAATTTTCTGAGAAGGAAAAAGAAGAACTGCGGGTATCAGAAGAAAAGGGCATGAAACTGTACGGCATGACAGTCTATATCCAGGAAGACTGCCTGCTGAAGGCTGCCAGAGCGTTTCTTGTTTTCAAAGCAGTGGAAGATTTCGGAAATATCATCGTATATAATCCCACTTCTCAGGATATTGAAGATGAGAAGTTCGGATTTGATTTCAGTTTTTATTTGGCCAGCGAAGCTGAACTGGATAAGATTGTGGAAGTTTCCAAAGCTGTTTCTGAAATTGAAGAAGTAGTTGGAGAAAAGGTTGAATATAAAGAGTTGACCGCGGCAGCGGCAAAGAAAGAAGAAGAGGCTGCCGCTGCCGCCAAAGAACAAGAGCAGAAGAAAGAGGAAGCGGCAAAGAAGAAGGAGAAAGCAAAAGCAAAGGAAAAAGAGAAAGCTAAGGAGAAGAAGGAGAAGGAGGAGGAGAAAGAAGAGACAGAAGCAGTGTCCGGTATTATCCCTCCGGAAAGTGATAATTTTATGGATGAGCCGGAGGTCATTGCCCAGGTGCAGACGCCTGTAGAGCCAGTCCTTCATTTTGATGCGGAGACGGATTTGAATTGGCCGCTACAGGGAAATGTAGTCCTTAATTACAGCATGGACCAGACGGTATATTTTGCCACGTTGAATCAGTATAAATATAATCCGGCTGTAATTATCAAGGCGGAAGTCAATTCCCCAGTAAAAGCAGTGGCGGCAGGCAAGGTTACCGGTGTGGAGACTACGGCGGAGACAGGCTCCACAATAACCGTTGACATGGGCGATGGGTTCAGCGCCACTTACGGGCAGTTAAAGGAGATACCGAAGAATACAGGCGATTATGTGGAAAATGGGGAAATACTCGGTTACATCAATGAGCCTACCAAATACTACTCGGTAGAAGGCTCAAACCTTTACTTTGAACTGCAAAAAGATGGGGTCCCGGTAGACCCAATGGGCTATCTCCAATAGAAAAATAGATGTGGTTTTGCCCTCTTGTGGGAGCGGTCGGCGCATTGCCGTCCGCTCATTTACTTTTGTGGAAGAGAATGTTAAAATAAGAAAAAGAGCACGGATGAGAAAAAAGGATGCATCATGGATGAAAGGCAGGAGCAAACAGGCACAGGAATGCGTTTTTGCCATATATATATATAGTAACTATCCCAAACATCATGGATGAGGGATGGTTTCATCATATAAATGACAAACCGCAGCACATACTTTTATACTAGGCATAGAGTTTGTTATCCCGCTAATAAGGTTTTCCAGCGGGACCTGTAACATGAATTGGGAAAGATACCTGCAATCCGGTGCTGCTTTGCATAAAAGAGGCTGCTTGCAGTCTCTCTACATAGATACTTGCCGGATATGTATGATATAAAGATGTGGACAATATGAGAGAATATAGGCCAGGGAAGCAAAATGTAACGTATATCCTCCGCTGCAGTGATGGCACGCTGTACACAGGATGGACAAACAATATGGAGAAACGCTTAAAAGCCCATAATGCAGGGAAGGGCGGTAAGTATACCAGGGTGCGCACGCCAGTGGAGCTGGTATATATAGAAGAGCACGAGACGAGACAGCAGGCAATGAGCCGTGAGGTACAGATTAAGCAGCTTACGCGCAAGGAGAAGGAAGCGCTGGTCCAGGATGCGAAGGAAGGGCTGCCTCAAGAGGGAAAGGGAGGCTGAGTTATTATGGGGCGGATTTGGGGTAAAGGAATCATTTGTGCAATGCTGTGTGTTTTTGGTGCAATGAGCTGCCTTTGCGGCTGCGGCGTTGCAGCGGGACAAGAGGAGTCTGGGGGAACTACCCGCATATCGTTGTTTTGCGATGTGGATTTCTGGACGCCGCCGCCATGGGAGACTGGCGAAGATACGATTACTGGTAAAATTACCAAAGAGACAGGCGTGGCGCTGGATATCACAGTCCCGCCACAGGATGCGGACAACCAGGTGCGGCTGATGCTGGCAAATGATAACCTTACAGATTTGGTATGCGTGACAAATGAGACGACGATTAGCCAAATTGTGTCTTCGGGGAAGTTTTGGGGCTTGCAGGAATTTTTTGAGGAATATTGTAAAGACGCCCAGATATTGAAGAATTTTCCGCAGGATGTGAAGCAGGGACTGATAAAACGGGACGGAGGCTGGTATTCCTATCCCTCCCATCTTGCGGTGGGGGAAGTGACAGAAATCTGGAAAGCAAGCTCTGAGTGTTATGAGGATATGGTAGAATATGCATGGAACAGCGGAATTATCTGGAATAAATCCCTTCTTGAGGAGTTGGGGATTGACGAGCAGGAGCTTAGGACCCAGGAACAGGTAATGCAGGCATTTGAGAAAGCCATGCAGAAGAATGAAGAAAGAGGGAACCCGATTATCCCCCTTATTTTGGATGGGCAAAATTATTGGGATCATTCCCTCACATTTTTCCTGGGGACATTTGGAGCTGAACCGGTAGATGAAGCAGGGAATTACATAGACACGATACGCCAGCCGGAGGCAAAGGAAGCGCTGGCGTACCTGAACCAGATAGTCCAAAAAGGATATTTCCAGGCAGAAAGGCTCTCTTTGTCTAACGCGCAGATCAGGCAGCTTATAACGGGAGGGAATGTGTTGTGCTTTGTCGGCAATACGGCAAACCTTGATATGGACAGCAGGGATTGGGTCTCTACTGGACCAATCTTGCCTTCTTCCGGCAAGCATCCAGTTTATGGAAGGGAAGAGCAGGTGAGCCTGGGCTGGATTAATACCTTCATATCCAAAAGCTGTGAACACCCCAAAGAGCTTGCAAGATGGATGGATTATATGATTAGCCTTGAGGGCAGGTTTGTGTGGAAGTTCGGGGAAGAGGGCGTCCATTATGAGATGGAGGATGGATTGGTCAAGCTGACGGAAACGGGCAAGCAGGCGAAGCGGGATTACGGCAACACAGGGGTTGATGCCTGGTGGATGTTCCACAATACCGCCTGGGAGAGAAGCGTAATCGCCCCTTATGAAGCAGGAAGCATTGAGGAAGCGGAAACACAGATAAGGGTTGCTTATGGGAAAGCGGAGGAAAGCAGGAAATATAACAGTTCTTTGCTGCAAATGTCTTTGGGTGAAGGGAAACAAGGGCTTGAGGAAGAAGTGCAGAAGTATAAAGAGAAACAGCTTCCCAAAGTGATTTTAGCAGAAGATAACGAGCAGTTTGAACAACAATACCAGATATTAATGGATGGGCTGGAGGCATGTGGGATTTGTGAGCTGGATGCCGAGAAGAACATACAGTATCAGAAGAATTGCCGGGAGCAGAAAGACCGGATTGCTAAGGTGAATTAACATGCATGGAATATTTAAACAGCTTATGGCGTTGGGGTTGGTGTTAATGCTGGTCCTTCTGTCGGCTTTTGTGATTACCAATGCCCAGATAAAGTCGATGCGGCAGAAAAATACGCTGGATTTTAACGAGCAGAATATGACGCAGATTGCAGATGAAATCGATGATTACCGTGAGCTGATGACGCAGATTGCCACGGTAACGGCATATTCGCCAACCATGTACGCCTATTTCTTCCAGGACGCCGTAGAGCGAGTGATACTCACGGAAAATGTAAACACAGTTTTTTCCAATACCATATTGCTCGAAAAAAACATTGCTGGGATTTGCGTCTTTGACCGGGAGATGGAAATGATAGCAAGCATGGGCAATGGGGCGCAGGACAGGGGAACGCCGCAGGTGGTAAAATCCAGAAAGGAAAAGCAGGAGTATAGCGATCTCTTCTATCTGTCTGATTCCAGGACTCCTTATTTCGCCTTTTATTTCCCGGTATTTAATTTGGACAGCCAGGTCTATGGCGAGCAGATTGGCTTGTGCGTGTTTATTATGGAGATGGGGAAGTTAGAAGACATCCTGCGTGGGCAGCAGGCGACTAGCCATACGCAGCTTTATCTTCTTGACGGGGAGAATCGGGTTTTAGCGTCCCAGGGCGGGGATAGCATGGAGAAGATGGAGCCAAAGTTTCTGCAAGGGACAGCCGAATACCTGGTGGAGAGCCGCGCCTTATCTGTTGGCGGCTGGAAACTTGTGAGCAGAATCCCCCGCAATGAGCTTTATCGGGCCGTGGACGGAAGCCTTGAATTTTATATAGGGACATATATTTTGGCGTTGGTCCTGCTGCTTGGCATGGTGCTTTTTTGCTATCAGCGGCTGGCGCTGCCCATACGCAAGATGGACAGTTTCATAAAGAGGGTAGCGCAGGAGCCAAACGCGCGTATGCAGATTGTCCGGCAGGATGAGATTGGGGCTGTGGAGCTGGGGCTTAACCAAATGCTGGATGATATTGAGGAGAAGAACATCCAGATCCGGCAGGCAAGGGAAAAAGCCTATCAGATGGAGAGCGCGGAAAAGCAATTGCAGATCCTTGCGTACCGCAACCAGATTAATCCGCACTTTCTATATAATACGCTGGATTGTATCCGTGGGATGGCATTATACCATGAAGAGGAGGAGATTGCAGAAATTACCCTGGCATTGTCCAAATTGTTCCGTTTTGCCGTTAAAGGAGGCAATATTGTAAAGGTCAAGGAAGAAATAGGACATATCCGCGAGTATGCCCATATTATAGACCATCGCTTCCAGGGGAGGATTAAGGTGTCCGTGGAGGCAAAAGAGGATGTTTTGGAGAAGCCAGTCATTAAATTCCTCTTGCAGCCCTTGATTGAAAATGCTGTTTTCCATGGATTGGAGCAGAAAATTGCAGGCGGGGAGGTAAAGGCGACGGTTTGCCGGCAGGGGGAGGACCGCCTCTGTTGTACGGTGGAGGACAACGGCTGCGGCATAGAGGAGGATAAATTGGCCAGGCTGAAAGCGGCATTGGCAGGCGGGGAAAGCCGCAAAGGGATTGGCACGGCAAATATTTACCAGAGGTTAAAGCTGTTCTATGGGGAGGAAGCGTCTTTTTCCATAGAAAGCGTAAAGGATCAAGGGACAAGGGTTATTATTATCATACCGGACCAGGTGGAGGAGGCAATGACGATAGATGTATAAGATTTTTTTGGCTGATGATGAGATATGGGAGACGATAGGGTTAAAGAAATTAATTGAGAAATCCGGGCTGCCGCTGCAGGTAGTAGGGGAAGCGGAAAATGGGATTGTGGCTTTGCAGCAGATAGAGGAGAAGAGGCCGGATATCCTGATTAGCGATATCCGCATGCCTGGGCTTAATGGGTTGGAGCTGTCGCAGAAAATCAAGGAAAAAGGGCTGGACATGGCGATTATCCTATTAAGCGGCTATGCGGAGTTTGAATATGCCCGGTCTGCGCTGCGCTATGGGGTGGAAGATTACCTCTTAAAACCGGTGGAGCAAGAGATGTTGGAAAAGGCGCTAAGGAAAATTACAGAAGAAAAAGAGCGGGCGGAAATAGGGCAGGAAGAGGAAGCAGCCCATACAGAGGAAGGGACGGAGAGCGGCGCTGTGATCAAACAAATCCTCAGGGAAATCCAGCAGTCTTATACGGAGGATATTACGCTAAACAGCCTGGCGGAAAAATATAACATCAGCGACAGCCGCCTCAGTACCCGCTTAAAAGAGATATTAGGGATGTCTTTTTCCAAGTACCTTACATCCCAGAGAGTGCAGCGGGCAAAAGAGCTGTTGGCGGATGACAAGCTGTCTATAGAACAGATTGCAGGGATGGTGGGGTATCGGGATTACTTTTATTTTATCAGGGTCTTTAAGAAAGTCACCGGGGTCTCTCCCAGCGTATACCGGAAAAATTTATAATAAAACCTTAAGTCAGAAAAAAGTACCAAAAAACGAAATTTTTTACATAGGAAATAAGTTTTGTTTTTTTTATAATATTTTCAGGAGTTTGTACATCAAAAAGCGACATAAGAAGGGAAACTGGTCGTCATTTTGTACAATTTTCAAGAAAAAATAATA
Organism: uncultured Lachnospiraceae bacterium; assembly: GCA_949879775.1. Lineage (GTDB taxonomy): Bacteria > Bacillota > Clostridia > Lachnospirales > Lachnospiraceae > Petralouisia. Next base: position 6,319 of record CATLBW010000014.1, read on the forward strand.
AAAAAGGAGGAGAATTTAATGAAACAGTATGTGAAACGCTGTCTGGCATTCCTGTTAAGTTTTGCCGTGGCAGTAACGATGCTTCCCGCATCGCCGGTTTTTGCGGCAGATGGGGAGCGGGCGCTTGGCGCTACGCAGACCATTGACTGCGGGAAATTTGTGCGTGCCGGTTCCATTGACCAGGTAGATGGGCTGGATGGCAAGAAGGCCACCTTCATTGCAGTTGCCGGCGACAAAATGAGCGCTACCGGGAATGAAGCGGGCGCAGCCGGGGACAGTGAGACCGGGAATGGAGGATCTGGGCTTGGAAGCAGCCGGGTGGCTGCCATGGGGTTTGAGCTGCCAGGGGGGATTGACCCGCAGTTTATCAGCCATGCCGAGCTTGCCATAACGGTAAATAAATGCCATACCCATCTGGGGAGCGGCAGTACAAAGGCGGCAATTTTCCAGGTCGCTTCCACACAATATGACGCCATGGCGGATGACACTGCCGGGAATGCACCGGGAAGCACGTTCCCGGCGAAAGACGGCTATGCCAAAGACAAGACAATTTATAGCGGCGGCCTTGGCGGCAGCGAAGGGTGGATTACAAATGCTACGAAAGACCAGAGGATATCGTTTGACGTGACGGAATGGGTGAAGGAATCCATAAACGCCAAGGATGCATATGCCATTTACCGCCTGCAGACGGTAAGGAGCGGCTGGTACGTCTATATGCCGGATGCAGGGGACAATGCGCCCAAGCTTTCTATTACCACATTGACGGAAGCGGATGTATTGCAGCAGGTAAAGAGTGAGATAAAGGTTCCTTCTGAGGCGCGGGCGGATTTCACGCTACCGACCCAGGGCGTATGCGGGGCAACTATTGCCTGGGCTTCTTCGGATGGCTGTATCCGGATTGAGGATGGCAAGGCGGTTGTGACACGGCCTGGCGATGAGGATAAGGACGTAACCTTGACAGCGGAGATTTCCCGCGGAGAGGCAAAGGACACGGCAACATACCACGTTAAGGTTATCAAGCAGGTGCTTGGCGAGCCGTGGGCAGTCTTTGATTTTAATACGGAGGCCCAGGACGGCAAATTCACATCCGGCAGCGTGGAAGCTGTGGTCAGCGGAAATGGGACCGGGGCAGGGCTGCAGGACAGGGACGAGAAAAATGGCAAGGCTTTGTACCTGGACGGTTCTGCAAAATGGCTGAGCGTGCAAAATGTTGGAGGCGCAAGCCTGCTGACAGGGTTAGAAGAGCTTACGGTATCTTTTGACGCTAAACCGGAGCGGACGGGTACAAACTGGGGCTTCTATGCGGCGCCCAATGCGAATGCCCAGGGCGGCGGCAAGGAAACCTATATAGGGGCGTTGATTAACGGCGGCAACACGAAGATTGAAAGATACAGGAACGGCAGGGCGGATTGCCCGACGGCAGCTACCGGGACGGAATGGTCCCATGTGGACGTCGTATTCGAGAAGGACGCTACGACGCTTTATGTGGATGGCGTAAGGAAGAGCAGCATAGCCAGTGATTTTAAGCTCACTGATATCCTGGGCAACGCCAGCATTTTCCAGATTGGCAAGGCAAACTGGGGAAATGGGGAATTTTACAAAGGCTGGATTGATAATTTTACCATTTATGACCAGGCATTGACGCCTGTAGAGCTTTGCGGGCCAGAAGAGATTGAGCGGTTAGTCGGTGAAGATGAGAAGTCATTAACGGTCCCGGGAGAGGTCAAAGAGGATTTTGAGCTTCCGGCTAAGGGCGTAAACGGTTCAGCGATTGCCTGGACAGTGGCAAAAGGCGACACCATCAAGATTGAAAACAACAAAGCCATTGTGACAAGGGATGAGAAAGCAGACGCGCAGGTAACGCTGAATGCAAGGATTTCTTTAGGTGAAGTGGCAAAAACAAAAGAATATCAGGTAACTGTCCTCAAGCAGCCGGATTCGGTAGGGTATATTAAGGCGGCGTTAGCGGCGCTTGAAATCCCGAATCAGGATGACATCCGTGATAATATCACGCTTCCCACCGAGGTTAAGGTTCCAGGCGAGGAGAAAATGGTAGCCATTTCCTGGAAGTCCGGGAATACGGATATCATCACAGACAGTAAGAATGACAAGGGCCAGGAGGCTGGTATGGTAACGCGTCCGGCCAGCGACACGAAGGTGACATTGACGGCTACCGCTTCTGTGGACGGTCAGTCGGATGAGAAAGAGTTTAATGTTACCGTAAAGGCGAAGAAAGAAATGGCAAAGACTACTTCGTATCTCTTTGCGCACTTTACAGGCACAGAGGGCAGGGCGACGGACGAGCAGATTTACTTTGCCACGAGTGAGAACGGCAGCCAATGGCTGGATATGACGGCAAACGGCAGCCCGGCATTGGCTTCCACGGTAGGAGAAGAGGGCGTGCGCGACCCATTCCTGCTCCGTTCCCATAACGGTGATAAGTTCTGGCTGATTGCCACGGATTTGAGCATTTTCCACCGCGGCGGCTGGGGCAATGCGCAGGCGACGACAACTGGGAGCAAGAGCCTTGTAATCTGGGAATCTACCGATTTGGTGAATTGGGGTGAACCGCGCCTGGCGGACGTGGCTTCTAGGATTCCTGGGGCAGGCATGGCATGGGCGCCCGAGGCATATTACGACCCGGCAACCGGGAATTATGTTGTATATTGGGCGACGCGTTCTGTAGAGACGAATGAGGTTGGGGCCCCAGTCAACATGTTCTACTGCACCACCAGGGATTTCTATACATTTACGGAACCGGTGCTGTGGATTGACCGCGACCATGACATCATTGACACGACGATGATTTACAATGATGAGGACGGCAAATATTACCGTGCCTCCGGTGACGGGCAGATTACGATTGAATCCAGCGAGTCCATTTACGACGGCTGGGAGATTATTGGCACATTGAAAGATATTTTTAACAATGACAACTACAGCGGCGCTAAATTAGAAGGGCCTGAGTTCTTCGAGTATTGCGAGGACGACTGGTTAAAGGGTGCAGATGGCAAAGCTGTGCGCACTTGGGGGCTGATGTGCGACCAGTATAACGAGGGCAAAGGCTACCTGCCGTTCCGCACAACTGATTTGTCGGACATGAGCACAAAGAGCTGGTCTGCGGCGACCGATATAAATTTTGGTTCCTTAAAGAAACGCCACGGGACCATCCTTCCGGTGACAGATGAAGAATATAAGGCTGTGATGAAGAAATTTGGCTATCCGGTAGGGGGCGAAGAGCCGGAGCAGAAAGTCCTTGCGGAATTTAATTTTGACAAAGAGACAGATTTTGGCGACGGAAGCAAAGGGTTTACCAGCGAGAATGCCAAAGCAGTCGGGAATTATACTTTAAAGGACAGCTATGACAGCAAGGCTGGCAAGGCGTTGTATCTGGACGGCAGCAGCACGAATTTCCTGACGGTTACGGATAAAGAGGGCAAGAGCCTGCTGACTGGACTGAAAGAGATGACGATTTCCTATGAGTTCAAACCGGACCGTTCTGATACGAACTGGGTTATGTATGCGGCTCCAAATGCAAATGCGCCGACGTATCAGAGCGAACGCTATCTGGGAATTTTGGCAAATAGCGGCAAGACTACCGTGGAACGTTATAATAACAGCGGAAAGCGTCCCACAAACCCTGAGGCAGAAACAGGGACTAGCTGGAGCAGGGTGGATATTGTGCTGACAGAGAGCGCCACCACGGTCTATTTGAATGGGAAGAAAGTATCTGATGCTGAAAGCAGTTACCAGCTTGCGCATATTCTGGGAGGTTCCAGCATCTTACAGATTGGAAAGGCAAACTGGGAAAAAGGAGAGTACTGCAAAGGCTGGATAGATAATTTCCGCATTGAGAATAAGGCGCTGACAGAGGCGCAGGTGCAGGCTTTGGTGGGCGATTTTGAGCAGAGGGTCCCATTGGAAATCACTTCTGCTACGGTGGGCACAGCCCCCAATCGGACGACAGCGTTGAACTACCGGGGGACAGACGACCATACGGCAGTTACCTCTGTGGTAGATAAGGCCACGAAGGAAATACAGCCCTACGTGCGCAAAGGCACGGACCTGACACAGGTTCCGGTAAACATTAGCACGAGTGAGACGGTTGACAGCATCAAGGTTGATGGAAAGGCTTTTGCCAACGGCTCCAAAATGGATTTGTCCAAAGATGTGACGCTTGTGCTTACCAAGGGCAGCAAGACGACATCCTGGAAGCTTAAAAAGCCGGTATTTGCGAACAACCCGGCGCTGCCAGGACAGTATGCAGACCCGGATATCGACTATTTTGACGGCAAATTCTGGATTTACCCGACAACGGACGGATATCCTTCCTGGAGCGGGACAATTTTCCACGCATTTTCTTCACCGGATATGGTGAACTGGGAAGACGAAGGCATTATTATGGAGCTGGCAAAGACGAACCCCGGCGTCAATGACAAAGGCGTGCAGATTGCAGCTTCCCCGTGGGCAGTCAAGGGCAGCGCGTGGGCGCCTACGATTGAGAAAAAGAACGGCAAATATTATTTCTATTATTGCGGCAAGGATTCCAGCGGGACTTCCGCAGTGGGCGTGGCAGTAGCGGATCATCCGGCAGGACCTTATACCGACAAGGGGACGGCCTTGGTTACCACCGCTATGTGCAAGGATGCGGGGGCTTCCGTAGGTCAGGCAATCGACCCCTCCATCTTTACGGATGACAATGGGAAATCTTATATCCTCCTCGGCAATGGCAGCGCGGTCATTGCAGAGCTTAACGATGATATGATGAGCATTAAAGACGGTACGTTGAAACGTATTAATGGGCTGACAGATTTCCGTGAGTCTGTAATTGTAACGAAGGTAAACGGCAAGTATCACTGGACCTGGACCTGCGACGACGCCAACAGCCCGAATTACCATGTAAATTACGGCGTCAGCGATAAGCTTCTGCAGGATGATGGAACGGCAAAAGTAGAGTTGAAGAAGAAAAACCTCCTGAGCAAGGATGAGAGCAAGAATATCCTTGGCAGCGGCCATCAGTCGGTAGTCCATGTGAAGGATGCCAGCGGTAAAGACCGTTATTTCATGGCTTACCATAGGTTCTACACGCCGCTAAATATCTTTACCTCCGCGGACGGCCTTGGCAAGCACCGTGAGACCTGTATTGATGAGATTACGTTCGACGCTAATGGCGAGATGGTAATCGCGCCTACGTTGGAGGGCGTATCTGCAGTGAAGGTTCAGCAGCAGATCGCGGATGACGGCAAGGGCAAGATTGAGGTGGATGTCCAGGCGGTTGTGCCGGGCAGCGGTGAGACGATTACGGCGTTATTGCCTGCGTCGCTTGCTGACAGCATCAAGGCAGCCCCGACGGCAGAAGCGTCCATTAAGGTGAATATAGCAAAAAGCGTGCCAGCGGACCAGATTACGGCAGTCACCCTGGCAAAAGAGGTTTTGCAGGCAGCCAAAGATGCAGGTAAGAACCTTACGGTATCTGTAGGCGGCAGCAAGCCATATACATGGGTATTTTGTGCCGAGGATCTGGCAAATGCGCAGATTGCAGATGTAAACCTGGCATTGTATACAGACAGCGTCAAGGATGCGGATGTGAAAGATTTATTGAAGGAAGACCAGGATGGCATGACGTTCTCCTTGGCTGAGCAGGGTGACGTCCCGGCAGCAAAGGTTACGGTAGAAGCCAAAGATGGCTGGAAAGCCGGGGATAAGGTAACGTTAAGCTATTACAACCCGCAGACCAAGACGTTAGAGAATGTCCAGGGATATGCGGTTGGCGAAGATGGCAAAGTAACGGTTGCCGTCACGAAAGGCGGCAGATACGCGTTGTGGAAAGCGCTGGCTGCTCCGGTAGTTGCGGTAGATAAGGTTACATTGGATAAGAGCACGTTGACCCTTAATGTGAAGAAGACAGCTACACTGAAAGCAACTGTTAAGCCGGACAATGCTACCAATAAGAAAGTAAGCTGGAGTTCAGACAAGGTTTCTGTTGCGACGGTAAGCCAAAACGGCGTGGTTACGGCGAAGAAAGCCGGGACGGCGACCATCACGGCAGAGGCCGGAGGCAAGAAAGCGACCTGTAAGGTGACTGTTAAAGTTCCCGTAAGCAAGGTGGCGCTTAACAAGAAATCACTGACTCTCGGCGTGGGTGAGAAATTTACTTTGAAAGCAACGGTCAGCCCGAAGACCGCCACCAATAAGAAAGTGACCTGGACATTGAGCAACAAAAAGAAGGTTGTAACCATTAAGAATGGCAAGCTTGTCGCTAAGAAGAAAGGCACGGTAACGGTAACGGCAACGGCAGACGGCAAGAAAGCGACCTGTAAGGTAACAGTCAAGGCGGCTCCCGACAAGAAAGCGAAGGTTACGCTGAAAAAGAAGAGCGTGAAGCTGAAAGTGAAGAAGACTTACCAGATTAAGGCGAAAATCTCCAGCAAAAAATACGGGTGCAATGGATTTAAGTATTCCGTAGATAAAAAGGGCAAGAAAGTCGTTAAGGTGGATAGCAATGGTAAAGTCACCGCTAAGAAGAAAGGGAAAGCAACCATTACTGTGAAGCCTTATAACGGCAAAGGAAAGAGCGTGAAGCTGAATGTGACAGTATATAAATAAGAAAAAAGCAAAAAAGTACAAAAACTTAAAAAAATTTCCATTTTAATATGGAAGGAGATAGTATATGATTTACTTGTAACTACTTCTTTCCATCTATAAAGGAAAGCCATGCATCCTGCAATTACAAATTTTTCCCTTCTTCAGGCAGGATGCATGGCTTTTTTGTTTGATTTTAGAAAGCCCTTGTCACGATAAAGTGTGAAAGTATCTTCCGAAAGAATAAATTTATGATTGTTAATTATTCTGGCAGAGTCTATAATGGTAATAACATAGTAATAGGGTTGTGGATAAATGGGGTAATAGGAATGGAGGTATAGGTTTATGAAAGGGTTAAGACGGATGTTGTGCATATTGCTGGTAATCTCTTTATGCATCAGCCCGGTTCAGTTCCTGGCAGATAAACTGGACGCCCAGGCAGGGTATTATCTGACAGAGAAATGGGATTACACCGACTATGCAACGGAAAATGGGGTTTACAGTAAGTTGGGAAATGAAAAAGATGGGTATCAGCATGTGGAGGCACGCCAGGACCTTGCTGACTGGGTAAGCAACAGCGTACTGAACTGCTATACGGGGGAGGGGCAGAAGGCAAAGCTTTTTGCGTCAAATTTCCCCTATTACAGAAACGGGGAGAAGCTTGAGAAGCCAGTCGTATTCCGTGCGGATGAGGAACACCCCTGGCAGGCGGGAGCAGGGATTGAGCTTAGGGTACTCTCACAATGGGAAGCGACAGGCCGTATGCTCAGCGTGGAGTTTGGCGTAAGCAAGGGTGCGCCCAGAACCTGGAAACTGCAGTATAGCCTGGACGATGGGGCGACGTGGCATGATTCCGACTATGAGCCTGTGACAGTGGAAGACAAGGTTGTGCGGATGTATATGAAGAGGCTTTATCTGCCGTATGATTATAACAGCGAAGAATATGAGCAATTGAAGAAATATGGCAGCCATAATCCCGGTTATGATTATGAGCCGTTAGATCATCCATACCGTGTGCGCATGACGGCAGTGGATGACGGCTCTGGTTGGATTGGCTCTGAAAAAGGGCAGTTTTGCCTGAAAGAGATCCGTTTGGAATCGGGTTATTCTGAAGTAGGAGTGGCGGACCCTATTTATAAATGTGAGGTTACCGTGTCCCCGCAGGAGGTATTTTATAATGGGGAGGAGCAGCGTCCGGCTGTCACGGTGAAATATAAGGATTATTACTTAGAAGAAGGCGAGTTAAAATTTACGGAACGCATCCTGGAGGAAGACCGGGATTATGCGCTAGAGTACCGTGATAATGTTAATGTGGGAACCGGAAAGGTCATCATATACGGGGAAGGAGATTACAGAGGGACGGTCGAGCGGGAATTCACGATTCGCCAGCCAAGCCAGCCAAATAAGCCAAATAAGCCAAGCCAGGAGATTACCGGCAGGGAGGTTTATAAGAAGGATTGTAAAAGCAGGTCGTTTTCCCTGGATATTAAGCGGAAAGCCGGGGATGGGAAGTTGACTTATAAATCTTCCGATTCGAAGGTTGCAGCGGTAAACCAAAACGGCAAGGTATCGGTCAAAGGCCCAGGCAGCGCGGTCATTACGGTCCATGCTTTGGGGACAGAGAACTATCAAGAGGCGGACTTTCGGGCAACGGTCCTTGTCAGTCCCGGGCAGCAGGCTATTAAGGGTATCAAGAGCACAAAAGCCGGGAAAATAACCGTGAGATGGAAGAGGGATGCGAAAGCGGCGGGTTATCAGGTACAGTATGGCACGGATAAAAATTTTAAGAAAAATGTGAAGACGATAAAGGTTAAAGGCAGTAAGGCCATTTCCAAGACCACGCCGAAGCTGAAAAAAGGCAAAACGTATTATGTGAGGGTACGCGCCTACAAAACGGCAGAAAAGGATGGGAAAAAACAGGAGCTGTATGGAAAATGGAGTAAGTCGGTGAAAAGCAGGATTAGTAAGAAATAGCCGTTGGCTTTTCCCGGAGGCTGAAAATGGAATAGGACGTAAAAAGGGAGATGCTGTTTAGTGTGGCGTCTCCCTTGACTGATACCAGATTAGGATAAAAATTTTAGAAAAAGGCATATTGAAAAACATTTTTGCATATGCTATAATGCCAATAGGCAAAAAGAAATGAAAAGTCCACGTTGACGAAAGAACGAATCCCTAAACTGTATTGCAGTACAGTTTAGGGATTCTTCTTTACTTTTATACTGGCAAAGCACCCAGTAGGTTATTTGTTGCTCTTGTCATTGCTGTCTAACCATTTGATGATGTAGTGGCAAGCTACACCAGCCGCAACAGCGATTAAAAAAGAAATGAAAATATCCAACGCCGACACCTCCTTCCTGTTGCCAGGTTTCGGTGAGCAACGCAAAAATTATAACATACTGTTTGATGTTATTCTATCTTTTTCTCAAAAAGATTTATAATTGGGAATGTGGCTGACACAATCTGATGCTCGCTATCACTGGGGACATCCCGAAAATACTATTTTGATAAAGGCATCTTCTTTCGGCAAGTAAAGTTGAATATATTTTTGAGTTTTATCCTTATCTGGTTTCGTTCTTTTGTGAATAAAAGACAAAAAAGCGAAAAGTAAAGCATATGGAATCCCTGGCAATATCGTTATAATGTGCATGGATGTAACATTTGTCCTTGACAAGGAAAGAGATAAAATGTTACTCTCATATCAAGTAAAAATTTACTAAAAATCCTGGTTTCCTACTGGATTTTTGGTAAGAGAAGGAGGGTAATTTATGCACAAGAAATGGAAACAAAAATGCTTTGCCTGGCTGCTTACCGCAGCGATGGCAGTAACGGCGCTGCCGCTTTCCCAGGTGACAGCGGAAGCGGCGCCAGTGGATGCGCAGGCGTCGGACGCTGATATGGGAGGATATCTGTGGCTGAACTTTGGCACAGAGGGGGGCTATGAGAAAATCTTCTATGGCTACAGCGAGGATGGCATGACCTGGAAAAAGCTTAACAAGGTGAATGGGACGTCACGTTCCGTGCTTTCCAACAATGCGAAAGGCAGCGACCTTGGCGTCCGCGACCCGCATCTCATCCGTTCAGCGGATGGCAGCAAATACTGGATTTTGGGCACAGACCTCCATGCGGAGGGCGGCGGCGCCGGAGGGAGCGGCTGGAACCAGCTTAGCGCCAGCCAGAACCTGGTAGTTTGGGAATCTACGGATTTGGTAAACTGGAGCGACCCGAGGCTTGTCTATTCAGGGTTTGCAGACGCGGGCTGCGTCTGGGCGCCGGAAGCGATTTATGATGATACGACAGGTGACTATGTGGTTTATTGGTCAGCAAGGGATAAGTCGAAAGCGGGCACCGATGATAATGCGCTGCGTGTCTATGTGTGCCGTACCAAAGACTTTGTTACCTTCACGGAACCCAAGGTGTGGCTCAGCGAGGATGCAGTTTCCGGGGGTGAAGTGAATATTATCGATACAACGATTGTCAAGGGTGAGGATGGTAAATTTTACCGGTTTTCCACGTCAGACTGGATTACGATCGTAGACGTCAGCGATACATTGGATACGGAGGACGTCTTGGACGTCCGCAATGGCGAAGCGCAAAGCACGCCCAATGGCTCCTGGAAGCGCCTGGTTACCCGGAAAGGCAGCAGCGCCGCCGGATTTGTCAGGTGCGAAGGGCTTACCGTGTACCAGCTTCCGGACGGGCAATGGTGCGCGATGGGTGACGACAGCGGTTATAAAGCCTTTTTGACAGATGATTTAGCAAGCGGCAAGTTTACCTTATCCTCAGCGGCAAGTTTCCCAGACGGCAAGTTCCGCCATGGCACGGTTGTCCGCCTGACGGCTGAGGAAGACGCGCGGGTTCAGGAGGCCTTTGGCGACAGGACGACAGAACAGGAAACTTCGTCGCAGGAGCCGGTGCTTACATATGATTTTGAAGGGGATGAAGGGAAAAGGACCATTACGGATTCCGCTTCTGGCAATGCGGCGAAAGATAACGGCAAGCTTTGGGGCAATGCGGAAGTAGTCTATGATGCAGAGCGCGAAAGCAATGTGTTGAAACTGGACGGCTCCTCTTACACCTATGCGGAGGTTCCCATGGGATTTTTTGACAAACGCGACACAGTGACGATTTCCATGGATGTGAAGTCGGAGTCAAGCGGCGGGGACTTTTTTACATTTACATTTGGGCAGAATGACCAGAAATATAATTTCCTGCGCATAAAAGGGACAATGGTGCGCAATGCCATCACAACTTCAAGCTATGGTTCGGAGAAGGAAACGAAAGGCGTCGGGGCCTCTACCGGACAATGGCAGAAGGTTGCCATTGTGCTGGACGGCACAGACATGAGGCTCTATATAGACGGCAGCCTGGCAGACGAGAACCAGGATACCACGCTAAGCGTTACGGACTTGGGGAATAATTTGTTATCATACCTGGGGAAATCTTTCTACAGCGCGGACGGCTACTTTGTGGGCAAATACGATAATGTCAACGTTTACAACCGCGCCCTTGGGGAGGAGGAAATCTATGCGGACGCCATGAAGACCGTTTCCCTTGTACGTGGGGCTTTGGTCGGCAGCGTGCCGGATAACCCGCTTGACCTTAGGGGGAGCGATGATCATACGGCTGTCTTTACCAGCATGGAAGGGAAAAATATTGTCCCCTACGTGCGCAGGGGAACAGATTTATCTGCGGTTCCGGTGGAATTGTCACTGTTTGACCCAGGCGTTAAGGTGACGGTAAATGGCAAGGCATTTACCGGCGGCAATCTGGATTTAAGCAAGGATGTGCAGGTTAAGGCTGAATTTGCAGGCAAGGTGCAGACCTATACCCTGAAAAAACCGAAGATAGCGGGGAACCCGGCTCTTTTAGGGCAGTATGCAGACCCGGATATTGATTACTTTGACGGAAGGTTTTGGATTTATCCGACGACGGACGGCTATCCTGGCTGGAGCGGGACATTGTTCCATGCGTTTTCTTCCCCGGACATGGTAAACTGGGAAGATGAAGGGGTGATTATGGAACTGAAAAACGACAGCCCCGGGCTTAACGATCAGGGTGTGCAGATTGCAGATTCTCCTTGGGCGGTGGATGGCAGCGCCTGGGCGCCGACAATCGAGAAGAAAAATGATAAGTATTATTTCTATTATTGCGGCAAGAAGTCGGGCGGGCAGTCAGCGATCGGCGTTGCGGTTGCAGATTCCCCAGCAGGCCCTTACCAGGACATTGGCGAGCCGCTGATGACCGTTGATATGTGCAAGGCGGCTGGCGTGAGCATGGGGCAGGCGATCGACCCCTCCATCTTTACGGACGTTGATGGGAGGTCCTACATACTCTTCGGCAATGGAAATGCGGCAATCGCAGAGCTGGATGACGATATGGTAAGCATCAAAGAGGGCACGCTTACGCAGATTAATGGCCTTACGGATTTTAGGGAGTCTGTGATTGTGACAAATGTGGATGGCAAATATCACTGGACATGGACCTGCGACGACGCTAACAGCCCCAATTACCATGTGAACTATGGCGTCAGCGACGAGCTTATAAAGGACGATGGAAAGGTCAATGTAACATTAAAGAAGAAAAACCTTCTATACAAGAATGAAAGCCTGGGAATCCTTGGCTCCGGCCATCAGTCCGTGCTGAACGTGCAGGACGGCGATGGCAAGCAGCGGTATTTCATGGCTTACCACAGGTTCTACACGCCGCTTGATATCTTTACAGAGGCATTTGGCGTGCACCGTGAGACATGCATTGACGAAATCTTCTTTGATGAAAATGGAGAGATGACAATAAAACCCACGCTGGAGGGTGTGTCCGCAGTCTATATGTGGAAAGCAAAATTGAACAAGATGTCCCTTGACCTGGCCGTTGGCAAGAGCGAGACGCTAAAGGCAACGGTGGAGGGCAATGAAAGCGCGTGGAATAAGAGCCTTGTTTGGAGTTCAGATAAGCCCATGGTTGCCACCGTGGACCAGAATGGAAAGGTTACGGCGAAGGCAGCGGGAACAGCAAACATCACAGTGACGACCTCCAACGGCTGCAAAACGGTCTGCAAGGTGACGGTGAAGAATAATGCGCCTCGTCCAGTCAGGGTAAGCAAAGTGACCTTAAATAAAAAGAGCCTGACCCTGGGTGTGAAAGAGACATTCAGCCTCAAGGCGACGGTTAAGCCGGGGAACGCAGCTAACCGTAAGGTGACATGGAAATCCAGCAAGCCAAAGACAGCCTCAGTTTCTAAGTCGGGCAAAGTAACGGCAAAGAAGATAGGCAAAGCGGTGATTACGGCAAAGGCGGACGGCAAGGAAGCGAAATGTACAATCACGGTAAAAGCAGCGCCCAAGAAAATTAGCTTCAAGGTCACAAAGAAAACGTTGAAAAAGGGCAAATCTTTCCAGCTTATTGTCAAACTGCCCAAGAATACTGCGAGCAATAAAATTACCTATATGTCAAGCAAGAAAAAGATAGCCTCGGTATCTACGAAGGGCAAAGTCAAGGCGTTGAAGAAAGGTAAGGCAGTCATTACGGCAAAAACCTATAATGGCAAAAAAGCAAAGATAACAATCACTGTCAAGAGCAAGTAAAAAGGCAAAGATAAAAGAGAGGGAATGCAAAACCCTCTCTTTTTAATTTTATAGGACAAAAATAATTATGCGCACCCGCACAAGAGGAAATATTGCTTCGCAATTGTGCTCGGCGCGGCCTATTTTATAAAATCGGCATATTTGCTACGAAAAAGTACATCATAATGAAGTGACAGACGCTGCCGCCCATTACAAACAGGTGGAAAATCTCATGGGAGCCGAAATTTTTATGTTTATTGTTAAAAATCGGCAGCTTGAGGGCGTAGATAATCCCGCCAATCGTGTAGATGATGCCTCCGGCGAGCAGCCAATGGAAAGCCTGCGGCGAGAGGGAATTCATAATCTGCGTAAAAGCGAGCACGCATACCCAGCCCATGGCGATATATAATATAGAAGAAAACCATTTCGGGCAGGTAATCCAAAATGCTTTTACCAATATCCCGGCGAGCGCAATGCCCCATACAAGCGCCAGGAGGCTGTAACCTACGCTGCCGCTTAGCACAATCAGGCAGACGGGCGTGTAAGTCCCCGCAATCAGCACAAAAATCATCATATGGTCTAACTTGCGCAGGATGCGGTTGGTCTTTTCCGATAAATCCAGCGCATGGTAGGTAGCGCTGGCGCCATACAGGAGGATCATGCTGAGGATAAAGACTGCCAGTGAAATTACGTGCACGCTGTCAGGGTTCAGGGAAGCGCGGATTAAAAGCGGCGTTGCCGCGAACAATGCCATCAGCATGCCGATAAAATGTGTGATGGAACTGCCAGGGTCTTTTAACTTGAATTTCATAAAGAACATCTCCTTCCAGTTTAACTGTTTCATTCATTTGAAATTTATTTGTTGTTATTATGTGCAAAGTTTTTGAAAAATATTTAATGTAGTATTATAAACTATATGATTTATATATAGATACTATACTATTTGGAAAAGAAAGTCAATAAAAATTTATGGGAGGAGACGTTACGTGTTATGTTTTACATAAAAAATCTATTAATGGTAAAAATTAATTGACTTTTTCCTGCTTCTCTGCTATGATTAGCGAATGGTTTATTGTTAGGAAATGAAAGGAAATATATGGAAACAGTAAGATTTGATGAATTAGAGTTAGACCCCAAGATTCTGCGTGCCATCCGTGAAATGGGATTTGAGGAGGCAACCCCTATCCAGAGCAAGGCGATTCCGGTTGGGATGGAAGGCGTGGATATGATTGGGCAGGCGCAGACAGGGACCGGCAAGACAGCGGCGTTTGGAATCCCACTATTGATGAAAGCAGATCCCCATAACAAGCGGACGCAGTCGATTGTGCTGTGTCCAACCAGAGAGCTTGCCATCCAGGTGGCGGAGGAAATCCGTACCCTGGCAAAGTATATGCATGGAGTGAAAGTGCTCCCGGTGTATGGCGGGCAGGACATTGTGAAGCAGATCCGTTCCCTCAAAGGCGGCGCACAGATTATCATCGGCACGCCGGGGCGCGTGATGGACCATCTGCGCAGGAGGACCATCAAGTGCGATGAAGTGAATACCATTGTATTGGATGAAGCGGACGAGATGCTTAACATGGGGTTCCGTGAGGATATAGAGACCGTTTTGGAGTATATTCCAGAAGAACGGCAGACGATGTTATTTTCAGCGACCATGCCTAAGCCAATTCTTGACATTACCAGGAAATACCAGAAAGACGCCGTCACTATCAAGGTGACAAAGAAGGAGCTGACAGTACCTAGCATTGAGCAATATTATTATGACGTTAAGCGCAAAGATAAAGTGGAAGTGCTTAGCCGCCTGTTGGATGTATATGACCCCAAGCTTTCTTTGGTGTTCTGCAATACCAAGCGGATGGTGGACGAGCTTACCAATGCCTTACAAGGGCGTGGGTATTTTGCTGAAGGGCTGCATGGGGATATGAAACAGTTACAGCGTGACCGTGTAATGAGCAGGTTCCGTAATGGCAAGACAGAGATCCTTGTGGCCACGGATGTGGCGGCGCGCGGGATTGACGTGGATGATGTGGAGGCAGTTTTTAATTACGATTTGCCCCAGGACGATGAATATTACGTGCACCGGATTGGCAGGACAGGGCGCGCAGGCAGGACAGGGCGTTCCTTTACCTTTGTAAAAGGCAAGGAGGTCTATAAGCTGAAAGATATCCAGCGTTATTGCAAGACAAAGATACTTGCCCAGAAGATACCCAGCATGCAGGATGTGGAGCAGGTGAGGCTGGAGAAGATTATGGACCAGGTAGAGGCGGTTATCGAAGAAGAAGATTTGAGGACCATGGTTAATATGATTGAGCAGGAAGTGAACGAGTCGGATTACACTGCCATGGACATTGCGGCGGCGTTTTTAAAGCTTACCCTGCGCGGCAAGGAAGAGAATGAAAATGCGGCGATGGAGAACTATGAGTTTGGCGATACCGGGGCAGAGGACGGCATGGTGAGGCTGTTCATCAATATTGGCAAGAAGCAGCATGTAAAGCCAGGAGATATCTTAGGGGCTATCGCAGGCGAGAGCGGGATTTCAGGCGATTTGGTGGGGACGATCGACATGTTTGATAAGTTTACATTTGTTGAGGTGCCCAGTGAGTATGGCAAAGAGGTCTTGCGGGCAATGTCCCATTCCAAGATTAAAGGCAAGAGCATTAACATTGAGCCGGCTAACCAGAAATAACATAGAGTATAGGGAAAAAAGTGGATTTGACGCCAACAGATAGCGTCAAATCCACTTTACTATTTCTTGAAAAAAGAAGCAGGGCCTCGTTATAATAGACATATCAAGAGGGTTGATTGGCCAATCATACCGCAAACAAAATGTGAATAGAAAGTAAAAGCGAGGTGTGGTATCAATGAAAGAAAAAGTACAAACATTTGGCCGGGCATTAAGTGGGATGGTGATGCCGAACATAGGGGCTTTCATCGCATGGGGGCTGATAGCGGCGTTGTTCATCGCAACCGGGTGGCTTCCAAATGCCAGGCTGGCAGAGATGGTAGAACCCATGTCCAAGTATCTTTTGCCCCTCCTTATCGCTTATACAGGCGGTAAGGTAGTGGGAGATCACCGTGGCGGCGTGATTGGCGCAATTGCAACCATGGGGGTAATCGTCGGCTCCGATATTTCAATGTTCCTAGGCGCCATGATTATGGGTCCATTGTCCGCCTGGATTTTAAAGAAGTTTGACAAGCTGATTGAGGGTAAAATCAAAGCAGGGTTTGAAATGCTGGTAAATAATTTTTCCCTGGGGATTATTGGGGCTATCCTGGCGTGCATCTCTATTGTTGCCGTAGCTCCTGTTGTGTTGGCCCTGAATTCCGTGATGGAGGCAGGGGTTGGCTTCTTTGTGGACCATGGGCTGCTTCCGCTGGCAAGTATCTTTATTGAGCCTGCGAAAGTACTGTTTTTAAACAATGCGATCAACCATGGTATTTTGTCCCCGATGGGGATTCAGCAGGTAAATGAAGCAGGCAAATCAATTTTCCTGCTGTTGGAATCTAATCCGGGGCCGGGGCTTGGCGTCCTGCTGGCATACTGTCTTGCAGGGAAAGGTTCCGCGAAGAGTTCTGCGCCGGGGGCGGCCATCATTCATTTTGTTGGCGGCATCCACGAGATATATTTCCCGTATATCCTTATGAACCCCTTGCTTTTGGCAGCGGTGATTGCAGGCGGCGCATCCGGAATCCTTGTATTTACCATGTTTGATGTGGGCCTGACGGGGACGGCTTCGCCAGGGAGCATTATCTCCCTTACTATGATGTGTGAGCGCCATTGTTACCTGGGGCTGTTCCTGGGCGTGCTTGTATCTGCGGCAGTTGCTTTTGCCATTGCGCTCCCCTTGCTGAAATTCGCAGGGAAAGACACCAGCTTAGAAGAGGCTACGGCGCAGAAAGACAGCATGAAGCAGGCGGCTAAAGGGCAGAAAGCTGACATCAAAAAGAGCGGTATTATCAAGATTGCCTTTGCTTGTGACGCAGGGATGGGCTCAAGCGCCATGGGAGCCACAGTGCTGAAGAAAAAGGTGGATAAAGCAGGGCTTACGGGTGTGGAAATCAGCCATACGCCAGTATCTTCCATTCCAGCGGATATTGATATCGTAGTTACGCATCAGGAGCTTGGGGAGAGGGCAGCGCACAGCAACCCCAATGCAAGGCTTATCCTGATTACGAATTTCCTGGCGGCCCCGGAGTACGACCAATTGATAGAAGATTTACAGAAAGCCAGAGGATAGTGGATTTCCCAAGGACTTTATGCTATAATATCGGCGATATTATATAAGGAGAGCCCCGGTAATGCCGGGGAAAACGGCCGGTGAATCGTATATGAAAAAATTATTGCATAAGTTCAAGGGAATTTACAACAAAATAGACATGGAATCTGCCGGCATATCTCTTTCTGCCGGCTTCCTGTCGCAGGAAGGGAAAATCAAGGGGCATGAAGAGGGCGTGCAGGGAGCAGGCGAGAATGTTTTTGGGGAAATAAAAGTCGGGTTCATCTGCAACGCAGGGTTTGGTTCGAGCGCGATGGGTGCGACGCTGTTTCGCAAAAAGCTTTTGGAGCTTGGGATTGATGGCGTAGATGTGAAAGCATATCCGGCGGACCAGGTCCCAAAGGATTTGGCGGTTGCCGTATGCCAGAGGGATTTCAGGGAAATGACGGGCATTGAGTTAAGGGCGGATAAGGTATGTATCGTGGAAAACCTTTTGGCGCAGGCTGAATATACACAGATTGCCGGATACGTGTTAGGTTTGAAGGCAGCAAACAACCAAAAATGGAAAGAGGAAGGATGAAAAATATGGAGCTGACGCCGCGTTTGAAACAAATTCTCCTGATTATGCTAAAGGAGGAACAGGCGATTCCAGTAAAAGAGCTGGCAGCGCGCATTGGGGTCAGCAAGCGGACGGTGCAGCGCGAGTTAGAGTATATGGGAAGCAGCCTGAAGCCTTATGGGCTTACGTTTGGGAGCAAGACAGGAAAGGGAGTATGGCTGTCGGGCAGCGCAAAGGATAAGGAACGGCTTTTAGAAGAGCTGCAAGGTGCGGACAGCTATGATGTGGGCAACCGCGAGGAGCGCAGGAAACGCTTGATATTAGAGATTTTGAAGGAAAAAGGCTTAAAGAAGCTGTTTTATTATTCCAGCCAGTTCCAGGTCAGTGAAGCGACGGTAAGCTCAGATTTGGAAGCCGTGGAAGGCTGGCTGAAAAGCCATCAGCTTATCGTGACAAGGAAGCCGGGCAGCGGCATTGAAGTGAACGGGACGGAGAAAAGCTACCGCCGGGCGATTCGCGCGTTTATCGAGGAGAATATTGACACCAGGATGCTGAAGGAAGCCTATGAGGTGCAGGGCGACAGCGCGTGGTACAGCCTTAATGTTGGCGATATCGGGAGGATTTTTAAGGATGACGTCTTAAAAAGGGTTGTGCGCTGCATTGCAGGCATGGAGGATAAGCGGCTGTCATCGTTGACAGAAAACTCCTATGTGGGGCTGGTTTTGCATGTCTCCATAGCCATGAGCCGCATCCTCAAGGATGAGATTATCGAGCAGAGGGATAATTGGGGCATTGGCATGGAAGAGGATGATGATTACCGGCTCGCCAGGGAAATTGTCAAGAAGCTGGAGCAGGAGTTCGGTGTGGACATCCCGAGGATCGAGACGGCGTATGTCTGCCTCCATATCAAAGGGGCAAAACATCAAAGCGTGGAGTGGGATGGGCAAAAGACCATTGAGATTGAGCGCAGGGAGCTTTTAGGGCTTATCAATGAAATGATTAATGCGTATGACGGCGAGCATGCGTTTGAGATGAAGCAGGATAATGAGTTTATCCAGGGGCTTTTGGCGCATTTGCAGCCTACGTTTATCCGCCTGGCATACGACATGAAGATAGCGAACCCGATGCTTAAGGAGATTAAGCAGTCTTATCCGCAAATTTTTGAGAAGAGCAGGCGGGCGGCGGCTGTGCTGCAAAACTGGGTAGGCAAACCGATACCCGAGACGGAAATCGGTTTTTTGACGATACATTTTGGCGCGGCGCAGGTGCGGATGGAAGGGAAGAAAGAGAATTTGCGCAAAGTCGCCGTGGGCATTGTCTGTGCAAGCGGGATTGGGGTTTCCAGGCTGATGCTCTCAAAGCTGGAAAAGATTTTTAAAGAAAGCATCCAAATGGAGACGTATGGGCAGAATGACATCACGCCTTACATTGTCGGGAAAACAGATTTTTTCATCAGCAGCATCAGTTTAAAACAATTGGATGCGGATGTGCTGTTGGTAAACCCCTTGCTGAGCGATGAGGATATCGAGCATATCCGGCAGAAAATTTTCCATTATGAACGGATGCCGGGGAGGGAGCAGAAAGAGACGCGTTTTACTGCGGAGTTAGAGCAGGTAAATATCCTTGCCATGCAGATTAAGTCCATCCTTGCATATCTTGAAGTGTTTAAAGTCAGCAATGACATTACTTTTGGCGAGCTGGTGGGCGCCATTTCCGGGAAGATGTCGCCCTACAGGGACAGGCAGGCGATGATCCAGGAGGATATTGAGGAACGGGAGCGGCTGGGCAGCCAGATTTTTGCAGAGTTTGGCTTTGCGCTTCTACACACCAGGAGCAAAGGCGTGGTACGCCCTGGCTTTAGCGTATGTGTGACAAGGGATGGGAAAGCGTTCCATGACCCATATTTTAAGGGCATCAGCCTGGTGATTGTCATGCTGCTCCCAGTGGACGAGAATGTACGTATAAATAGTGAGATTTTAGGTTATGTCAGCAGTGTGCTCATAGAAGACTATGATTTCCTGATGACCATTACCAAAGGTGAGAAAGAGGAAATCCGGGATGCGCTGTCTTCGCATCTGCGGATATTTTTTAACCAATATCTGAGCAAGATGCAGTAATTTTGACGCTATCGGATGACGCCAAAGCCCATCTTCTTTGCATTGAAAAAGTATTTGCAGGCCTTCTATAATAAAGGCATAAGAAATAGGGAACAGGGCAGGAACAGGAAAAGGAGGTAATTGCAATGCTTTTTAAAAAATCAAAAACAGAAGAAAAGAAACTTGAGCTTTTGTATGCGGAAAATGTGAAGGTTAATTGTAAGGCGGACACCAAGGAGAACGTGATCCGTGCAGTAGGGCAGATGTTGGTAGATACCGGATATGTCAATCCGTCGTATGTGGACGCCATGGTAAAGAGGGAGGAGTCATTTTCTACTTTTATGGGCAATGAGCTGGCTTTGCCCCATGGCGTGGAGGAAGCGAAAAAGGACGTTAAGGCCTCTGGGATTGCGGTAATGGTATTCCCGGAAGGGACGGATTGGAGCGGCGAGCAGGTGAAGGTAGTGGTTGGGATTGCCGGCGTTGGTGAAGAGCATCTGCAAATCCTATCGGCAATTGCAGAGGTAGCCTTGGAAGAGGGCAGCATGGAGAAGCTGATTTCAGGCAGCCGGGAAACCGTATATGAGATGTTAAAAGGAGGAAGCGCGGCATGATTATAACAGTAACCATGAACCCCGCTATTGATAAGACCGTTGATATTGACGCTTTGGAGCGGGGCGGGTTGAACCGAATCCATCATGTGGAGCTGGATGCCGGAGGGAAAGGAATTAATGTATCTAAGACCATCCGTGAGCTTGGGGGCAGGAGCATCGCCACCGGGTTTATTGCCGGGAATGCAGGGAAGATTATCCGCAGTGTGATGGAGGAGTGGGAAATAGAAAATGATTTTATCGAAGTGTCCGGAGAGACGAGGACGAACACCAAGGTTTTTGAGAAGAGCGGGGAGCTGACAGAGCTTAATGAGCCGGGGCCGGTTGTGGAGGAAGAAGATATACAGGCGCTGCTTGATAAGCTGGACGGTTATGCAGATGAAGATACCTTGTTCGTGCTGGCGGGAAGCGTGCCAAAGGGTGTAGGTAAGGATATTTACCAAAGGATTATCTTCCTGGCACATAAAAAGGGCGCGAAAGTGATGTTGGACGCGGACGGCGAGCTATTCACCAGGGCCCTGGAAGCTGGGCCAGATATGGTCAAACCCAACAAAGTAGAGCTTGAACAGTATGCGGGCATGGATTTTATCGCCTCAGAACGTGAACTGTTGTCTGCGGCGGAAAAGCTGATGGAAAAAGGGATTACTACCGTGGCGGTGTCCATGGGAAAGAGCGGCGCGATATTTTTGCAGGACGGTTATAAGGTGAAGTGCCCGGGGCTAAAGGTAAAAGCCCATTCTACGGTTGGCGCAGGGGACGCCATGGTAGCGGCGCTTGCCTATTCCTGGGGCGAGGGATTGCCATGGGAGGACACTGTGAAAATGTGCATGGCGGTATCGGCGGGAGCAGTCACCACAATCGGCACGAAGCCGCCGTCCAGGCAGGCGGTGGATAACCTTTTAGGGCAGGTAGTGGTAGAAAAATTAGGGTAGACAGCAGAAAGGAAGTATTGATATATGAAGACGAAAGCGGTAAGGATGTATGGGGCAAGGGATTTAAGGTTAGAGGAGTTTGAATTGCCGGAAATAAAAGAGGATGAAATTTTAGTTAAGGTAATCAGCGACAGCATTTGCATGTCCACATATAAGCTGGTCGAGCAGGGCAAAAAACATAAACGGGCGCCCCAGAATATCGACACCAATCCTATTATTATCGGGCATGAGTTTGCGGGCGTGATTGAGAAGGTTGGCGCAAAATGGCAGGATCAATTTAAGCCGGGGCAGAAGTTTGCCCAGCAGCCAGCGTTAAATTATAAAGGGAGCCTTGCTTCCCCGGGATATTCCTATGAGTATTTTGGAGGCGCATGTACCTACTGCATTATCCCGCATGAGGTTATGGAGCTGGGGTGTTTGATGGAGTATGATGGGGACAGCTTTTTTGAGGCGTCTTTGGGAGAGCCTATGAGCTGTATTATCGGGGGATACCACGCGAATTACCACACGAACAAGAGGAATTATGAACATGCCATGGGTACGAAGGAAGGCGGCAATATCCTGATTATGGGAGGCTGCGGGCCGATGGGCTTAGGAGCTGTCAGCTATGGCATCCAGTTTGAAAATAAGCCGAAGCGCATTGTCGTTACGGAAGTCAGCGACGAAAAGATTGCCAGGGCGAAAGAGATGATTCCGCAGGAGCAGGCGAAGAAGAACGGCGTGGAGCTGTTGTACGTGAATACGGCGAACATGCAAGATCCGGTTGCGGAATTGCTGGCAATCACAGAAGGACACGGATATGATGACGTTTTTGTGTATGTGCCAGTGCGCCCGGTTGCGGAAATGGGCGATAAGCTGCTTGCCTTTGACGGCTGCATGAATTTCTTTGCCGGTCCCACAGATAACCAGTTTAGAGCAGAGATTAACCTCTATAACGCGCATTATACCAGCACGCATATCTTGGGGACAACAGGCGGCAACAATGACGATTTGATTGAGGCAAACCGCTTAGCGGCAGCGGGGAAAATTGAGCCTGCGGTTATGGTAACCCATGTTGGGGGGATCGACAGCATTGTCGACGCAACCTTGAATTTGCCGAATATCCCCGGCGGCAAAAAACTGACCTATACGCAGTTTGACATGCCCCTGACGGCGATAGAGGACTTTGAGGAACTAGGAAAGACAAATCCCTTATTTGCAAAGCTTGACGAATGCTGCAAGCAGCATCGCGGCATGTGGAATGCGCAGGCGGAGAAAATATTGTTTGAACATTATGGTGTTTAAGCCGAATGAAAAGGAGGAAATACTATGGTATCTGAGAAGATAGTAATCAAAAATGAATCCGGCCTTCATGCAAGGCCGGCTGGCATATTGGCACAGGCAGCTATGAAATGCAATTCCGACGTTTGGATTATGCTTGGGGAGAAGAAGGTGCAGGTCAAAAGCATCCTTAACCTGATGGCGGCAGGCATCAAATGTGGGACGGAGATTGAGCTTCAATGCGAGGGGGAAAGTGAAGCTGAGGATTTGCAGACGCTAAAGGATTTGATTGAGAGCGGATTAGGAGAGTAGCTATGGCAGATATGGTTGATATGGTTGATATGGTTGAGATGAAAGCAGTAAAAACAGCTTCCAGGGGCATTGCCATCGCGCCAGCATATATATACCGTGAAATAGATTTAACGCCGGATAACTACCCGGTAGCAGAAGGGGCCGCATTGCAGGAGGAAGCGCAGTTCCAGGAAGTGAAGCAGGCTGTGCTGGCAGAATTAGAGCAGTTGTCACAGGACAATCCCATCTTTGCCGCACATATGGCGATTGCGGATGATTATACGCTCCAGGAGGGCGTGATAGGCAGGATTAAGTCCGGCAAGAAGAATGTGCAGCAGGCGATTTTCGAGACAGTGGAAGAAGTGGCTGAAATCTTTGGGCAGATGGAAGATGAATATATGCGGGAACGCAAGGCAGACGTGCTTGACATAGGAAAACGATTGCTGATAAAATGTAAAAAAATAAGCGTGCAGGATTTGGCTGCCATCAGCGAGCCTGTCATTATCGTGGCAAGGGATTTGTTCCCCTCTGATACGGTGAAGATGAACCCGGAGTTTGTAAAAGGGATTATTACCGAGGAGGGCGGCGTTACCAGCCATGTGTCGATTATGGCGAAGAATTATGGGATTCCCGCGCTGACGGGGGTGTCCGGTATTTTAAGCAAGCTGGAAGATGGCAATACTATTTGTATGGACGCGGGCAGCGGCGACATTGTCATCGCGCCAAAGCAGGGGGTTTTGGAAGGTTACCAGAAGCGTTTGCAGGCGGACTTAAAGGAGCAGGAGGAAATTAAGAAGTACCGCTCCATGGAGGCGGTAACGCCTGCGGGCAAGCGTATTTCCCTATGCATCAACGTAGGCAATACCGAGGAGATTAAGCTTGCCCTTGATAAGAACATAGATGGTGTGGGGCTTTTCCGCACGGAGTTCCTGTATATGGAGAATACGCATTTTCCTACCGAGGAGGAGCAGTTTGCAGTTTATAAGGAAGCTGCCAGCCTTTGCCCCAAGGAAGTCACGATCCGTACGTTGGATATTGGCGGCGATAAAAGCCTGCCATACTACGAGTTTGAGCCGGAGGAAAACCCGTTCCTGGGATGGCGCGCTATCCGCATTTCCCTGGATATGCCTGACTTGTTTCGCACGCAGCTTAGGGCTATCCTCAGAGCCAGTGCGTTCGGGCATATCCGCATCATGTTCCCAATGATGATTTCTGTGGAGGAACTGCAAAAGGCCAAGGAGATGGTGGAGAAGTGCAAAGAAGAGCTGCGGCAAGAGGGCATTGCCTTTGATGACGGCGTTGAAACAGGGATGATGATGGAGACGCCGGCAAGCGTCCTGCTGGCGGAGGAATTTGCCAAGGAAGCGGATTTTTTCAGTATTGGCACGAATGATCTGACGCAGTACATACTGGCAGTCGACCGCGGCAATAAAAAAATTGCTTCCCGCTATGATTCGTTCCACCCGGCGGTGATAAAAGCGGTTGCGTCTATTATTGAGGCGGGGCACAAGCACAACCGGAAGGTGGGTATGTGCGGGGAATTGGCAGGTGACGTCCATGCAGTCCCCAAGCTGCTGGCGCTTGGGCTGGACGAATTCAGTATGTCGGCGGGAAACGTGGATTATGTAAGAAAGGCGATTATTGGCTGATTTGCCCCTTGCGGCTGGGAGGCATGCCCGGCTGGCTCATTGCCCGTGTGAACTATAGTATAGTGAAGCCCCTCGCATAGAGGGGCTGAATTGCTATATGCGTATGGCAGCTATGCATAGAATGGAGGAAAATATGGAGAGAGACAAAGAGAAATATTTGCAGCTTTTGGCAAAGGAGTATCCCACCAGGCAAGCGGCGTGCCGGGAGGTCATCAACCTTAACGCTATATTGAACCTGCCGAAAGGCACGGAACATTTCATGAGTGACCTCCACGGGGAATATGAGGCATTCTGCCATATTATCAATAATTGTTCCGGCGTCATCAAAGAGAAAGTAGGGCAGATTTTTGCGGACAGGATGAGCACGCGGGAAAAGAACGAGCTTTGCACTTTAATTTATTATCCGGCTGAGAAGCTGAACGCCTTAAAGGAGCAGGGGGTCCTTGTGGAGGACTGGTACAGGGTGACTTTGCAGCATTTGATTACGGTGGCAAAATATGTTTCTTCCAAATACACACGATCTAAAGTGCGCAAGGCCATGCCGGAAGAATTTGCGTATATCATTGATGAATTGCTGCATATGCAGGTGGACGAGGACAATAACCAGATTGCTTACCACCGGCAGATTATTGATACGATTATCCATATTGAGGCTGCAGACGATTTTATTATTGCGTTGGCACAGTTGATTAAGCGCCTGGCGGTGGATCATCTGCACATTGTGGGGGATATTTACGACAGAGGGGCGCATCCGGAAAAAATTATGGATTTGCTCATGCAGTACCATTCCCTGGATATCCAGTGGGGGAACCATGACGTGTTGTGGATGGGCGCGGCTGCAGGCATCCCGGCGTGTGTGGCGACGGTAGTTAGGAATAATATACGTTACCACAATATCCAGGTATTGGAAAGCGGTTATGGGATTAGCCTGAGGACGCTTGTGGTGTTTGCGGGGAAGCAATACCAAGATGAGGACGTGATGGATGCGGCGCAGCAGGCGATATCTGTCATTTTATTTAAATTGGAGGGGCAGTTAATTGGGCGTCATCCGGAGTATGAGATGGATGACAGGCGTATGTTGGAAAAAATAGATTATGATAAGGGGACGGTGCTGCTTGAGGGCAGGGAATACACGCTGAACCGTAAGGATTTCCCCACAGTGGACAGGAAGAATCCCTACTGTCTGACCGAAGAGGAAGAGGAGGTGCTGGCTGATTTGCGCCAATCCTTTTTAAATAGCGGGCGGCTGCACCAGCATGTGCGTTTTCTCTGCGAGAAAGGCGGCATGTACCGCCGCTTCAATGGCAATCTTTTGTACCATGGCTGCATCCCGCTGGATGCAGAGGGGAATTTTGAGGGAATCCGCTTGGGTGAGAAGGTGTATAAGGGCAAGGAATACCTGGATTATGCAGATGAGGCAGTGCGCAAAGCCTGTTTGTTCAATGCAAGCCAGGCAGAAGAGGATTTTATTTTTTATCTGTGGGCAGGACAAAATTCCCCGCTTTCCGGCAGGAAGATTAAGACCTTTGAGCGGATGTACCTGGAGGATAAAGAAATAACGGTGGAGAAGAGGAACCCATATTATGACTATTATGGTAAGGAATATATCTGTAATATGATTTTGCGGGAATTTGGCCTGTTTTCGGATATGTCCCATATTATCAACGGGCATACACCGGTAAAGGTCAGCAAGGGCGAGACGCCTGTGCGTGCCAATGGCAGGCTGATTATCATAGACGGCGGTTTCTGTAAGGCTTACCACAAGGAGACGGGGATTGCAGGGTATACCTTAATCTATAATTCGCATGGCATGCGCCTGAAAGCGCACGAGCCGTTTGAAAGCATTAAGAAGGCTTTAGAGGAGAATATGGATATTGAATCGAGCACAGATATTTTTGAGACGGAAGAGAAGAGAATCCGTGTGCGCGACACGGATATCGGCAAATCTATCCAGGAGCAAATCGCGGATTTGAAGTTGATGCTGCTTAATAGTTAGCGATATGCAGGCAGATGTGTTTTGGCATCTGCCTGAACTGCGTTTATTACCGCAAACAATTGGCCAAGCAGCCGCTCTAGCGCAGATATTTGACTTGATATAATTTGACAGGAGGGAAAAGAGCCATTATAATCAAAAATATAAAATTTTTTATTTAAAATGCAAGAAAAAGAAGGCCTTTTGCATTATCTTAGTATCAGGTAGTGCAAGGAGGTGTTTTTTATGAGAGATGGATAGAAAATGTTACCGCAGATTTTGTGCTCATTCTCCTGTGAGAGATGAGAGCTGAAAGAGGTATCCCAATGCAGGACGAGACTCCCAAACGAAAAGTTCAGATTGACGCCGGCATATTCAGGCGCATTCAGCAAGGAGAGCAGAGGGCTTTCCGTGAATTGTATGATCTTACATATAAACCGCTGTATGCATTTCTTCTTTCCTATACTTTGAACCGGGAAGATGCGCAGGACTTGTTGCAGGATACATATGTCCAGGTTTATAAGAACTGCCATCAGTACCGCGAGCAGGGAAATCCCATGGCGTGGATGATGAAGATAGCCAGGAACCTTTTCTTGATGAAACGCCGTCAGGATAAAGGGCCTGAGGAGCATTATGAGGACATGGAGAACCGTATTGGCTTTGAGGATATGGAACATGTGGAGAACCGGGTTGTCCTTGAGAAGATGTTTGAACGGCTCTCTGCCGCGGACAGGAACCTGATTATCATGCATGATATAGGCGGGCTGAAGCACAGGGAGATTGCAAAACTGCTAGATATGCCTTTGGGGACGGTAATGGCGCGTTACCACAGAGGGATTCGGAAATTGCAGAAAGAATTTGGTGAGAAGCTATGAAAAAGAGTGAATTAAAAAAGAGAATAGAGGATGGGTTTTCGGAACTGTCACCAGATTTATTTGAAGCAGTGTATGAGGAGTGTCAGAAACAGGACGTTGTACGGACGCAGGCAGAAGCTAAGGAGACTTCCGGGAACGGCAAATTTAACATAGGAAGGTTTCCCAGATATGCGCTGTCTATGTGTGCAAGCCTGGCGATTATCTGTCTCTGCATCTTTGGAGTGCTGGGACATAAGGAGAAGACCGTCTACATGGTGCTTGACATTAACCCCAGCATCCAGGTTGAGGTAAATGAGGCGCATCAGGTAATGCGGTTAAAGGGATTAAATCAGGATGGAAAAGATGTAGTAAAAGAGTTGAAGTGGAAAAAGAAAGGGACAGTGCAGGAGCTGTTGGATGTGCTTATCCAGGACGTGGTGGAGAAGTCTTATCTCCGCGAAAATGGAGGGATACTGGTAACGCTTGCTGCGCGTGACAAATGTATCTGTGAGAACCTTGAACGTACGCTCGGAGAAGGGATTGACCGGAAGCTGACAGAGCTAAAGGTCTCCGGCGTAACGACAGCCTTTCAGGAAGCGCCAGGCAGTTCGGAGCGAGAAGGGCGCAAGCTGCTAGAGGCGGAACTGACAAAGAGCTGTGGCTTAGACGAGGAACAGGTACAGCAAATGTCGGTAATGGAATTAATACGGTATTGCCATGATTATACTTCCGTGGAGCTGAAATTAACGGAAGCGTCTAAGAAAGAATGGGCTGATGGGATGAAAAGTGAGGAAAAGCCCAAGACCGCCGATACGTCTTTGCAGGAGGGCGTGCAAGAAACGCCAGGGGATTCCAATGCGCAAGAGACGGAAAGGAAACCAGACGATCAGAAGGCAAATCCGCAAGGGACGAAAGAAGATTCGTCCGAGGAGAAGCCCAAGGACGGTGAGGAGGCTTCTTTCGGTGATAATGAGGATATAGAAGGGAATGCAAAAGATAAAAAACCAGATAAGCAGACAGATCCGGCTGGCTTGGAGGAACCAACACAGAATGGGGAATCCATACCTACCGGTTCAGGGACTCCCATACAGAACGGAAGCGGAGAGTCTATAGAGCAGGGAAATGTGACAGATCAGCCGAACAGCGGCGATAAGCCGCAGTCGGGAAGCGTTTTGGAGAAGCCTGAGGGAGGTACAGTGGTAACGCCCGGTAATTCTTCTGGCGGGCCGGACAGCGGCGATTTGCCGGAAACGGGAGATGTACCACAACAACCGGGCAGCTCAGGCGAGCCGGAACCGGGGGATAAGCCAGGCGAGTTAGAGGGCAGTGACATGCCGCAGCCAGGGCTGGTTCCGGGCAAAACGGAGGACGGTGAACTGCCGGAAATGGGAACGAAGCCCAACAAACCGGAAAAAAGTGAACCGTCATAGGCAGGAGGCCATAAAGGGCTGGCAGCCTTAGGCACAAGAAAACATTTTTATATTGGAAGCCTCGCAGGTTTATATGTGAGGCAGAACTCCCTTTTTAAATAGGACTCCCAGGCAGGCGCCTGGGAGTTTCTTTCCTATAAGAGAAAAATAAAATGCGCAAGCCAATCCCCCATGAATGAGGGCAAGGGGGTTGAAGTGGGCTTGCCCACTTTTTCCTTGAAAATATCAGGCAGAACGGGTATAGTGTAATTAGCGCTAAATATGGAATAGAAAAGAGAGGGAAATATGGTAAAGATTTTATCGGACAGTACCTGCGATTTATCAAAAGAGCTGACAGAGAGATACGACATTGAAATCCTCCCTCTGCATGTATTGATGGGAGAAGGAGATTACAGCGACGGGGTAGTGGTTACGCCGGACGAGATTTTCCATTGGGCTGATGCGCATAAGAGCACGCCCAAGACGGCGGCTCCGTCCTTAGAGGATGCAGTGGCAGCGATTGGGCGGCTGCTTGAAGGTGGGAATGAGGTGATATGTTTTTCGATTTCGGAGACGATGTCTTCCTCCTTGAATATTATGCGCCTTGCTATCGAGGAGTTGGAGGCTTCTGACCGTGCGTTTGCTTTTGATTCAAAGAACTTATCTACTGGGATAGGGCTGCTTGTCATCGAAGCGGCCTGTATGGCAAGGGACGGCTTGGGTGCGGCTAAGATTCTTGAGAAGCTTAATGAGCTTCGCCCGTTGGTGCGCAGCAGTTTTGTGGTAGACACGCTTACTTATCTGCACCGCGGCGGCAGGTGCAGCGGGGTGGCTGCGCTGGCAGGCGGGATGTTAAAGCTTCATCCCAAGATTGTGGTAATCGATGGCAAGATGGAAGTGGCGAGGAAGTATCGCGGTGGCATAGCCAAAGTGGTGAAGGCATATGTGCAGGATATGGAAGAAGAGTTGAAAGCGGCACGCCCAGCGCGTGTGTTCATAACGCATTCTGTCAATGACGCTGCGCTTGTGCAGGAAGTTGCGGGTTATCTGAAAGGGCTGTCGGTATTTGATGAGATATTAGAGACCCGGGCAGGGGGAGTTGTTTCAAGCCATTGCGGACCGGGGACGCTGGGGGTATTATTTATCGATTCATGACGCACAATATTTGAAAACTTCAATATATTATTCTATAGGATGATAGATAGGAGTTTTTAGATATGGAAAATAAGGGAAGCGTTCTGAGGAATGAATGCAGTTTTATGGGGACGAAACCGATTATGATGGATTTGCCATATCCGCCGACGCAGGTTAGGGAGAAGAACCAGGCATATGCCAACCTGCTCAGCATAGACTATTGCGGGGCAGTCTCAGAGTTATCTGCAATCACCCAGTACATTAACAATGAAAACCGCCTGTCCTGTGAGGACTGCCCTGTGGCGAAAACCCTTTTGGGCATTGGCATGGCGGAGATGATGCATTTACAGAAGCTGGGGGAGTTGATTGTCCTGTTGGGCGGGAATATTAATTTTGTAGCAAAATACCGCAGCGGGGCGAAAATGTGGACGCCGGAATGCCTTCAAATCCCGGAAAACCTCAAAAATATGCTGCTGGCAGATATAGAGGCGGAGAAAGCGGCAATCGCCCAATATGAGGCGCATATCAAGATGATAAAA
>CATLBW010000015.1 GCA_949879775.1 uncultured Lachnospiraceae bacterium
ATTCGTTCCTCTGCAAGGCAGATTTTCGACGGCGTAGCGGTGGCTACGGCTAGAAAATCTAACGTAGCAGATGAGCGAATAGACAAGTAGGTTTGGCTGAATGTGAATGATACAGTACACTAGTACAGCATTGCACAAATAACGGTGAATTAAATTGTTAATGGTATCCCTGCATATGTCCATTTGAATAGATGAGCTGTAAGATTATACTGTTCTATAAAATGAAGAATGCTTTTTTCAAGTTCTTCTGTTGATGTGTAACTTTTCCTTTTAAGAGGTTTTCGATTGATGATCCCAAACCAGATTGGAAAAAATGTCCTTACTGTGGACAGATGGTTGGAGGGAATAATAGAAAAGCAGATGAAATGGAAAAGTGAAGATAGGTGCAAAATTAGGATGTCATCAAAAACCAGAGCAAGGAAACAGATTCGTGAGGCAGATGGCAATGAGTCGACGGCAAAGATATTGTAAAATTTATAAATTTTGTAGAATATCAGGAGGTAAAAGTGTGTTTTGTGAAAAATGTGGAAAAGAATTAAAAGACGATTGGAAGAAATGTCCTTATTGTGGCAATGAAATTTTTGAAAAAGTGGAGAATACAGAAACGAGTGCAGAAGCGGAGGATATGGAATCAGGGGACTTTGTGGTATATGAGTTACAAGGAATGCGACCTCTATACTCAAGGATTCCAATAATACCAAGAATAGGAAAAATTATTACAGAAATAAAATTAGAGGGAGAAGATGTCCATATAGTCACGCAAGGTATAAAAAAAGCAGAGTGCCATTTCCGTAAACAGGATATACAAAAGATAGATATTCCTTTGTTGCCGGTTTGGACATTCGGTGATGTTATACTTTTGGCATGTTTTGGTCTTTGGGTATTTATTTTGCTTTTGATTAGTGGCATTTACATAAGCACAATCAGTAGTATAGTTGCAGTATTGTATTTCTTTAACACAATGTTCTTAAGACATGTGAGGATAAGATTAAATTCAGGAAAAACCATTAAGATTCCGATTTGCCAGAAGGAAGAGGCATTTGAACTCTTAAAGGAATTTCAGTATCCATTATCAGAGCTTGAAAAAAATGATACAAAGCAAATGTCTGATGATGAGCTGGGTAGTTGGATAATGAGAAAGTGGATTATCAGTGTGGCGCTGTTTTTAACTGCAGGTGTTGGTATGGCATTGGCTGTAGCAATGAGGGGTGACTTAGACAGTAATCTAAATGAAGCTGTGGAAACGGATGCGGATGTTGATTCTAGTGATTTAGAATGGATTCTTGGAGAAGCGGAAGAAGCGCTGATAAAATCTGGTTTTTCAATGGAAGAAGATGGGAGTTATAGCTTTTTAGAAGGGGATGTTATTGCAGCGTGCGAGGATGGGAAAGTAAGCTATGTTATGATTCAGGGCTCTGAAAATGACACCCCCGGTTTTCATGGAGTAAGAGTAGGGATGGATGTAGATAATGCAGATACCGTATTGGCGGATAAATACCAATATACATCAGAGGAAAAAGAGGAAGGGAAAAAAGTAGTGGCATATTTTGATGCAGAATCAAGCATTTGCATTTTATTATATAGTGATGTGGATGGGGATACTGCTGGAAGTATTACCGAAATTTATGCAGTCTGGTATTCGGAAGAGAAGCTTCAGGAACTGTATGGAGGAGAAAACGGAGAAACGCAGGAAAATATACAGGAGGAGCCAAAGGAGGAGCAGACAACAGTAAATACGCAGAAAAAGGAGGAATCCGAGGAACAGCCAGAAAATCAATCCCAGGAATATATTTTTTCTGACAGTAACAGCAGATACCTTTCCGAGGAAGAAATAAGGAGCATAGATGCGGATAAACTCAGAATTGCAAGAAATGAAATATTTGCAAGGCATGGTTACATATTTAATGATGAGGAATTAAGTCAGTATTTTAACAGCACTTCATGGTATGATGGGACAATTCCGTCAGACCAGTTTGATATGGATGCGGTACTGAATGATTTTGAAAAGAAAAATATAGAATTAATCGAGAGAGCAGAAAATGAAGCGGATGGTACAAGTGTACAAAATTCAGAACAATTTGTTATTCCGGCGGGCACTTATGTAAACAATGAATTATTTGAAGACCATCAGGCGTTAATGAAACTTACTTATTATGAGGGCGATGAAGTTGGAGTGGAATTTTTTACAGAGCCACGGTTAAACGGTATTAATCTGTATGGAGCTAAAATAGATGACAGAACGATACAGGTAACAGAAGAATATGAAGGTATTATAGTTACGCTTACCTGGGACAGTGAAACTGAAGTAACGGCTGTATCCTCTGGTGAATTTACAGGAATGGATAGCAGTCTGTTTGATGATATGACAAATGCGCATTATTCATTCGTGACAGGGAACTAACAAAAATTATTAAAAAGGAATGCCTTCGATTATTTAAAAACAGAAAATTTGTCGTTTAAGGATTGTTGAATTTTTGAAAGATACAAGATATTCAATTACATATTATAATAATGAACCCATATCAGGCAGGGAGGACAAAAACCTCCCTGCCATTTTCACGCCCAAAAGGAGGGATGCCGGAAACAAAAAACAGGACAGCCACAGAAACACAGTAACCCATAAAAAACAAACCAAGCAACAGGAAAGAGGTGAACACAATGAAAGGACTGGAAATCGCAATAATAATCATCGGATGCGGAATGAAAATCCTCGAAGTCTTAGAAGAATGCTGACAGGGGAAGCAAACGCCGCAGGCAAGACACAGACAGTTAGGAAAGCACAGGAAAACAACCACAGGAAGGAGAGAAACATTATGGCAGCAAATGTAGAAACCATGTTCTATGCAAGGGAAACGCCGTGGCACGGATTGGGGACAAAGGTCGCCACCGCCCTGACATCGGAAGATGCCCTGCGCCTTGCGGGGCTTGACTGGAACGTCCTGCAGGAGCCAATCTACACGGAATGCGGGGAAAAGATTGAAGGGTTCAAGGCAAACGTAAGGGATTCCGACAGGAAAGCGTTAGGCGTGGTCACAGACCGTTATAAAATCATTCAGAATGGGGAGGCGTTCGCATTCACGGACAGCCTCTTAGGGGAGGGCGTGCGCTACGAGACGGCGGGCTCCCTAATGGGCGGCAGGAAGGTATGGCTCTTAGCCCACCTGCCCCACGAATACATCATTTCAGGAGAGCGCATCAGCCCCTACCTGGTGTTCTCCAACACCCATGACGGTTCCGGCGCGGTCCGGGTTGCGCTAACGCCCATCCGGGTCGTGTGCAGCAACACCTTAAACCTTGCGCTCGCCACGGCAAAACGCTCCTGGTCGATGGTGCACACCGGGAACGTCAAGGACAGGCTGAAAGAAGCGGGCGACACGCTGTTCCTTGCGGGGAAATATATGGAAAGCCTTGGGAAGGAGTTTGAACGCCTCCGCGCAGTGAAGCTCACGGACAAACAGGTTCTTGATTACATAGAAGTCCTCCTGCCCTCCGAGGACGGCGCAACGCCCCAGCAGGCAAGGAACATGGCGAGGCTCAGGGAGGACCTGAAGGCGCGCTACTTTGACGCTCCTGATTTGCAGGACGTCGGGAAGAACGCGTACCGTTTCATAAACGCAGTCTCCGACTTCGCCACCCATGCCCAGCCATTGCGCAGGTCGGCGAACTACAGGGAAACCCTTTTCTCCAAGACCGTGGAGGGCAACCCCCTGATTGACAGGGCGTACCAGATGGCAAGCGCCGCGTAAACAATTATGGGAGGAGCCTGGATATGCAGGAAAGAAAGGATTCTGAAATAGATAAAAGTGAGGATTCTGGAATGGAAACAGAAAAGCTGGCGCAGACCTTCCGCTGGAAGATTACAGCAGAAATGCGCCTGTTCAGGGAGCGCGCCATGCAGATGGAAAAAGAGGAAATCTTTGCAGACGCATACCGCATAGACTGCACCATACGCATTTATGAAATCCTCTTGGAATTAAGCGCAAGGCTGGGGAAATCCGAACTGGAAGGCTGCATAAACATGGGCAGCCTCCTGGACTTCCTCTATGAAAGCTGGCTGAAAGAGCCGGATTCGCAGGAAGAAGAACTGGAACATAGTCTATGCTCCATAATTAACGGCATTGCTACAGGTTTAGGGAAAAATTGCGGAAGACAAAGAAAGGCGGGATAAAATATGAAGAAACTGACAGCGGCAAAGGGGCTTGCCCATGACGAATGGCTCCGGTGGAGGAAACTTGGGCTCGGCGGCTCCGACGCGGGGGCGGTCTGCGGGCTCAACCCCTACCGGACAGCCCTGGAGGTCTACCTCGACAAAACCTCTGAAAGCGTGGAAGACACAGACAATGAGGCGATGCGCCAGGGCAGGGAATTTGAGGAATATGTGGCAAAGAGGTTCACGGAAGCCACGGGGAAGAAAGCGCGCAGGGCAAACTTCATGTACTGCGACGAAAAGAACCCCTTCATGCTTGCTGACGTTGACCGCATGGTTGTGGGCGAAAACGCAGGGCTGGAATGCAAGACTGCAAGCCCCTACATGGAGGACAAATGGAAGGACGGGAAGATACCGTTGTCCTACCTGATACAGTGCCATCACTATATGTCCGTCTGCAATGCAGACGCATGGTACATAGCCGTTCTGATCTACGGCAGGGAGTTCAAATGGCACAGGATAGAGCGGGACGAAAAGATGATTTCCGACCTCGTAAAGATAGAAAAGGACTTCTGGGAAAACTGCGTCTTAAAGAATCAGCTTCCGCAGCCGGACGGCTCCGAACTGTGCGACAGCGTGATAGCGGAATATTTCAAAAACGCCACGGCGCAGACCGTCCCCCTTGCCGGGTTTGACGCAAAGCTGGGGCGCAGGCAGGAGCTTGCCGGGGAAATCGCAAAACTTGAGGCGGAGAAAAGGAAGATCGAGCAGGAAGTGAAGATGTACCTCGGGGAGGCGGAGCTTGCCGAGAACAGGAATTACCGCGTGTCATGGAAAGCGGTGGCAAGCAGCCGCTTGGACGAGAAAAGGCTCAAAGAGGAACGCCCGGAAATCTACGCACAGTACCAGAGGACCATCCAAAGCAGGAGGTTCACGGTAAAGGCGGCATAGGGAAAATAAATTTAATAAACAGCACATAACCGGGGCGGATGCGCCGGGGAGAAAAGATGGCAGACGTGGAATTGCCAAATATCGGAATCCATACATTCTGCCAATCAACATATCCCCAAAGCGTCCGCCCCATGTTTATAGGAAAGGAAAAGAAATGCCGGCAGACATGGAATTAAAGGAAGAACTTGCGAAAAAGGCAGAGGGGATTAAAAAAGCGGACAGCCGAAAAAAGCCCGCATCCGGAACGCCAGCGCAGAAGGCAAATGCCGGGTGTCCCACAATCCGGCTCCTGCGCGCGGATGAAATCGAATGCCGCGTGTCAACAATCAGCGAAAAAGGGCTAAGCCTCCTGCTGTTCAAGGACGCGAGGGTGGACCAGAGAATCCTTGACGAGACGTTCACGCCCTTCGGGTGGAGGCGCACGCACCAGAGCATCGACGGAAAGCTGTACTGCACGGTCGAGGTATGGGATGAGGGGAAGGGGCAGTGGATCGCCAAGCAGGACGTGGGGACGGAAAGCCACTCCGAAAAAGAAAAGGGGCAGGCTTCCGATTCCTTCAAGCGCGCCTGCTTCAACTGGGGCGTGGGCAGGGAATTATACACAGCCCCATTCATCTGGATTCCTCCGGAACTCGTAAAAATAGAAAAGAACGGCGACCGTTTCCTTACAAGAGACAGGTTCACGGTGCAGGCAATCGCCTACAACAGCCGACGGGAAATCTCGGCATTGTCCATCGCAAACGGCAGGGGAAAGAAAGTATATGAATTAAAGGAAAAGCCAGACTTAACGGGAATCACGGAAATGCAGATGGCGGCGCTGGAAAAAGAACTGAAGCGCACCGGGGTCACAATGGCGGCGGTCCTTGAACGGTACGGCATCGGGGAGCCGGGGCAGATGACGCAGGAGACATTCACAAAGGCGATCAGCGGCTTAAAGAAGACGAAAGACAGGGAGGCGGCATAGGCTCCGCGCGCAAAGATAACGGGCCACGGAAATAAAACGGAAGGACGGAAGAAGGAATGGGAAAATGGAGCGTTGAGCTGATATATGCGGTGGGAATCACAGCGTCCGGCATTGAGGCGGAAAACGGCGGGGAAGCAATTCGCAGGGCAAGGGAATTTGTGGAGGGAGGCATGGCGGGCCTCCCGCCCGGGGTTTCCGTCAGGGAAAAAGAGCCGGAATATGACAAAACCGCTTATGTGCAGAAAGAAGGACAGGCTGCCGCGGATGCAGCCGGGAAAGGAAGAAGACATGGAATACGAAAAATTTAAGGAAGAAATTAGGGAAAGGATGCAGGAAAGGTTAGGCGCGGGGACGGAAGTTTCCTTCCATGACCTGCAACGGAACAACGGCGCGGAAACGGATGGGCTGGAAGTGCGGGAAGAAAGCGCCGCAGCCGCTCCCGTCTTTCATCTGGATGAATTATATGGAAACTACTGCAAAAGCGGCAGCATGGAGGAAACAGTCGGAAGGGCGTTAAAGACGCTGGAGGAAAAGCCCCCGGTTGACATTGGGGCAGTCCCCAAAACGTGGGAGGCGGCAAAAGGGAGAATCCGGGCAGGGCTTGTGCATTACGGATGGAACAGGGAAGCCTTAAAAGGAATCCCGCACAGGAAGTTCTTAAACCTTGCCGTGACGTACCGTGTGGAACTGCCGGAATCCGAAGGCTTTCAGGCGGGAATCCGCATAAACAGAAGCCTCATGGAACTGTGGGGAGCCATGGAAGAACAACTATACATGGAGGCGATGGAGAACTTGGAAAAAGAGCCTTACAATATCCAGCCGATTGCCAAGCTGCTGGGCGGGATGGCAGGCATACCAGCCGAGGCAATGCGGGAGCTCCCGGAAGAAGTGACAAAACAGCATGTCCTTTCAAATGAAAGCTGCCGTTACGGTGCAGCCGGGATGCTGCGCCAAGACTTAATGGAAAGGTTCGCAGAACAGGCGGGGGGAAACTTCTATATCCTCCCAAGCTCCATCCACGACCTGATACTCCTGCCGGACGACGGTTCCGTAAGCGCGGAATACCTGAAAGAGATGGTGCAGGAGGTAAACAAAAGCGTGGTTGCCCGGGAGGAATGGCTTTCGGAGGATGTCTATTACTATAAATGTGGGGAAAAGAAGGTCAGGATAGCTTGACTGGGCATGGCGCATTTCCCCTTTTCCCTGACTTCCCTTGGATAAGGCCATGTCATATATTTAGTAACATGCCAAATTATGTTATGCGGATTAAGCATGGCATATATTTAAAAAGGCGGGAAGGGTTAATGGGATGAAAAATATGGGAAACGGAAATGATATAGGAGTTGTGTTTCCGGCATTTTCAAAGTATAATAAAAAAAGAATTTACAGCAGGATAGAAAGCGGGTGGGATATATGAAGGAAACAGAACAGCAGAAGAAAGAGCGTGAACATGAGGAGGATTTACGGCGGTTAATGGAATTCCGCCCGATTGACGACAATTTCATGCGGTGTCTTTTCAAAGACAATGTGCCATTAGCGGAGCTTGTCCTGCGGATTATTACCGGGAAAAAAGATTTGGTTATTACAAGCTGTGTAACGCAGAAAGACATGAAACGGCTGGCAGGGGCGCGTTCCATCTGCCTGGACGCATATGGGACGGATTCAAACGATAAGAATTATGATTTGGAAATCCAGCGGGAGGATAAAGGGGCAGACCCGCACCGGGCAAGATACCATTCCAGCGTTATGGATATCGAGAATCTGGATGCAGGGCAGGAGTTTAAGGAACTGCCGGAAACATATACGATTTTTATTACGGAAAAAGATTTTTACGGGAAAGGGGAACCGGTTTACGTTGTCGAGAGGATGAACCTGACAACGGGTAAAAATTTTGAAGATGGGGAACATATCCTGTATGTAAACGGCGAGTACCGTGGAGATTCTGATTTGGGAAAGTTAATGCATGATTTCAATTGCCGGGACGCCAAAGATATGAATTTTGCTTTGATGGCGGAACGCACACGGTATTTGAAAGAGAACCCGAAAGGAGTGGAAGAAATGTGTAAGAGTATGGAAGACATGAGGAATGAAGCCGATTTGGCGGCAAGGAAGGATATTGCCCGTTCTTTTATTTTGATGGGGGAATTATCGTATGAAAAGATAGCAAAGGGCACGGAGCTTCCAATTGAGGAAATTAAAAGACTGGCGGAAGAAAGGGCATTAGACTGAGCTTGGCAAGCATAGGTTTTTTGAACCAATTCTGAACCAATTTTTCTGCAGATACAAAGATTTATGGGTATTTGCGGGATTATGGGGAGTAAGCTGGGACATGATTTACGCAGAATCTTATGGGAACCGGGAGAATGGAGGCCAGACGGCATGCGTGCTGTTTGGCCTTGCCGTTTACTATACATACCCGGTCCGGGAAGCAGCAGGGGGAATTATGGGGGGGTGTTAAGGCAGCAGGGATGGGGGAGGGAGAACTATGGGAGAGAAAAAGAAGATAAAATTTAAGAAGTACGAAGTGGAATTTAAAAATCATAAATATGATATTTTGCTGCCGCCTGATATAGGGCAGTTATGGGTTACAAATTATGGAGATAAGCATTGGGGAACAAACTGGGATGGGAACCGCAAGGGTCTGGAAGCGCTGTTGTATTCCGCAGCCGTTTTGGGATTCAATCCGTCAGGCAAAGTGATTTATTTCCCTATCCGGGGAAATAAAGTTCCAGAATGGTATAAGCAATGGCAGGATGAATTTACGGAAGAGGGCAGTTCCATAGTGGACGACTGCGACCTGGTTTTTACCACGCATCAGACGCAGCTTAAGCGGAGCGAATGGACGGAGCTGAAGAAGACGTTTAAATACAGGAAGGCAGAATCCTACGTTTTTTGCTATGACAGGGAACGCTGCAGCCGGTATTTCCAAGAATCCTGCAGCAAATTGTTCCATTCCAATGACCGACGGAAGGAGTATGCGATTGAAACCATGCAGGATTCGACTTTATTTTATATACTTAGCCGGAGAAGTTTCCAGGGCATTTATTTATCCATAGATGAATTCCTTCAGCAAAATCTGGAGGAAGGTTTTTTTGAAAGGGAATTTATTCAATTTGAGTGTGTAGATATGAATGAGGCATATTTCCCATACCGCAGGAAAAAGCAGTTGTCGCAGGCTGGTTATGTGGAATGCGGTTTTAACGACATTGAGTTAGAACAGAAGAAATTATCAGCACAGGAATGAGGCCCATATGTTTAGGAGGAAGATAACGTGATAGATTATATCCGTTCAAACACAATAAAAAAATATCTAAAGGAACATAAAATCATTTTGCCGGATAAGATGGCTGCATCGTTAATCTGCCGCCGGGAGAATGACGCCGGAATGGAAGAGATGCATGAAGCGTTAAGGGAAATTCAGGAGCGGACAGAGGATGCCGGACTGAAAGCGCAGATACGGGGATATATAGAAGACGACCTTGCAAACCTGGCTGAACTTCGGGAATCCGGCAGTGGGGATTTTTACATGTTATCTGTCTGGGAGACAAGTGAGGTTTTGGAATATTATAAAGCCTATGAATCTGCGGAACATGCGGCGCGGACGCTTGGGGAGAGATGTACGGTCAGGAAGCGCCATGTAGTCCAGAAAGCTGGCGATGATTTCCGGACAGGGGCGGGATATTGGAATGAAGCGGAGTTTGATGAAGATGGGAGGCTGTGCTTTGTGTCCGGGAGCTCAAATCATTTCTGGGAATTTGACCAGAAATATTATGTATTTCCGCATCCATATAAAAGAGGGGATATCCTGGAAGGGATAGGGGATAAGGGTTTTTTGTACATTGTGACAGAGGATGCAGACCCGGCCGTGGCGGAAGCGGAGCAGAAGCGCCTGGTGTCTTTAGCGGAATTTTCGGATATTACTATTTCAGTAACAGGCATTGAGAGGGCGACGGGGAGGATCTGGGACTCGGACGGGGGAATGCATCCCTATGATTTTGAATATGCGCAGATTGACCCCGGCACGAAAGACCTGGCGGAAAGGATTATGCTTGAGATGCAAAGGCTTTTGCTGGGGAAACGCGGAAGCGTACAGTATATCTATGATGCCTGTCTGAGGCTGCGGGAAGAGTCTAGGGAATCAGAACAGAGGGTTATGCTCATTACCGGAGTGGAACTGCGGCCGTGGAATGTCGGCGGCGTATGATAGGACTGCTTATTCCCGCGGGTGCTGCGGAAAATAGCCATGCCTGCATGGATAATTGACGAATGGTTCCCTAAGGCGTTTAGATGAGGAAGAAACGGGTGGAGGTGTACAGTAAGATTTTATTTCTATCTGGAGGTTTGGATATGGAGAAAAAGGCAACCTTTGGGAAAGAAGAACTTTTTATCAGTGAGTTTTCCGATGATTTTTTTAAGAAACGGTTACAATCGGATGATGGTCTGGAAGATTTTATCCGGGAATGTTCAGATGAAGTGGAGAATCGGGAGAAAAAAGGAGGCGTCTGGCACTGCATTCTGGATGTGGCGGTAGAGAAAATTTGCAAAAAAGGACTGGGGAGTTACTTTGATTTTAATAAATATTTCGGTGGGGACTATGGTTTGCAGAAGATTATGGCTGGCTTTTATGGGGAGCCGTTTTTCTTAAAACTGGACGTTGCTCAGGCAATTACATATAATTTATGCAGATTGGGAAAAGAAGACGTGTATGATATGGAGGATGGCTATGATGTGAAAATTTGGGAGGAAGATTTTAGGGGCATCCTTGACATAGGGAGGAAAATGCCTGAAAAAGATTTAGCGGTTGATTTAATTCCCGGACTGGAAAGGCTGGAAGAAAAATATAACGATGCGGCGGAAAGGTCAAGGGTGCGTTTCCCGAGGATGGCAGATGGGGGCAAAATTACGTTGGAACAGAACTTTTCCGGGCTGAACGTGTTGTATATAGGCAATGAAAGGTTCCAGACATACTTAAGCCGTTCAGGACCAAAGAAAGCCTATTTCAAGGACTTTATGGGATATATTGCGGTTTTGGATAAAGTGGGGAACGAGCCGCAGCAGTATGTCTGGGAGAAAATGACAGGATTCAATGCCATAAACATTATGGCAAAATTCCTGACGGAAATGGCAGGGAAGGGAGGCTGCTCACAGCGTAAGGATGTCCGCAATTTTATGGAATCATTAATGAAAGATCATTCATATTTGTTCCGGCAGATTATGGAAATGCCAAATGTTTTAACAAGGCTCCTTTTTTTGAAACAAGTGTTTGCGTATGGTTTCGGCATGGAAGACAATATGAAGTGGGGTTACCTGCAGAATATTAACAGGCTCCTTTTCGGAAAAAATGACAGGTATAAAGAAATCCGGGAGAGTATCTTAGAGACGGCTGTATATACGCGGTGGATGATGGGGGGAGGACTGGATATTGGAACGTGGCAGAGGGAACTGGAAAAGGAATATCCTATAGAAGTATTTGAAGAACTGCTGCTTTCGGTGAATATTGGGGATGGCTGGCATTGCATGAAGGATGCGGGCGTAGATTTGGAAGAAATGAAGGGGGAGGAAGGGACGGCATATCTGTTCCTGGAACTAAAAAGAAAGGGATTCAGGATGGATGGGCTGTGCAGGTATGAAAGAAAGTGCAGGTTATTACAGAATATAAAGGATTTCAAGTATTTTGAATATAGCAGAGAATTAGCCGTAAGGCTGCTGGGGCAGGGATGGTTCCACAAGAGTTCAGGCAATCTTCTGAAGCCATTGAATGGGGAATTGGAGAGGATGACTGAACAGACGCCCCTTGGAAGGATATGCTCCATTAAGGACCATTCTGAATTAGCGGGAGAGGAATATGAGAAATTTATGGAGACGGCAGAAGAACTGGAAAAGGCGCTGCGCCCATGCCTGCTGTCGAATTATAAGAATGTGATTTTTGAGAATACCTATATGGAAGAAGAAAAGGTATATGAAGAAATTATAAATTATTTATTATATCATATATTGAAATAAAAGTCAAAAATAAGAACAAAATTTTGAAGCTGCCCTTAAAATCGCCTGGGCAGTTTTTTTATGCTAAATTAAGGGTGCATCCAAGCAGTTGCCCAAGATTTTCATGGCAGAGAAAGAAAAAATGAAAAAAAGCGGCGATAGGAGGGATTTTGTAACGAAAGACTTTTCACGGTAATAAAAACCTGGGCATCTGCAGGCATAATTTGAGTACACAACTTATAGAAAGGAGAAGATTATGTTCGATTTATGCATGGACGATATGTGGCAGCAGCAAAAACAGCGGCAGCAATATTTGAATGATTGCCGGGAAATCCAAAAAGCAGCGGCGAAAGAGGCGGCGAAAGAAACTGTCCGTATCCAAAGTATGCAGGCGAAGAACCAGATTCGGGAGCAGGAAAAGGAACGCAAGAAAGCGGTGGGTGAGGCATTGCAAATCATGGAAAATGGGGAACTGCAGATTGTAACGGAAAACCTGAGCATCCAGGCAATCCCCAGGCAGGTAACAAACATGCGTTCCCCAAGATTGATAGTTTTGAAACGACAATTAGATGCGACGGAGCAGATTTTCCAAATTATTTGCATTGTCGGAGAGGAGGAGAAAAATATATTCATGGAAAAAAATCAGGCAGGGGCAGGAGCCTATATTCTGCGGAAATTTGCCTCTGAGGGGATATATTTCAAAATGGAGACAGCAAAGGCTAAAAAGTTTGTAGTGCAGCTTTTGGCAATTTTGCAAGGAGAGCGTGGGGAAGATATATTGCTGCCGGAATTGGAGGGCTGGATGAAAATGCCGGATGGACAATTCCGATATGTGGGAAAGGAGGATTTGACATGGGAGAAAGCAAAGAAACTGAGCAGATAGGTTTTGGCTCTGATGCCGGTATCTTACTTCTAATTAATATCATGGCAGAAATTAGGCCGTTGTTAATTGATGAAAGGCTGGATTTTCAGAAAGGTCTGGTATTATTTTGCGCGGATAACGCAATCGGAAGTCGGACAGAGAGTTTTTTTCAAAAAATTGGAGCCGCGCAGTGCAAATCCATAGGGAAAAGTGAATGGAACATTCCAAACAATAGAATCGGAATCCATAACTATAACCGCTATGATGAGGAAAGGAAAGTCTTTGAATTCTTGCAGAACGAAATGTTTACCCCTGTTATAGTGATTTGCGGTATCTTGCCGGAGTTTATGAAAAGGGGAATGAATTTGATTGTTCTGGAACAGGGAATATACACGCAAGGACCATTGATGCTGCGTACTTTCAAAGATTTCTGTGACTTTATCCGTAACAATCCACAGTTATTGCAAAGGCAGATTCGGCTTTGCAGGTCTGCGGAGTTCCATGAGCAAACGTGTAAAGGTTCACTTTACATAAGTTTGGAAGTTGCGGCAGAAGTCTTCTGCATTTATTATCGGGAGAACCATGATGAGATTCAGTCAAGGGAAATGCGGATTTCACTCCATCAAGCAATAAACCGAGGGGTGGAACTGGCTGAATGTTATGCAGAGGACTTGGAAAGCACAGATTTTATAAAAAAGGCGGTGGAAAACTATATTGACGCGAATGCTGGCATACAGATTGGAAAGGTTGGTGAAATTGACGGAGAGCTGACAAAGGCGGTTCAGTGGGAGGAGGCAGTTTTATATGATGACAAATTTTATTATATGCCGGAGAAAATTTTGCGGAAAGCCTGTGAATCATTTCGGGATTCTGTGTCGATTTTAAGCGTTAAAAAGGCTCTGCTGGACAGCGGATTCCTGTGCTGCAATGATGCAAAGGACGGGAATTATACGGTAAAAAAGCTGCTTACAAATGCCTATGGTTACAGTTTCAGGCCACGTTTCTTAAAGATCAGAAAGGAATTTTTCATGTCCGGCAGTTCACTGGGCTTGGAGGAAAGGGGGAGAAAATGTACGTTGGCAATTTCGATGGAAAATCATGCTGGGTAAGCCCAAATTCGCCGAACCGTTCGGTCTGCATGACAGGCATTTCAGGTATTGGAAAAACAACGCGGCTGAATCATATGGAGCTGTTAAACGCAAAAGTGGGGGCAACTGTCTTAGTGTTGGATATGAATCAGACGCATACAGAAGAGCGAATTTTTCCATACATTAAGGAAGAATATCTGCGATATGCCAATCGTATCCATGCGCTGCGTGAC
Source organism: uncultured Lachnospiraceae bacterium (assembly GCA_949879775.1). Classification (GTDB taxonomy): domain Bacteria; phylum Bacillota; class Clostridia; order Lachnospirales; family Lachnospiraceae; genus Petralouisia. The sequence continues at coordinate 14,228 of CATLBW010000015.1, forward strand.
GGCCTGGGTTTAGGACTTTTACAGTCGATGCGTGCTCCAAATGGGGAGGAAGAACCATATTTCCATCTCGTAAATTCTGCCGTCAAGGCGTTAAGCTCATCCCAGAATATGGGGGTGCGCCAGATAGGGGCTTTGCGTAATGCGGTCACAGATGCGGTCAGGAATTTTGGCAGTTTCCAGACGGAAGCGGAAGCATTGGCGTTGTCACTTCTGCGGCTGGAGGATAACTACGCAGAGGCGGTTTATCAGAAATTATGGACGCTCCTGAATTGCGGCGCGTTAAAAGCGGCTTCAAAATGCATTCAAGCTGGAAAAATCAATATCATTGATTTGGCAGGCGCGGATTCGATTACCCAGAACTGCCTGGCGGAGATATTCTTGTCTAACCTTTGGCGGAATGTGCAGTTTAACGGCATCGCGGCAATGGGAAGGGAACTTGTGGTTGTTCTGGATGAATTTCAGAATCTGTCTTTAAAAAGCGGTGCTGTTTTGAGGGACATGCTGCGCGAGGGCAGGAAATTCGGCGTAAACCTGATTCTGGCGACGCAGACATTAGAGGCGTTTCCGAAAGACGTTATAGCGTTGCTTAACCAGGCGGCGACACGGCTGTATTTTAAGCCCGCGCCAAGTGAGGCGAAACGGATTGCGAAAGAAGTTGACTTTGAGAATCCCGGCGAATGGGTTAAAATGCTGCTTGGGTTGGGAATCGGGGAATCAGTTGCTGCAGGAAATTTTTGCATTGAGGGAGCGGAGATATGCCGTCCGTTAATATTGAAGTGAAGGCTGTGCAGGAAATAATTTTTGAGGTGAAGATGTTTGAGGCAGCCATAAAGATTGGCTTATCCGGAATCTGTCTTAAGACCGAGAGAGGATGCAGTTCAAAAGGAAATAGAAAAGAGTGAAAGAGAAAGGCGGAAACATCGGAAAAAGGAAGTTTCCGCATGGGTGGCAGTTGTGAATGATAACTTTGTATGTTAAGGGAGGGAAGGAAGAAGAAGCTGGATGTAGTTGTAAGCACACAATTTACCAGCCATTATGACAAGGACGAAATTCGAGTCTTGCAGCAGGCAGGGAATATGGTGATTTTCCGTCCCACACCGCAAGACTGCAGACAGTCAGCAAAGCTGATTGACTTATCAGAAACAGGCTGTTGGGAAAAAATTATAAAAGGATTAAGAAAAGGAGAGGCGGTTTTGAAGGGGAGTTACACGATAGATGGCAGGAGCAGAGTATCTTTTGACCCGATCGTGGTAAGGATTTTGGAAACTGGCGCGGAGAATAGAGAAAAAAGTTTTGAAAAATAGTCTTATTTTTATGCAGGTTAGCATAATCATGAAAAAGGCCAAGCTGAGAATAGGAGGTGGTTTTGCTATCGCTGGTAAAACGAAATTACATTTTCATTTTCATAATCCAAATTCAGCGGAAGAGACCGCTAATTACATAACAAAAATATTTGTTGAGGTTAATCGGAATAAAGTAGAACAGATACTGCAGGAAAAGGTTGATAAAGTAGAAATGAAAAAGTGAAAAAACAGGAGCCTTTCAAGTTGAAAGGTTCCGTTTTTTTATGAAATAAAAGCCTGGATAAAAAATATGTATTTTGATTTTTCCTATTTACAATTATTCCGTATCGGGTATAATAAAGATGTAACTGAATGATTGAAAAATATTTGAGAGGTTTTTATGAATATAGCCGCATATTGCCGTGTATCTACGGACAAAGAAGACCAGTTAAACAGTCTGGAAGCACAAAAAAATTTTTTTTCTGAATATACTGCCCGTACAGGCGATAACCTAATTCGTCTATATGCAGACGAAGGCATTTCCGGAACGAAAATAAAAAACCGGAAAGAATTCTTACGCATGATGTCTGATGCCGAGCAGGGGTTGTTTGACATGGTAGTGGTAAAAGATATTTCCCGTTTCGCCCGCAATACGGTAGACCTTCTTCAAAATGTCCGCAAGCTGAAATCATTAGGCATTGAGACGCAATTCCTTACCGCTAATATGACCAGCATGGGAAACAGTGAATTTGTGCTGACAATTTTCGGGGCCTTAGCCCAGGAAGAAAGCGCGAATACATCCAAGCGTGTAAAATTTGGAAAGAAAATGAATGCAGAAAAAGGGCGGGTTCCCAATATTGTGTATGGATATGACAAGACCATAGGCGATTATTTCAACTTAGAAATCAATCAGGAGGAAGCTGCGGTTATCCGCCAAATTTATCGGTGGTATACAGAAGAAGGATATGGAGCCGCCAAGATTTCCAATAAGCTGAATGAACGTGGATGGAAGACAAAACGTAACTGTAGGTGGAGCCAGAACGCTGTCTGCCGTATCCTTACCAATGAATTGTATACAGGAAAAATCATCAATGGGAAACAGGAGGTTGCAGATTTTTTGACTGGCAGGCGTAGCGATAAGGATGAAACAGATTGGATGGTGGCAGAGCGGCCGGATTTGCGCATTATTGAGCCGCAAATTTATGAAAAAGCACAGCAGATTTTACAGTCCAGAAATAAAGCATTCAATATGAAACATGAACGCCAGAGCAATAAGTATCTGTTTTCTACGCTCATTAAATGTAAAGAGTGCGGCTGGTCTTTCCGGCGCACTGTCCGCACATATAAGAATACCTATGTCCGCTGGGTTTGTTCCGGGCATAACGGACGCGGCGCTGACAACTGCCCCAATGCTGTGACAGTGGATGAAGAAGAACTGATCCAGGCTTTGCAGGAATATTTTGCAGGAATGCTGAAACAAAAAAAGAATATCATCCACAATGTAGTCAATGAATTTCAACGCATTTATAAAGCAAAAGATGAAAATGTAGAATATGAAAAAGAATTAAACCAGCAGCTTGCGAAACTGCAAAAAACACGCCAGAAATATATGGATATGTATACGGACGACTTAATCTCCCGTGAAGAACTGAATAAAAAAATTGGCGGTATGCGTAAGGAAATCGAACGGCTTGAAAATGAATTAAAGATGATATCCTATCAGTTAACCAAGGGAGAGCAGTTGGAAGGTTTGTTAAATAATACGTTTCAGGCAGTAGAAGATATTACAGATGTGCATCAGATGACTAATGAGCAGTTGAAGCAGATTATCCAGAAAATCGAAGTGGACAAGGAGGGTAACGTAGACATTTATCTGCGCCTGTTCGGTGACCTGGGATTGGAGAAAGCAGTGCTGATTGAGAATGATTGGAAAGAAAAGAGTCTGGATGAATCTTCGGAGACAAAAATCATTCCTAATAGCGACAACCATACATAAAGATGTTACAGAACGCCTTGTCCAAATTAATCCTACCCTTGCTGCCCAGGCGCGAAAGGTATTAGATGTCAATAAGTCGGAGCGGCATATCCGAGGCGGTTTGGCGACCAGGGAAAAATATCTTCACCAAAAAGGGGCTGTCTGAGAGCAGCCCTTTGGGTGAGGGGGATATTGCTTTATTTAGGAGGAAATGTATTAGGTAAACGTGCTGAGGGCAAATACAATTCTAAAAAAATGTTAAAATAAATCAATAGAAATGATTAAATATATCACTATACAAGAGGCTGTTTGTGTGCTAAGATAGAACACGTGAAAAGCGAGGAAAAGGAATAGTAGCTGTGGCGGGGCTTACAGAGAGCTATCGATGGTGGAAGATGGCAGCGGCAAAACAGTGAACTGGCCTTGGAGCTTCCGGCTGAAAAGAATAGCTCCTGTTTTAGCGGCAGAGGATACCTGTTTCAGGGATTGTCCCAGGCAGGGCAGGCAGAGGGTTTTGCTGTAGGGTAAGTAAGCCAGGACGGGTTCTCCCGTTATAGGGATATGTATGGAAGTGTAAGTCGGCAGGCTTGATTTGGCATTGGCAGGCTGTCAGGCGGATACGGAGTACAGATGAGGGCATGGAAACATGAAGTAGAGTGGTACCGCGCAAGGGCAAGTTATCTTTCGTCTCTATTATCGCGATGATAATGGAAGTGGGAGATTTTTTTTTGTGGTTAGAAAGCTAGTATAACGAATATTAAGTAGAAGGTTTAAGGTGAAAATTACGGAGGAATAGACGATGGAAAATTTTCAAAAATATCAAAGACAATATTTTATGCCGCCTGAGGTAACTTATGATTGGGTGAAGAAGGAATATATCACAAAGCCCCCTATCTGGTGCAGCGTGGATTTGCGCGATGGGAACCAGGCGCTGATAGAGCCTATGAGCCTGGATGAAAAGTTGGAATTTTTCCAGCTTTTGGTTGACGTCGGTTTTAAGGAGATTGAGGTGGGGTTTCCTGCGGCTTCTGATACAGAATATAATTTTATGCGTGCGTTGATTGAGAGGAACATGATCCCGGATGATGTTACGGTCCAGGTGCTGACCCAGGCGAGGGAGCATATTATCCGTAAGACATTTGAGGCGGTAAAAGGAGCGCCCCATGCGGTTGTCCATCTGTATAATTCTACGTCCCTTGCACAGCGGGAGCAGGTATTTCATAAGGGTAAAGACGAAATTAAGAAGATTGCGGTTGAAGGGGCGATATTGTTAAAAAAACTTGCTGACGAGACCGAGGGTAACTTTACATTTGAGTACAGCCCGGAGAGCTTTTCCGGAACAGAAGTGGATTACGCATTGGAGGTCTGTAATGCGGTTCTTGACATATGGAAGCCGACGCCTGGGAAAAAGGCGATTATCAACCTTCCGACCACAGTTGAGAATGCCATGCCCCACATTTTTGCCGGTCAGGTGGAGTATATGAGCAAACATATGCTTTACCGTGAGAATGTAGTGCTTTCCCTCCATCCCCATAATGACCGTGGCGTTGGGATTTGTGATGCGGAATTTGGCATCCTTGCGGGCGCTGACCGCATAGAAGGGACTTTGTTCGGTAACGGGGAACGTACCGGAAATGTAGATATTGTGACCCTTGCCATGAATATGTTTTCCCATGGCGTTGATCCCCAATTGGATTTTAGCAATATGTCTAAAATTGCGGAGACTTATGAGCGATGCACGCGTATGCAGGTGTCACCGCGCCAGCCTTATGCTGGGGAATTAGTGTTTACGGCATTTTCAGGCTCCCACCAGGATGCGATAGCTAAGGGTATGGCGTGCAGGGAACAGAATTTGCAGGGACCATGGACAGTTCCGTATTTGCCAATAGACCCTAAGGATGTGGGGCGTACCTATGACTCAGACGTAATACGCATCAATAGCCAGTCTGGCAAGGGAGGGGTTGCTTATATCCTAAAGCAGAATTATGGGATTACGATACCGGAGAAAATGCGTGAGGAGGTAGGCTATACCGTAAAAGGGGTTTCCGACCGGCAGCACATGGAATTATCGCCGCAATTGGTTTATCAGGTTTTCGAGGAGCATTATGTGAATAATATGCCGCATTTCCAGATACCAGAATGCCATTTCAGGCAGAAGGATGGGATTGTCGCAGAGGCATCGCTTTCCCACATGGGGCAGGTGCGCACCGTTACCGGGAATGGGAATGGGCGTCTCGATGCGGTTAGTAATGCATTAAAACAGTATTTTAATATCAGTTATGAGTTGTCCGTATATGAAGAGCATTCCTTGTCCAGGGGTTCTTCTGCAAAAGCGGTTTCTTATGTGGGGATTTCCTGCAATAACAAGCTGTACTGGGGCGTGGGCATTGACGAGGATATTATTTCTTCTTCCATTGAGGCTTTATGCGTGGCAGTGAATAAGCTTGAGCCTATCAGGGAGACAGACCAGTGCCGGGATGAGCGCCTAAATGAGATTATGAATTATATCCAGGAAAATTACCTTACAGTGACGTTAGATGAATTAGCGGAAAAAATGCATTTGTCAAAACCGTACCTTTCCAAATATATTAAGGAAAAGTCCGACAAGACGTTTAGTGAAATAGTGAAAAATGTCCGTATGAAAAAGGCGAGGACGCTTTTGAAAAATACCAGCATGACGGTAGAAAGCATCGCAGACAGCGTAGGATACCCGAATGTGGAACACTTTAACCGGATGTTTAAGAAAAAGTATGATGTGACCCCAGTGCAGTACCGCAACAGCAATCAGGGAATCAAGTAAACGTATTACCTGTTTTGCGGGTATTTGGCTCCAGAAACATGTATTTCGGATGAATATTCTAATAAGGTTCCTGGCAGGATAAAGGATGAAGAGAAGGTAATCTCCCCCAATATTTTAGTTATCCGTCCTGCCAGAAATCAACATTATATATTATGGGAAAGCGGAGGTAAGAAAGATGCTGTTTATAGAATACCCCAAATGTGGGACTTGCAAGAAAGCGAAAAAATGGCTTGAGGAACATCACGTAGAATATACGGACCGCCATATTGTGGAGGACAACCCCTCTTATGAAGAATTAAAGGAGTGGCATGGAAAAAGCGGGCTTCCACTCAAAAGGTTCTTTAATACGAGCGGCATTTTGTACAGGGAAATGCAGTTGAAGGAAAAACTCCCAGATATGAGTGATGAAGAAAAGCTCAAATTGCTGGCGACAAATGGGATGCTGGTGAAACGGCCGCTCATTGTCAGTGGTAATGTCGTGCTCACAGGTTTTAAGGAAGCGGAATGGGCAGAACGTTTAACGGAAGGGGAGGAGAGATGAAAGGATAGATAGGGGATTTGCGGTTGATATCATCCGCCGTGTTCAGCCATTACGCTTCTTTTGGAAAGATTTCTGCGCCCCTTGCATTATGTTATCGCCCGGCTTAACTACGCCAAGTAGCAGAGGGGAATCCTTGTCATGGATCTGGTAGTTTTCAAATGCTTTTTGTTGGTTTTTGTTGGCATAACAGTATTTACAGCCATTCATGCAGGTATTGTAAGCCCCTATGTCCCGGCTTTCGATACAATGGCAGTCCTTCCTTAGGCCTTTATGTTTTAAATTTTTGAATATGATGCTGTTGGCATTTCCCAAAATATCAAGCGTCATGCAGCCGGAATTATGGATATGGTAGTGGGGATAATTACCGTTTTTCCCGCAAGTCTGAATATAAATGCCGTTTTTTTCTGCAATCGTCCCCAGCCCTTGCGCCAGCTCGTCCATATCCTGCACCGATAGGGGGATAAGTTCCGGCATATTGGTTTCCAGTTTTTTGTACATTTCGACAAAGCCAAAAACGCAGCGGTCTATGTAAGGGGAAAGCATTTTGGCCATGCGCCCAAAGGTATTTAAATGTCGTTTTATGGTGTACTCTCTTGTCAGCAGGACAGGGTCATATCTCCATGCAACGCGCTGTTTTCCAACTATTTCGGAAAGTTTTACCAGGGTTTCCACGCTTTCTTCTATGCTTGGGACGCCCGGCTCAATATCTTTTCCGTAGGCAGTGATTGTATAGTGGAAATAGGTATTGAAGCGATCTGTGATTTCATGCAGGCGCGGTAATATGGGCTTGTAATCCTTAGAACAGAAAACTACGCAGTCAACCGTGTCCGGTGTCAACTCATAGCGTGTAACTTTGTTTGGGAACAATGGGTTACGCGACAGTGCATACCCTTCTGTAAAACGGTTTAAAAGCCATTCCGTGTAATATTGGACGGTATCTGTCCGCCCTCCCGTATTGATTATCATTTCATTTTCTCCTGAAAACAATTTACCGATATTCTAACTGTTCTCCCCATTCTTGTCAACCTGTGGTTGGTCCGTGGGTTTTGGGGTTTACGTTTTATTTTTTTAAATCCCTATGTTCTGTAGCCGGCAGTATTAAAGCATCCAAACGGGCCTTTCATTCCCCAAGGGAAATACTCAAATTTATGGCATATTGACGCTCTATTCTATTTGAATTATAATTTAGGGGACAGGAAGGCTTTATGGAGATGGTCGTAGGGAGTTTTTATTCCACAAGGAGGAGGAAATAGAAATGGATAATATGAGAGAAAGAAGCGTATGGAAAAAGGGAACCATATTTTTTGTGCTATTGATGTTTTTTGCCTTGGTTCCACTTTGCGCGCAAGCCAAAGAAACAGATCGTAATGTGACAATCTATGGATTGGAAAGTTCCGCTCAGGAGAAAATAAGCATACCGGCGGATCTTCCCCAAAGTTATCAGATTCCGGCAGGCGGGGGAAAGGCAACCTACCGTATCATCAGCGGCAAATCGGCGAAGGTTTCGTCGTCTGGGCTTGTCACACCCCAATACACCTATTGGAAGAAATATCCGGGTTATAGTATGTCCGTACCCGAAGGGGAAGCGTATGATTACTATACGATGCAAAGCGGTGATACGAGCATTGAGGTTCGGACGGCGGGCAGTACATCCACCGTTACGGTAAAGGTGGAAGATTATTCAGTTACTTATGGGGATGCGGTCATGGATGCATATATCAAGGAAAATATTTCACAAACCATGACAGATAGAGAAATACTGGAGGCAGTCGCCAGGTTCCCGGCAAGCTATGAGTATTCGGCTTCCCATAACGGCGTTTATTCTATGATCATCTATGGCTGTGGGGATTGCTGGGCAAGTACCAGCGCAATCGTTACATTGTGTGACAAGATGGGGATTAAGGCTTGGGCGAGAAATGGCAATAAAGATCTAGGAGCAGGCAGTGGGCACATCAATGCCATGGCGGAGATGAATGGCGTGTACTATGAGCTGGAAGCAGGCTATGCCATGGATAAAGTGGATGGTTATCGTCCCTATGACGTCAAAGAGCGGGATTCCCTGTTCAGTTATTATATTTCATCTGGCAGCCTTGTAGTCTACCAGTATGATGGGCAAGAAACTTCCGGTGTGCTGCAGGTGCCACAGGAGATAGGCGGGAGAAAAGTAGAAAAGATTGGTGAAAGCGCGTTCGCACGGAGGCGGTTTTCGGAGATTGAGCTTCCGGGCACATTGACAGAAATTGGCGACTTTGCGTTTAGCGACTGCGGCGAACTGACGCGTATCTCCATACCGGCTTCCGTCACCCAGATTGGCAAGTCTGTTTTTGTAAATTGCGACAAACTGACGGACATCTCGGTGGCAGAGGGAAACGCGGCTTATAAAGAAGAAGGACAGGTGATTTACAGCAAGGACGGGAGTATGCTGCTTACTTGCCCTGTAGCGGGTAATGTAACAATCCCTTCTACGGTGACGAAGATAGAAGATTATGCGTTTTATTATAATGATAATCTAAAACAGATTGTGATTCCGCAGTCGGTTGCTGAAATAGGAGAAGGCGCTTTTGGAAACTGCGGACAATTATCAAAGGTGTCCGTGGAGGGCGAGGGGCTTCAAAGAATCGGCACACATTGTTTTCGATCTAACTATAATCTTTCTGTAATCACAATTCCGGCTTCCGTAAAATCTGTAGGAGCATTTGCATTTGCTTATTGTAATAATTTGAAACATATTTATTTCCTGGGGGATGCGCCGGAAATTGGCAGTACCATTTGGGGGACTTTTTATGACAATGTATTTGAGGATTGCAATTTACATGCTTATTACACGGAACATAACGCTACCTGGACGCAGCAGGCGTTGGGGGATCACGGCGGAACCATAACCTGGCAGCCGTGGGCGGGAGCAAAAGGAATCTCCATAGAGAGTGCGGCCGTTACTTTGGAGCGAAACAGTTTTGCTTACACCGGAGATTATATTACGCCAAAAGTGAGCGTTCGGATAAATGGCGCTAATCTGAAAGAAAATAAAGATTACGTGGTTGTTTATTCAGATAATGAAGAGGCGGGCACCGCCAGGGTAACCCTGCTGGGGATTGGCTCTTATTTTGGAGAAGTTTCTAAAACGTTTACGATTGGCAGGGCGAAGCAGGAAGTCAGGGCATATGTCTTGGATACTGAAATTCGCGTAAAGAATACAACTGAAATCTATCGTGTTACCGTTAATGGGAAATATACTAATCTGTCCAACTGTACATTGACATCAAGCAATCCCTCTGTGGCGACGGTTGACAGCAAAGGCGTAATCAGAGGTATAGCAGCGGGGAAAGCGAAGATTACCGTCCATGTAAAGGGGACGGAGAATTATCTCGATGGAAGCGCAGCCATCACGATTACCGTCAAACGCAATTCTGCGCAAGAGGGGAATGGAGGCAACAACCCGGAAAACAACAAACCAACGGATGGCAGGAAGAAAAAGTATTTTGATATGAAAACCGGGCTGACAATTATGCTTGACGCAAGCGGCAAAAAAGAGGCTGCATTAACGGCAGTTGATAAAAAACATGCCAAGGGGACTTTAAAGATTCCCAATACCATGAAAGTAAATGGAAAGTCATATAAGATAACATCTATCAGTAAGAACGCGTTTAAAAATCACAAACAGTTAAAGAAAGTTACGCTTGGGAAGTATATCAAGACGATCGGTGAAGGCGCGTTTAGCGGTTGCGGCAAATTGCAGTCAGTGGCGGTCGGTGGTAATGTCACTGTAATTGGGGATAAAGCGTTTTATAAATGCAGCGGGCTTCTCAAAATAACGATTCCAGCGAAGGTAAAAAAGATAGGGAAGAGCGCTTTTTATGGATGTAAAAAATTGAAAAGTATTACCATCAAGTCGAAAATGCTTACGGGTAAAAATGTAGGAGGCATGGCATTTAAAGGCATTCATGCGAAAGCAGCCATCAAGGTGCCAAAGAGTAAGCTGTCCGCATATAAAAAGCTGCTGCGGGCAAAAGGGATAGGTGCGAAAGTAAAGGTGGTAAGGTAAACTTCCGTTGGTTTTTAGAGAGCGGGAAATTGCTATAATAGAGAAGCTATTGATGAAAGGGAAATTATGAAAATAACTTATATCCATCACAGTACCTTTTGTGTGGAATTGGATGGGAAAGTGTTGGTCTTTGATTATTACAACGGCAAAGGGCTGCCGTCTTGTGAGTACCATGGTAAGCTGCCGGATTATCCCAAAGAGACGCAGGTTTATGTATTTGCCAGCCATAGCCACAGAGATCATTTTGATACGGAAGTCCTTGCATGGAGCAGGCGTTATCCGCATATTCACTATATTTTTTCTAAAGAGGTGAAGAAGAAGCTGGGCAATTCTATGTTGAAACGGTTAGGTTTTGGCGAGGAAATCAAAGAACGGATTACTTATGTTAAGCCAAGGGAGAAACATGAGATTGGAGGCTTGGCAGTTGAGACTTTGCTGTCTACCGATAGCGGCGTAGCGTTTTTAGTGACGGTCGGCAGCAAGGTAATTTATCATGCGGGGGATCTGAACTGGTGGCGGTGGGAAGGAGAGACGGAGGCGTTTAACCTTTACCAGGAAGCGACTTATAAGCATCAGATAAGCCTTCTGGCGGAGCGTAACCCGGATGTTTCCTTTGTGGTGGTCGATCCCAGGCAGGAGCAGGACAAGTTTCTGGGAATTGATTATTTTTTGCAGCAGGTAAACAGCGGATATGTGGTTCCCATGCATCTTTGGAAGCGTTACGATTTAGTGCGGGAATACCGGGACAGAGCTGAAAATGAACAGGTTTGCGACCGCATTCTTTTGTTTGACAGGGAAAATCAGTCTTTTGAGATAGGAATGGCAGAAGGAGATGGCTAGAAACACCGGATGGGCAGCCATCCGCCATTCTCCATATTCCTTCAAATGAGAAATTGCATGTTTTTTAAAGCTGATACAAAATTTCTCCAATGTCCCCATTGATACAAATAGACTTCTTTTCTATTTCCTCAGGCGCATATGCCTCTCCATAGTTCAGGCAGACATAAACGGCATCTTTCCATTCATGCGTCATATGCCAAAAGCTGTATTTTACGATTGTTGGTGTATTGAATCCGACTGCTGCCTCTAAAAACAGCATTTTCATATTCTGATGTCTGCGGATAAATTGTGCATACCGCTCCGAGGCCAGACGCCATCCTTCATCCTCTACAAAAGTATGGTCCGCCCGAAGGTTCATGCTCATGGGCCTTTTGCATTTCGGGCAATGCGGAACAAGGTGTGGCGGAACGATCATTTTAGGTGATACGCCATCCGGCAGAATTAATGTACCATCTGTGTCAATAATATAGCCCTGCGCTTCAACCATTTTCCGAATAATGGCCTCATTATCATAAGTATTCGGATGGCAGGGCCTGCTGCACTGGAACAAACCGTAATCCCCTTGTGTGTAGAACAGCCGGTATTTATCAAATCCAGCTTTTTGGAAACAATGGTCCACATTCGTTGTCAGCACAAAATAATCTTTGTCTTTCACTAGGTCGTACAGCTTATGGTAGACTGGTTTCGGCGCTTCCATATACCGGTTGATATAAATATACCGGCTCCAATAAGCCCAATGTTCTTCCAGCGTATCATAGGGGTAGAAACCGCCGGAATACATATCCTTGAAATGATACTTTTTTGCAAAGTCATGGAAGTACCTGTCAAAGCGTCCGCCTGTATAAATAAAACCGGCGGAAGCAGAGAGGCCTGCGCCAGCGCCAATCACCACGGCGTCCGCTTTGTCCAAACTATCGCGCAGCCTCTCAATGCCATTTGGCGTGTCCTCTGTTTTGGAAGCCCTCCAACCATACATCACGCGCACCGCCTTTCTTCCTATATTGTATGGAACAAATTCTGTAAAACTTGAATCTGTTGTTTAAACGTGTTTTTCTTAGTTTATGCCTGGTGTTCGAAGGACAAAACACCAGGCTATTGCCGTTGGCAGGTGGGTGGCAGGATATGGACCTGCGCTGCCTACTGTGCTACAACGGAAATCCTCTGCTGGATGTGGTTCCCGTTTAAGGCTTCATCGACCATAGCAACCGCATAGTCGGCATAACTGATTACGCTTTCTCCCCTGGAGTTCAATGTCAGTTCTTCGCCGCCTAAGATGTATTTCCCGGTTTTGCTTCCGTTTGCCTGGAAATCTCCGGCCGGGCTGATATACGTCCATTTTACATCTGTCCTGGTGCGGAGCTCATCAAGGGCTTTGCCCATGTTAGAAGCAAGCGGCTTGAACATTTCTGGGAAGTCTGCCCCATCCATTACCTGCGCGGTATGTTCCGGGTCCACATACAGGCTGCCGGCGCCGCCGACAACAAGAAGCCTTGTTTCTCTGCCGCTTACAAGGTCGCATAGATGCTTCAGGGAAGTGCTGTGCTGCGGCAGGGTTTCCGGCGTCCATGCCCCGAAAGCGTCAATCACAACATCAAAGCTTTGCAAATCGGCTGCGGTCAAATCAAACAGGTCTTTTTTAATGACCTTAGTTGCTGCTGATTTGTTTTCGCTGCGGACAACTGCGGTAACATCAGCTCCTCTTGCAACAGCTTCCTGGACAATCAGCTTACCTTCTTTCCCATTTGCACAAATAACTGCTATTTTCATAATCTTTGTTCCTCCTGATTTCTTTTTTGATTTTGTTTGCGGCTTGTTTTTTCCCGCTTGCAAGATTATAATATATCCGTAAAAGGAAGACGTAAAGTACGCACTTTATTGTGCCATAGTTACCCAGAAGAAACTATTGTGGAGAAATGGGGGATTTTTATGGGCAAAAATTTACCTGCCTGCCCAGTGGAGACAACGCTGATGCTTATCAGCGACCGCTGGAAAGTTTTAATTATCCGTGATTTATTAGACGGTACGAAGCGATTTGGGGAAATAAAAAAATCTATTGGGGATGTATCGCAAAAAGTGTTGACGGCGAATTTGCGTTCCATGGAAGAGAGCGGCTTGCTTTCCCGGAAAGTATATCCGGAAGTGCCGCCGCGGGTAGAATATACTTTAACAGAGACGGGGTATAGCCTAAAACCTATTTTAGACGCGATGGTAGTATGGGGGACGGAATATAAACAGAAAAACGGTTTCTAAAATAGTCCTGGTTTTTTGCGTCCTTCATCAATTCAGGCGCTATGGTCCCTCCTCATGCCAGCAAAGTTAAAGGAGCCGGAAGAAGGCATCAGGGCTCCTCCCAACTTCGTTGGGTCCCTCCTCATGCCAATGTTTACAATATTTTAAGAAATTTATCCAGAAAATTTTATGTATTTCTCATATTAATCTGTTATACTTTAGCGAGAGGAGGGAAAGGAGCTTTATGACTGATCAGGAATACTATTCATTCATACAGCCTTATGAGGACGCCAAGGAAGTCTTGTTAGCCAGGCTTCATGTGTTGGAACATAATCTGTATGAAGTTTCGGCGGGACAGCCTATACATAATATCCAGGATAGGATTAAGGAGAAAAAGAGCATAGAAGATAAATTAAGGAAGAAGGAGAAAGAGCCTACAGTGATGAACGCCAAGGACTATCTGCAGGATATTGCGGGCGTGCGGGTGATTTGCTATTTTGCAGATGATATTTACAGCCTTGTAGACGTCTTAAAGCGTCAGGCAGACTTGATTGTGGTCCGTGAGTGTGACTATATTAAGAAACCCAAAGCCAACGGTTACCGCAGTTACCATGTGATTGTGGGGATTCCGGTGTACTGTTTAGACGGCATGGAATATTTCCCGGTGGAGATTCAATTTCGTACTATGTCTATGGATTTTTGGGCAAGTATGGAGCATCGTATTTTATATAAGAAACAGGAAGGGAGCGGCAGGAAAAAGCTGGCGGAGGAATTGAGGGAGTATGCAAATACGTTGGTAGAGATTGAGGAGCGGCTGTTTTGTGCCATGAAGCCTTCGGAGGTCCATTAATGAAATTAAAAAATGTGTTAATCGTTGTCGAGGATATCGGGAAATCCATCGCTTTTTATAAGGAGTTATTTGGCCTGGACGTGATACTTGACAATGATGGGAATGTTATCATGACAGAAGGCCTCGTCCTTCAGGATAAGAAAATATGGGAGCAGTTCATAGGGAGGGAAATTGTTGCCAAGAACAATGCTTGTGAGCTGTATTTTGAGGAAGCCGATTTGGAATGTTTTGTGAAGAAATTAGAAAATTACCGTGAGCCGATTCGTTATGTAAATCCGCTGATGGAGCATTCCTGGGGGCAGAAGGTCATCCGCTTTTATGACCCGGACGGTAATTTAATAGAAGTTGGGACGCCGATGTGAAGGCGGGGGAATAACTATTAGGAAGTAAAGGGCATACCGGATGCTGGTATGCCCTAATCCTATAAGGGGAAGTTTTGTAACGTCAAAGCACAAAAAGCTTTGTCGTTGGCTATAACTAAGCGATCCGTAATTCACCGTCCCTCATGCGCAGGGCTACGTCGGCGGCTTCTGCAACTTCCATATCATGTGTGACAATAATGACGCAGTAATCCTTTTCGTGTGCAAGGCTGCACAGGATATCGATGATGTTCTGCGTGTTTGCGCCGTCCAGGTTCCCGGTCGGCTCATCGCCGAGTATAATTTTGGCGTTAGAGGCAAGGCTTCTGGCGATTGCCACGCGCTGCCGTTCCCCGCCGGAAAGCTTTGAGGGGAACCGCCCCATCTGTTCCTTGGTGATGCCGACGCCTTCAAGCAGCGCAGAGGCGCGGGGTTTTGCGTCTTTTGGCGTTACGCCGCATAGTTCCATGGGGAAGCAGACATTTTCCATAACCGTCATTAACGGGAACAGGTGGAATGCCTGGAATATCATGGAAATGCTTTCCCGGCGGTAGCGGTCAAGGTTCAGCCCGGCAAGGCTGTCGCCGTCAAAAGCGACCTCGCCCTTTGTGGGCAGATCCAGCCCAGCCAGCAGGGAAAGCAGCGTGGATTTCCCGGAGCCGGAAGGACCTACGATGGCATAGACCTTACCTTCCTCAAATTTGCAGGAAATCCCTGAAACAGCAGCTCTTGGTGCGTTTTTGTAGGTGTATGTTACATTTTCCAAAGATAATGTTGACATATGTTCACTCCTTTTCTCGTATGAAAGTTGATAAGTTCCAGATTACAGCCAGAAGTAGAGAAGAGGGCGTAACCTGCACGTTTATTCCCCCTTTGCAGCTTTACGCTTTAGCTCTTCGATAATGGCTTCTAATTGTTGTATCAGCTCATCATCGTCTGATTCATCTGATTGGTTTACCATTGCCACTGTGATTGCGGCGATGGAGTTCTTATCAATGCCCTTGGACATTACAATCTTGGCGGCATACTCTTCTTTTGTAATTGCGGGGATAAACTGCCTGGCGTATTGTTTGCCATATTGCCGGGTTCCGCATACGGTAATCATTTCCTTTTTTAAGAGCGAACGCAGCATCATATGTATGTAATTGCCATTCCAGGAACGGTCTGTGGAAAGCTCTGAGATCTGGACGCTTGTTAGGGGGACGTTCTTCTCCCAGAAGAGTTCCATTAAATCTTCTTCACTGTTTGTTAAATGCTTTGCTTTATACATCATAACTATGTTTGACACATCCTTTCTTTTTTTTACTAATTAAAGTTATTACCCGTTATAGATAGTATATACATGAAACGGCATAAAGTCAACATAAATTTGATTTTTTTGATGAAAAATAATATAATAAAATAGCGGCTGCTCAGGATAGCTGCTATGATAGAAGGAAAAACGTAAAGAAAAAGAGGTTAGATGTTGGATTATGAAAAATAAGGTTATCAAAACCGCAGGGGCGGCCCTGGGGGCATTTACAGTATTCATGGCCTTTGGCTGGTCTTTTTTTAACATGACAGTCCGTTACAAAGATAATAAGAGGCTGGCAAGGAAGAAGTGGTTTGCCTTGTCCCATACGAAGGTGAACCACCCAAGGCATAAATTTGAGGAGGAATATGAGGCTGGCAAGGCCTGGTGCGCACAACAGCCGATGCAGGATTGTTATATACAAAGCGCGGATGGGCTGAGGCTGCATGCGTTTTATCTGCCGGCTGAGGCTGCAAAAAGGTTTGTCATATTGAGCCATGGATATAAAGGCAGCGGCTTTGGGGACTTTGCTTATATGGCAAAGTTCCTGCATGAGAACCACTGCAGCCTGCTTTTTATAGACCAAAGGTGCTGCGGGGGAAGTGAAGGGGAGTATATCACGTTCGGGGCGAAAGAGCAGTATGATGTGCAGAAGTGGGCGTATTATATTTCTAAACGCAATAAAAGGAAACTTCCAATCTACCTTTATGGGGAATCCATGGGGGCGGCGTCTGTGCTTATGGCGTCCGGCCACAGGCTGCCGCGGGAAGTGAGGGGATTAATTTCTGACTGCGGCTTCCGTTCCATGAAAGGGCAGATGCAGGACATGGCAGCGAACTGGTTTCATCTGCATTGGATTGGGCTGCTGTTATTCCGGCTGAATCTGTTCTGTGCATTTTTGGCGGGATTTCGCATGAAGGAGGCGGACACAGCGGAAGCTATGAAGACCAACCAGAGGCCGGTTTTGTTTTTCCATGGAGCCAAAGATACTTATGTGGACCCGGGGAATACGATATATAATTATTCCCTTTGCCGGGCCCCCAAGGAGCTTGTGGTGGTGTCTGAGGCAAGGCATCTTTGCAGCGCTTATGAGGAGCCGGAATTATATAGGGAGAAGGTGCTGGGTTTTTTTGAGAAATATGATTAAATGAAGATACAGGAAGAAGCTATATGCAGAATATCATGTTTGAAGGCAGCCGTCGCTAAGACGGCTGTTTTTTGGGCTTAGGGACTGTTGGCAAGTTATTCCCGCGAGCAATGAGCCAAGCAGCCGCGCTAAGTGCCCTGTGGGTATGCGCGGATATTTGGCGAATGCCGCGAGGCTTATCTGCTCTTCGCAGAAGAGGGGATGCCGCCCCGGCGAGGGGTCAAATACCCCGTCAGCTTGCTGCGGGGTATTTGATTTGCGGGCAGTTCCTTGTTTTTATAAAGTCTCGGTCAATTTTGGATAAAGTGTATGCTAACTCTCTAAGGGGGTAGAATTTAAAAGTGAAATGTGTTAGTGTACTGACACATTGATAAATGAGAAAACGGTTTTCCCATTATCAACATATCATCATACTGTTTCTCAGAAGGAAGGAAATAGGAGGGTTTTTCATGAAAGATTATTATTCGTTGACAGCCGCACAGAAAATGCACCATAATTGGATTCAGGATTATAAGACCCAGCAGGTGTCCGGCGTCAGCGTCGTAGCGTCTTTAAAAGCAGCCTTGGATTTTGGCCTTTTAAAGAAATGTATCCAATTAGAATTCGAGCGTTATGGATGTATGAGGGTCCGCTTTACGAAGCCTGATGAAAAAGGGCAGGTAAAGCAATATATTGCAGAGAAAGAAACCAGGGATATTCCTCTTAAGGATCTGTCCGGCATGAGCCTGGCTGAGGCGGATAAGCTCATGCAGCAATGGGCGTATGAGACGTTTGAGGGGGATGATATCCCGTTGTGTGACGTGACGATGGTAAAACTTCCAGAAGGGTTTAATGGGTTTTTTATCCACATGGACCACAGGCTGATTGACTCCTGCGGCTTAGTGGTAATGATAAATGATTTGATGCAGCTTTATACGCATTATCGGTTTGGCTCAGAATTCCCTAAGGACCTAGCGGATTTTGAGATGGTTTTGGAAAGGGATTTGAAAAAGGCAAATAACGAAAAACGCCTTGCCAAGGACAAGAAATTCTGGGATGACCAGTTGGACGCCCTGGGAGAGCCGCTGTACTCTGATATCCAAGGGCCGTCTGTCCTTGAAGAAGCGAGGAAAAAGCATGGCAATAAAAACTTAAGGGCGGCGGATATTGAGTTAAAGGATTTGTTTGTGGAAGTGAAGGATTATTATCTGGAACCGGAGCCGACCAAAAACCTGATTGCTTTTTGTATGAACCATCAGCTTTCGATGACAAACCTCTTGCTGCTGGGAATCCGGACTTATCTGTCGAAGGTGAATGACGGGCAGGAAGATATTACAATACAGAATTTCATCTCTCGGCGTTCCACGCATGATGAATGGACGTCCGGGGGCAGCAGGACGATTATGTTCCCCTGCAGGACGGTGATCCCTGCTGAGATGGAATTTATAGCGGCTGCTTATGAAATCCAGAATGTCCAGAACCGTATCTATATGCATAGCAATTATGACCCGGCGCTGATTATGGAAGAAATGAGGAAGCGTTACCATACGCCGGAGCATACGGCTTATGAGAGCTGTTACCTCACCTACCAGCCGCTTCCGGTGAAGATGGACAATCCGCATTTGGAGCAGATCCCGCAGCATTCCAAATGGTTTGCCAATGGCGCGGCCACCAAAAAAATGTATTTAACCGTATCGCATACGGAACATGGGGGGATGAACTTTTCTTACCATTATCAGACGGTCCATTTAAAAGAACACGATATGGAGCTGTTATATTACTATATGATGCGCATCCTTTTCAAGGGGATTGCGGAGCCGGATATGAGTATCGGGGAGATTATGGAACAAGTGTAATAGTCAAAAACAGGAGGAAGAATGATGACAAACGAAATGCAGTTTAAGAAAATTGTAGCTCAGTATTGTGAGGTAAAGCCGGAAGATATGAAGAATGAAATGAGGTTCAGGGAGGATTTGGGATTCAGTTCCCTTGATTTTATGTCTTTTCTGGGAGAGCTTGAAGATACGTTTGACGTAGAGCTGGAGGAGGAGGACGTATTAAAGGTCCTTACGATTGCGGAGGCTCTGGAAATGATGGAGAAATTACAGGGGGAGGCGTAAATTATGGGAATGTTAATTCGTGATGTTTTAGAAAACAGCGTAGAAAAGTTTGCGGATATTAAGGCGGTGAAGTGGCTTCAGAAAAAAGAAATCCTTGAGAGAAGCTACAAAGAATTGATGGAAAATGTTGTGGCGGTAAGGAAAGGCTTGCTTGCTGAAGGCTTTCAGGGCAAGCACGTCGCCCTTATTGGCAACAGCTCTGTAGAGTGGATTGAAAGCTATTTGGGCGTTATCACCGGAAATACGGTTGCCGTGCCGCTTGACGCTGGCCTTCCGGGAGAAGACTTGATTGATTTAATCAACCGTTCAGATTCAGAAGGCTTGTTCTTAAGCCCGAAAGGGGCGGCGCTTTTGGACCCTATTTTGTCTGCATGCCCCAAGCTTAGGAAAATCTGGCTGCTTCAGGACGAAGAAGCAGGGGCAGGCAATGAAAAAGTCGTATCCTTGGCGGAGCTTAAGGACGCTGCCAAAGATAATGGCACGGATACGGTAAGGCCGGCTCCTGAGGATGTGGCGACGATTATTTTTACCTCCGGGACGACCGGAAAAAGCAAAGGCGTTATGCTCACGCAGGATAACCTGGCAACGAACGTGGAGTATGTCCGTTACACAGCGGAGCCGGGGACGGCAATGCTGAGCGTGCTGCCGATCCACCATGCGTTCTGCCTGGTGATGGACTGGCTCAAGGGATTTTCCCTGGGCGCTACCATATGTATCAATGATTCCCTTTTGCATATGGTGAAAAATATGGGCGTGTTCAAACCGCAGGTAATCCTGATGGTGCCCATGATGGTGGAGACGATTTACAAAAGGCTTTCCGCAGCCGATCCAGCAATTCCCAAATTGGCGCTGGCAGCTAATGTATTTGGCGGGAACCTCAAAATCATATTTACCGGCGGCGCACATCTGGACCCATTTTATATTGATAAGTTTGCGGAATATGGCGTAGATATTTATGAAGGGTATGGCATGTCGGAGTGTTCCCCGGTTATCAGTTCCAATATGCCGGGTGATAATAAGCCGGGATCTATTGGCAGGCCGCTTGCCAATGCGCAGATAGCTTTTGAAAATGGGGAAATCTTAGTTAAAGGCAGCAGCGTCATGAAGGGATATTACCAAATGCCCGAAGAGACGGCGGAGACTTTGAAAGACGGCTGGCTGCATACGGGGGATAAGGGGTATCTGGATGAAGATGGGTTCCTGTTTATCAATGGACGTGTGAAGAACTTAATTATCCTTTCAAATGGGGAAAATATTTCTCCGGAAGAAATTGAGAATAAACTTGCGCTTGGCGCGCTGGTCGGGGAAGTGATTGTAACAGGTGAGGACAATGGGCTGACGGCGAGGATTTACCCGGATATGGATGTTGTTCAGGCAAAAGGGCTCGGGGAAGAAGAAATCCAGGCAGGGTTGCAGGCATTTTTGGATGGGTATAATAAAAACCAGCCTACCTACCGCCAGATTACCGGGCTGGTTGTGCGCAAAAACCCGTTTATCCGCAGTTCAACAAAGAAGATTAAGCGGCAGGAGGCCCTGGTAGACGAGCCGTTAGAGCAATAAGGAAGCACGCCTCCCCTTATGAGATAAAAGGCATCATGACCGCAATAAATGATTGTGTAAGAATGTCGGCGATGACTTCCGCTGGGGCCTGGAAATTTTCTGCGCTCCATTTATGGAGCACGCCGACAGTGCTGCCGATGATGCAGGCAATCATATAGGAGAACTCCTCCTTGCTGGGATGGGAAGGGTCTGTGTTTTGCATGACATTTGATACATAGCGGTGGAACATGGTGATGAATTTTTCAAAAAATGCCCCGCCCCCCGGGTTTTTTAAGAGGTTGGCTAAGAAAGGGTTTGTCATGGTGTATTCACAGATTGTCAGGAAGTAAGACTTACACATTTCCCGGTCGTTTTTGGGATGGAATTCTTCCATGAGGGAGAATATGTCCTGGATTGTTTTATCTTCAACGGCAATGATGAGGGCTGGTATATTTTCGTAGTGGTTGTAAAAAGTGCTGCGGACAATGCCGGCTCTCTTTATGATATCGGAAACAGTTATTTTGTCTAATTCTTTTTCTTTAAGTACCAGAAAAAACGCATCGTAGATGGCTTCGCCGGCCACAGAATATCTTTCGTCCTGAATTTCATTCATTATAGGAATCTCCTTCTCTGCTTTATCAACGGTATTTTCTATTATAACATGACAAAGGGGCTTATGCCATAAATTGTTAAAAAATTTGAAGGAAGAAAAGTAGCCGTAAGGCAGTTCCTACTTGACAAGGCTTGCTATCACGCACTATTATTTGTGCTAAGGAGGAGCATACAAATGAAGAAAGAATGGTTGAAAGAGTATTTTAGCATCCCCAACCTCATGGGATATTTCCGGATATTGATGCTTCCGGTATTTTTGGTATTGTATATCCGTGCAGGCTCTGTCAGGCAATATGCAGTGGCTTTTACGGTCCTGGCGGTTTTATTTTTGACAGATTTTTTTGATGGCAGGATTGCCAGGCGTTTTGGCATGGTGACAGAATTTGGGAAAGCGTTAGACCCGATGGCTGATAAGCTTACGCAGGGGACGCTTATACTGGCTGTGGCTTATCGTTATCCGCAGATGTATGCGCTAATTCTTATGTTTCTGTTAAAAGAGGGGTATATGCTGTTTATGGGCCTGTACCTGAAAAAAAAGAAACAAGCCTGGAATGGGGCGCAATGGTATGGGAAAATCTGCACGGCAGTTTTGGACGTTGGGCTGTTTGTGCTGCTTTTGTTTTGGGATATCCCTGCCTGGGCCGCAAAATTTATTATGGCAGTGATGGCTGTGTTTATGCTTTTTTCCCAAATAAAATATATGCAGTTCCATGGCCGCATTATCCATGGGGATGGATGAAGGCAGAAAATGCCGCTGCGTTTGGCGCGTCAAAGAGTGCAAGGTCTACGCTTCGCTTCGGTCCGCGCTAAGCGGACATCCACTGGATAATGTCATTAAGTTTAGAAGTTTGAAAAAATCAAAAAGCACTTGACACAATACTAAAAATGTGCGGCCGCTTTCGCTTACTGTGATTTATAAGAAGCGAAAGCGGCCCTTGTAATTAGAAAT
>CATLBW010000016.1 GCA_949879775.1 uncultured Lachnospiraceae bacterium
TGTCATGTATCGAGAAAGGAGAGAGCTATGGGGATGAAGCGAAAAGGTGTTTTATTCGTCGCCTCTTTATCAGCGGCGGCTGTGCTGGCAGGATGTGGGCCCAAGCAGCCTGCGCCGGGTGAGATTGCAGGGTATGACGAAGGGGAACAATACCTGTCCATCTGGGTTCATTCTATTGAGGAGACGGAGGAAGGGCAATGCTATAAGGAGGCAGTCGAATCATTTAATGAAGCATATGACGGTACGTATTTTGCAGATATTGAATTTATTCCCAGAAACGACAGCGGCGGCGGTTATTCTGATAAGATTAACGCTTCGGTTATGTCAGGCGGCCTGCCGGATGTATTGACCGTGGATGGGCCGAATATTGCAGCGTATGCAGAGAACGGGATTATCAAGCCTTTGGCAGAATTGTCTGAGGAAGAGAAAAGCGTATATTTGGAATCTATTATTGAACAGGGAACGTATAACAATAAGTTGTATGCATTGGGGGCGATGGAATCCAGCGTGGGGTTATATTACAATAAGGATATTTTAAAGGAAGCAGGCGTAGAGATACCGGACGAAGACCACCCATGGACGTGGACGGAATTTCTTACAGTTCTTGAAAAGGTAAAAGCAGTGACAGACCAAAAGAATGGATATGCCATAGATATGACATTTCCCACAGGAGAGGCGACCATTTATTATTACGCCCCATTCTTTTGGTCGAATGAAGGGGATTTTGTGGATGATAGCGGGCTGAATGCTAAGGGCGTCTTTGATTCTCAGGAAAACCTTGAGACATTAGATTATTTTAAAGAAATTTTAAACCGCGGTTATATGTCTCCGGTGCAGATTACAGACTTATTTGAGAGCGGCAGGGCAGCTTTTAAATTTGACGGGGCGTGGGAAGTAAACACAATATATGCCAATTATCCAGAGGTAAATCTTGGTGTGGCGCCTTATGTTGTCTCTGATAAATGGAAGGGAGAACGGTATACCCCGACAGGTTCGTGGGCGTTTGCGGCGTCCTCAAAAACGGAACATATTGAGGGAGCGACTAAATTGGTACAGCATATGAGTGGTGTAGAGAGCGGAAAACGTCTCTGGGAAGAGAGCAGGAGTTTTCCTTCTACATACGAAGCATTTGAGAGCAGTCCGCTGTTTGAGGAGGATGAGAATTATAAAGCGCTGTATCATCAATTGAAAAGTTATGGGCATCCCAGGTCGAAGACGCCTGTATACCCACAGGTGAGCGCTTCTGTGCAGGAGGTATTAGAAAATGTAGTGCTGACAGGGAAAGAGCCACAGAAGGAACTGGAGAAATCAATAGAAAGGATTGACGCGAAGTTAAAGCGTTATAAGGTGGAGTGATGAAAAGAAGAAAATCAGAATCGCTTATGGGAATGGCTTTTTTTGGTCCGGCATTGGTGTTGCTTACGATCTTTTTGTTTTTGCCGATGGTATTGACGCTGGTGTTTAGTTTTACGGATTTCTTTGCACTGAACCCAAAACTGACCCATTTTACAGGACTGGAAAATTATATCCAGATATTTGAGGACGAAGATTTCAGGCAGGCATTTTTTAATACCGTGAAGTTCGTGATTATTATTGTTCCTTTACAGGGGCTTGGAGCATTAGGGCTTGCGCTGCTGATTAACAAGGTAAGCCATTGCAAAAAATACTTTAAAGTTGCATTTTTTGTGCCCGTTGTCATGTCTCTTGCCGTAGTATCAACACTTTGGATTCAAATTTATAGCCCAGAAGGTATTTTGAATTCGGTGCTGGGCGTAATGGGAATTTCTGCACAGCCTTTTATCAACAGCGCCAGCCAAGCGCTGCCGTCTATTGCGGTTATGAGCGCATGGCAAGGAGTGGGGTATCAGATGATTATTTTCCTCGGTGGCATCCAGGCAATCAACCCTGCGCTTTATGAGGCGGCGGAAATGGACCATGCAACTCCCTGGCAGAAATTTCGGGATATTACGCTGCCGGAATTAAAGCCGCTTTGTATCTTTGTATTTATTACGATAACAATCGGGGCGTTCCGTATGCTTGTCCAGCCAATGGTAATGACTGGAGGCGGGCCTTCCCATTCCACTTATACCGTCGTGTACGACATTTATGAAACAGGTACGGTAAACTGGGAAATCGGCCTGGCGTCCACAATGGCGATTGCCTTTGCATTTTTTGTAATGATACTGACGGTTATTCAGACCATCCTGACAAGGGATAAGGAGGAGAAAGATGGTAACAAGAAAACAAAAAAGAAATAATTGGATATTGACAATTGTGCTGCTGATAGCTTCGCTGTTTTTTCTCTTTCCAGTGATATGGATGCTGGCAAATTCATTTAAACCAGACGCGGCAATCACAGCAGATATGAATTCTCTGCGGGCGTTTGTGCCGCCCGTTCTTAATGGGAGCTTTTTAGAAAATTATATTACGGTATTGACAAATACCAATTTTATCAGATATATGTGCAATACGTTATTCTATGCAGCCGTCTTGATTGTCTTAGGAGTAGTTGTCAATGGGCTTGCCGGATATGCGCTGGCGAAAATCAAGTTTCCCTTCCGGGAACGCTGGCTGATGATTATTATGCTTTTAATGATTGTTCCTATGGAGACGATTATCACCATCCACTTCCTGATTGTAGCGAAACTGGGGCTTTTGAATACCGTGCTGGGCTACATATTGCCAATGATCGTAAATCCGTTCAATATCTTTTTGTTTCGGCAAGTATTTGTCAGCCTTCCGGACGATGTGTATGAAGCTGCGCAGCTTGACCGCTGCGGGCCGTTAAAATATTTCTTTACCATGGTGCTGCCGATGTCTAAAAGTGTAGTTGCTACAGTCAGCGTGTTTACATTTCTGAATGTGTGGAACGATTATCTGTGGCCGTCCCTGGTATTTACCTCCGGTGATTTGCTGACGGCGCAGATCGGATTAAATGCGATTACGTCAAATGACAATACGACGACAGGGCAGACGCTGGCAGTGATTACTATGGTTACGATTCCGGTTATTATCATCTATTCATTCTTCTCCAAGCAGATTGTAGAAGGCGTTATCTCAACAGGTTCAAAGGAGGGCTAAAGCATGAGTTATGTAGAGTTGAAAAACATTTGTAAAAAATATAAGGGAAATGATAAAAGTTCTGTGACGGATTTTAACTTGGAAATTGAAGAAAAGGAGTTTATTGCTTTTGTAGGACCGTCCGGGTGTGGCAAATCGACTACGCTGCGAATGATTGCAGGATTTGAGGATATCACGTCGGGGGATCTGCTGATTGGCGGCAGCCGCATGAATGAGACGGCTCCGGCAGACCGTGGGATTTCCATGGTATTCCAGAATTATGCCTTATATCCGCACATGACAGTGGAAAAGAATATTTCCTATGGTTTGAAAAATATGAAGGTTCCAGCCGCTGAGATTCAGAGGAAAGTAGATTGGGCGGTTGAAATCCTGGGACTTGAGGAGTACCGCTATAGAAAGCCCAAGAATCTCTCGGGCGGGCAGAGGCAAAGGGTCGCTCTCGGCAGGGCGATTGTCAAGAATCAGAAATTATTCCTGATGGATGAGCCGCTATCCAATCTGGACGCCAAGTTGAGGGTCAGTATGCGCAACGAGATTAGTAAACTTCACCGCAGCCTGGGAAGTACGACAATTTATGTCACACATGACCAGGTGGAGGCGATGACGATGGCAGATCGTATTGTCATTATGAAGGACGGCGTTGTTCAGCAGGTTGGCAAACCTATGGAATTATACGAACATCCCATCAATAAGTTTGTGGCGGGATTTATCGGCTCTCCACAGATGAATTTCTATGATGTTAAGGTAGATGGGGAAGGTATTGTATTTTCCGATGGAAAGAAGATGAAGCTGCCCGATGCCGTGAAGGGAAAATTGCAAGGATATGACCATGTGGTTATGGGTATCCGCGGCGAGGATATTAAGCTAGATTCCTCGAACATGGAAGTTTATGCAGAATGCAGGCAGAAAGCCGTGATTGATAATACGGAAATTATGGGAAATGAAAATAATCTGTATTTTCAATTCGGTGGCATTACGAGCGTTGCCAGGGTATCAAAATATGAGGTCAGCCAGGTTGGAGATGAAATTGATTTCGTGTTTATGCCTCATAAGATGCATTTCTTTGATGCAAAAACGGAACTGGCGATAACGGCAGATGTATAAATTAGGAAAGGCAGGATAAGAGATGGATTTATTGGAGAAAGCAAGGCAATTTGAGGAGATAAACCGCATTTCTGCGGAAGAAAAGCCTGTATTTCATGTGACGCCCACGGTCGGCTGGATGAATGACCCCAATGGTTTTTCGGTGTATGGGGGTAAGGTGCATCTATTTTACCAGTATTATCCCTATGATACGAAATGGGGGCCGATGCATTGGGGCCATCAGGTGACGGAGGATATGGTTCACTGGCAGGAATGTAAGGCGGCTCTTGCGCCGGATGAGGCGTACGATAAGGAAGGATGTTTTTCAGGAAGCGCCCTGGAGACGGAAGAGGGGCATGTGCTGCTATATACAGGAGTTACCAAAGATAAGAAGAGCGGGCAGGAGCGTCAGAACCAGTGCATTGCAATCGGCGATGGTTCAGAATACAAGAAAATGGCAGATTGTCCGGTGATTACAGGGGAAATGATGCCGCAAGGGTTTAGCCGCGTAGACTTCCGGGACCCCAAAGTCTGGAAGGATAATGATTGTTATTATCTATTGGCAGGCAATCGGGATGAATCCGGCAATGGACAGGTTGTACTGTTTTCCAGTATGGATTTATACAATTGGAAGTATGAAGGCGTATTGGCTCATAATGGCGGTGTGATTGGCAGTATGTGGGAATGTCCGGATTTCTTTGCACTGGACGGCGCAGACGTCCTGATTTGTTCGCCGCAGGATATGAAAGCACAAGGCTATGAATTTCATAATGGCAACAATGCGGTGTATTTTCTGGGAAGCTATGATAAGGAACAGAAACTATTTACCAAAGGAAAACCTGTTTCCTTGGACTATGGATTAGATTTTTATGCACCGCAGACCACATGCCTGCCGGATGGAAGACGAATTTTAATTGCCTGGATGCATTCATGGGATGATTCCTTTATCCCCCAAGGGCAGAGATGGAAAGGGATGATGACGCTTCCACGGGAGCTTTCCATCGTAGGCGGCAGGTTGTTGCAAAGACCGGTGCGGGAGTTGGAACATTATTGGAAAAACAACGTCAGTTATAAAAAAGCGCGGATAGAGGGAGAGAGGCAGTTTGAGGGCGTCTCTGGGAGAATTATAGATTTCACGGTTAAAATTCTGTCAGGCAGTTTTCGTGAGTTTGTCGTTGATGTAGCAGGGAGTGATGAGTATTTTACCCGCTTTACATTGCAGAAAGAAAAAGGTATCATGGAAGTTGACCGCACGTATTCCGGCGTAACAAAGGATATTGTCTGCATTCGGCGTGCAAAGATGGATGGTTCTGAGCCTGTAAAGCTGCGGTTTATTATGGATAAAAATTCGGTAGAACTGTTTGTGAACGATGGGGAAATGGTGCTTAGCACAGTGATTTACACACCCTTAAAGGCGCAGGAAATACGGTTTATTTGTGATGGCAGCGCGCTGGTGGATATTGAGAAGCATGATATAGAGCATTGAAAGGAGTATTTATGGATGTCGTTGCATTAGGTGAATTGTTGATTGATTTTACAGATTATGGCGCCAGCGGCCAGGGGAATCCTGTATATGAAGCAAATCCGGGCGGGGCGCCCTGCAATGTGCTTTCCTGCCTACAGAAATTAGGCCGTTCCACGGCGTTTATCGGCAAGGTAGGCCAAGATTCATTCGGAAAATTGTTGGAGGATGCGGTTCGGGAACAGGGGATATGTACGGACGGCTTGCGGTTTGACGCTCAAGTGCCGACGACGCTTGCCTTTGTGCACAACAAGCCGGATGGGGATAGGGATTTTTCCTTTTACCGTAATCCCGGTGCGGACATGATGCTGGGGAAAGAGGAAGTTTCCCGGGAGCTTATACAATCGGCGAAGATATTTCATTTTGGCAGTCTGTCCATGACTTCAGAAAGGGCGGAAGCGGCAACGAGGTATGCGATTGAGACGGCCAAGGAAAATGGAAAACTGGTATCGTTCGACCCTAACTTGAGGCCGCCGTTGTGGAAGGATTTGCAGACAGCCAAAGAAAAAATACAGTATGGCCTTTCTCAGTGTGACATTTTGAAAATATCGGATAATGAAGTGGAATTTCTGAGCGGACAAAAGGATATTGAAAAAGGCGTGCAGCAGCTACTTGAGCAATATCAGATTCCGCTTGTCTGCGCCACCATGGGAAAAGATGGCAGTAAGGCGTTTTACCGTGGCCATATTATCACAGGAGAACCGTTTCGTTCAAAGAGGACTATTGAGACTACGGGGGCGGGCGATACATTCTGCGGATGTATGCTGCATTTTGTTTTACAGTTTGGCTTCGATGGTTTTACACAAGAGGTTTTGCAGGAAATGCTCTCTTACGCCAATGCAGCGGCTTGCCTGGTAACAACAAGGAAGGGGGCTTTGCGGGTTATGCCCTCCATATCTGAGATAGAGGCGTTCCGAAGGGAGAATGGATGATGCGGGAAATGAGAATTGAATTAGATACGATTGAGAAAGTGAAAAAATTTGTCAGCCTTATTTCCGTGTTTGAAGGAGATTTCGATATTCTGGCTGGAAGGTATATCATTGATGCAAAATCAATTCTGGGAATTTTCAGCGTGGATTTGTCAAAGCCTTTAACGCTTCGGATTGAACAGGAAGATGATTGGGAAACGGTAAAGGAAACTTTGCAGGAGTTTGCGTGCCTGTAGCAGGGGCAGTAATTTCCATTGGCCTGGGAAACGTTTTGCATAGTTACACGGAACGTCAGATCAATCTACCGCGATACGCAAGGCGGATTTCATAGGCATGGGCCTACATAATTTCTTAATAAATTAATAGAATGGAATTAAAGATTTTTCCCAAAACTAATGATAGAATACGATAATCACAATAGATTAGTAACTGTTAAGAAAAGGTGAGGGAAAATATGGCAAAAAGAAGAGATAAATATGCACAGATCAATGGAAATAAAAACCGCAGCAATATGGTGGTATTTGCCATAGCCGTGCTGGCGGTATGTATCAGCGGCGTATTATGCGCCAGGAAGCTGCAGTTAGAGCAGAGGTACATCAGCCTGAATGAAGTGGCTGTGGCGGAGAACGCCGCCGTATGAATGCGCCAATGTGGCAAATAGCTTAAGCCTTATCCGGGGAAGGAGTTTTCAAAGAAGCTCGGTATGCCAGGATGGCAATCACGACGTCTGCGCAGAACAGGAAAGATGCAAGGGTGTAAAGCACCTGCATTTTTCCTGATATTTTTTTCTCCTTCCTTAAGGAATAAAAAGCGGAAGAAGCAAAGATGCCGGTCATGCCGATACTGGATATATCTAACAACAGCAAGGCGAAAGAGATGCCTATGGTGAAGATCATTAAGCCGCAGAGCAGCCCTATGGCAAAGATAAATATATATGCCGGGATCTGTGCCAGTTTTACAATCATGTTGGCCTTAGCAAGTTCTTGCGCAGCCCATTTCCCATTTTTTACCATCAGCAAAAAGCATATATTCAATATATATAGGATAACCCCTATGAGCAAAAGAAACCCAAGGGGCACAAAAATATTGTTGGAAAAGAGACGATCCCATATAAATGTAAGGAATCCATTGCTGCCAGCAGTAAATAAAAGCGCTGGGAGAAGCGCAGCCAAATAAATAAAAATAATGTTTCCAACAACAATGGTTTTTTTCATAGTAATCACTCATTTCGTTTTGCTTTTGCCGGGCGGCAGGCGCTATCGGCCGTAAGTATAATCTAAAGTATAATAGAAAATGGGCTGATTTTCAATTCCCATTTGATACATTGCACCATTTCTGCCCATGCGTCATAATTTATAAATAAGTTAAAAGTTCAAGAGGTGTTTATGAGAAACAGCCGTTTACGCGCAGCGCAGGTAAATAATGTAGATAATGGGACCATGAAGGTCCAAGTGACTTCTGCCGTGGGCCTGATACCGGTCCAAGACGCCAGGGTCTCAATTTCTTATTCCGGTGACCCCCAGAATACTTTAGAGCAGATTTCCACGAATGCGGAAGGGCAGTCTGAAGTACTTACGCTGGCGGCGCCGCCGCTGGAATACAGTATGGAGCCAGAGCAGCCAGTCCAGCCTTATGCGGAATATAACTTAATAGTGGAAGCGGAGGGCTACCGCCCGGTCAGCATTGAAAATGTGGATGTGTTCTCTGGCGAGCTGTCTTTGCAGGATGTGCGGATGGAACCCTTGGAAGTCTCTGAGGAGGAAAAAAATATCGTCATTCCGGCAAACACATTGTTTGGGAATTTCCCGCCGAAGATTGCAGAGGCGGAGATTAAGCCTGTGGATGAGAGCGGCGAGATCGTCCTCAGCCGCGTGGTGGTGCCGGAATATGTGGTCGTCCACGATGGGACGCCCGGGGATTCCACAGCCGGCGACTATTATGTAAGGTATAAAGATTACATTAAGAATGTGGCGTCCAGTGAGATTTACGCGACCTGGCCGGAGAGCACAATCCGGGCGAATATCCTGGCGATAATGTCCTTTACCTTGAACCGGGTGTATACGGAGTGGTAACTTCGTATAGTATGATTCAGGAGTGCAGAAACCTGATTGTGAATGAGCTGATTATTAGAATAACAGGAAAAAACACTTATCAGCTTGAGTATTGCCGATAGGATGTATTCAGTGTTTTTTACTGGATATCCATTGTAAATATAACCGTAAATAATCAGTTTATTCACATAGAAAAGAGGTTTCTTATATGAAGGTTCGAGAAAATAAGTCAATAACCATCTATCAAAGTCAAAACAGACGCGGACAGGCGGACAAGCCTTACGGATTCGATAAATCCTATCGTGTAACAAGCGGTGATACAAAACAACTGGAAGAAGCAGTGGAATGGGATAACTGCCTTGTGAAATACAGGGATGATTACAGAAAGGCGAGCAATTATATTCAAGCTGATAAAAGTTTATGGAACCGGCGGTCAGCGTCAGAGATTGCGAATCTGCTCAATGAGATTTAAGAACCTGCGTATTTCAAGTGCTAAAATAGGTAAACTGCTCGTCAGAATAGAGGAATTAAACGTCTGGAGTGTCATTCGGGAAAGAAAAATCAATTTTTCAGGGGAGGAACTGAAATATAATAATGAAGCATTAATAGACCTTTATGATTCTTCTAAATTGATATCTAAGACTTATAGAGAACTTGGCATATTGAGATGGTTGTATGAGGATATGAGCACATCTGACCATGATTTAAAATATGCAACCGAAGCCCAAGTTGCGTAAAAGCAAACCGAAATTGATGTGATGAATTGTTTTTCACACATTGATTGAATTGATGATAAATCGGTGTTATACTATGTTAAAAATAGGGAAAACTCCTAAATTCCCAAATCTGCATTTAAAAATCTGAAAAGGAGGCATATCTATGTTAGCAGCGGTTAGAGGCATCGTTCGTGGAAATACAGTTATCATAGAAGATGAAGATTTACGTCCATATGATGGAACAGAAGTGATTGTAACATTATTGGGCAGTACTATACAAAAGAAACAGAAAAAAGCAGTCGATTGGGACAGTTTTGCAATTCCAAGCGAAAGAGGAAAAAATGTCGATGAATATATGAGGGAGATGCGTGACAATGACAGATTGTAGGAAAGTATTTGTTGATACGGCACCATTCATATACTATATTGAGAAAGATGAGAATAATCCGCTTTATTTTGAAAAGGTTAAAAAATTTTTCCGTGAATGTTATGATAATGGTATAGAATTTGTATCTTCTGTTATCACGGTAGAGGAATATCTTGTATTTCCTTATCGGATTCAGTCACAATGCTATGTAGATATGTTTTACAAACTGATGGAAACGGTAGATATGGATATCATGGAAATCAATCAGGAAATTGCAAAAAAGGCTGCTGGAATCAGGGCAGAATACAGAGGTTTTAAAGGGATGGACGCCTTACAGTTAGCGGCTGCCTGTCTGGCTGATTGCGATTTGTTTTTGACAAATGATAAACAGTTAAAACAGTTTCGGGAATTAACCTGCATTACGGTTGGCGATTTAGAATAACGAAATCATTTCTTTTCGCTTATATTTCTGAATGGGAAAACAGTTATAGTCTCATGGGATTATGGCTGTTTTTTTTATAAGCAATATAAAAGTTACTGTTTCGTTTATACTATCTGCGCTAAATATTACGAAATTATTAACTCATTTGTTTGAGCTTTGATTTTATCTTATAATATGTATATCGGGACATAACATGATATTGACTTAGAAATTCTTCCCAAATATGGTTATACATATGATGCTTTTTTCCCGGGAGCGGATTATCGCTATTATCCCAATCAGATGGTATTTCACAAAATATTTGACGCATTGGAAAATTTCAAAAATATGATAAGAAGTTAAGGGAGGTGCCTATATAGTATGTATGATAGTAGTTAAAGCAGGTTCGATTAAGATACAATTATGAAAAGGGATATTTCAGATTGTCTTTCTCCTTGTGAATTCTCCACGCAATCTAAAGGCATTAAGATTTTAAACTCTGAAAAATCAGGAGGAAAGATGCCAATGGGCGCTAATAAAAAGATTATTTCTACAGAAGATAATTTTAAGAATAATTTTCCTCATGGAAATGCCCCCGAATACGACAAGCTGTTCCAAAATAGAAATAGGATAAATAAAGTTGGCAGGGGAAGTTCCATGAACCAAGAAGACTGGAAACGTTTAGAACGGAAGCAAAATGGGATGAAAGTGATACTGGAATTTCCGAGAAAATCGGAAAGGGAAGAAGACATAAAGAATGAAGAAAATATGGAAAGAGAAGTGAAAGGGGTTCTCTCAATCGTTCTTCAAGAATATTTAATGAAAAATGGAGAAAAGGAAGTGGTGCATGAACGGAAATAAAGAATTGATTTCAGACAGGGATACCCGCAAAAAACGTGTCCGAATGCTATTGCGTGTCAGCTCCGAACAGCAATTGGAATCGGATGGGGATTTGGCTGTGCAGAGACAGATTGTTTTGGAGTATGTGAAAACTCATCCTGACTGGCTCTTAGATGAAAAAGAATATTTTGAGGGAGGCGTCAGCGGATATAAAAACTCTGTTGCAGACCGTGAGATATTACAGGAAGCATATCGGGACGCAGCCAATGGAGAGTACGACATCTTAGTTGTATATAAAGATGACAGGATTGGGCGCAGGATGTGGGAAATCGGCGGGTATATAATGTCTTTAAAAAGTCTGGGGGTAGATATCTATACGGTAAAGGATGGGTGCATTTCTCCAGAAAGTAATGATATCATGGGGCAGATGATGTTAGCGCTGCGGTATGGAAATGCCCAAAAAAGCAGCGTAGACACTGGAATGCGTGTCAAGGACACCGCCAGGAAGTTAGTCCAGTCAGGAAAGTTCATGGGCGGGAAGCCTCCTTATGGTTACATATTAGAACATTCCGGTGAAATCAGCAAACATGGACGCGCCTTGAAACATCTGGTTATCCAGCATGAACAGGCAGAGGCTGTCAGGCATATTTACGATTTGTCTCTGCGCAAAGAATATGGTTCCGCCAAAATTGCAAACATCCTGAACACAGAAGAACGGTACAAAAACCTGGCGCCCAATGATGTCTGGAAAAGCGGAACGGTTACCAGCATTTTGACAAATCCAATTTATGCGGGCTATACCGCATATAACCGCAGAGAAAGCCTGAATGGAAGACACCGCAGCCTGGACAGGGAAGAATGGGTTCTTTCGCAAAATGCAAATCCGAATCTTGTTATAATTGATGAGGACACATGGCAGAGCGTGCAGAGGAAACGGGAAATGCGAAGCAGTAAATACATGAAGTCACTGAAAAATCAGGATGTGACAGTGATTGGGCGCAATGACGGTATGCTGTCCCTGGCAGACGTCCTGCATTGCGGATATTGCGGCTGTAAAATGGTGAATGGAAGCAAATACAATTACTGGACAATTAAGGGAACGGGAGAGCGCAGAAGCAGCAGGACAGCCATTTACAAGTGCCAGAATGCATGGCAGGGCGTTCCCCATGATAAGACAAAACAATACCGGGCAGATAAGATTGAACCGATTGTGTATGAAGCGTTGGCAGAGTATATCGGAAAATTACAGGAGAACGAAAACATCTTTGTACAGATTGCAGAGAATAACAGCCTGGAAAAAAAGAGAAAGGAAAAGGATTTGGAAATGGCAAGAAAAGAATTGGATAAAATCAGAAATGATATCAGCGTCATGGAAGACCATATCCCGGACGCTATGACCGGGACATATCCGCTTACTTTAGAGGATTTAGTCCGTAATATTGACGAAAAAAAAGAGAAAGAGAAAAAGCAGGCGGCTGTGGTGCAGGAAAAAGAAACGATGTTAAATAATACAACCGTCACGGCAAACGATTGGGCAGAAATCAGGAAGAAAATACCTACATGGCGGGAAATGTTTTTATATGCCGACACACCCACAAAACGCGTGCTGGTAAACAAATTGATTGCGCGCATAGATATTACCAGGGAACAGGTAATTATCCGTTTTAAAATCAGCCTTGAGGAGTTTCTGCCCAAGTCCCGAATTACCGGTAACGGAGTGGTATCGCAACAAAGGCTATGATTTTACAATTACATCTTCTACGGCATACGACCATAAATGGGTGTATGGGAGGAATTATTTTGCCAGTATTTCCAGGGTGGTGGATGAAATGTTTAGCAATTATCTCTCAAGGCCTAATGTACGCCAGCCTATCCTTACGCAGTATTGTGACGGGCAGAGGGTAACCTGCCCGAATTGGCTGAGCCAATGGGGTTCCAAATATTTGGGCGACCAGAATTATTCTGCGATCCAGATTTTGCGTTAT
The DNA here is from genome assembly GCA_949879775.1 of uncultured Lachnospiraceae bacterium. GTDB lineage: Bacteria > Bacillota > Clostridia > Lachnospirales > Lachnospiraceae > Petralouisia. The sequence continues at coordinate 12,996 of CATLBW010000016.1, forward strand.
TATTATGGAAGCGATATGTACATCAATGAAGCGGAGGAGATTTCCGGCATCCCGGCGTCCTGGCCGAGGGAAAACCTTACGATTGGCTCTAGCGGGGAGAAGGTGCGTCAGATGCAGGAACAGTTAAACAGGATTGCCCAGGTGTATACGTCGATTCCCAGGATCACTGCCGACGGTTCTTTTGGGCCGGCGACAGCGGAGGCGGTCCGCAGGTTCCAGTCCGTGTTTGGGCTGCCCCAGACAGGGGTGGTCGACTATCCGACCTGGTATAAAATCTCAGAAATCTATGTAGGGGTCACCAGGATTGCAGAATTGAACTGACGTGCAGATGATTTATATTAATTATGTTTTTCATGATATTCCGGGGCGCTTTTGGGGCATACTGCTAGTGCGGCAAATTTGCGAATGAATAAAAAGGAGGCAATATCATGAAATTTTATAAGTGCAGTGAATGCCAGAGCGTAGCTATGGAAATTGTACCCGGAGAATCCGCAGGAAGCAAAGTGTTCCAGGAATTGAAAGCGAACACTACGGACGCATCCGGGGAAAAGCATGTTCCGGTCATCACCAATAAGGGCAATAAGGTGCAGGTAAAGGTGGGAGAGCTGGAACACCCGATGCTGCCAGAGCATTACATTATGTGGATTTACCTGGAAACGGAACAGGGGGGCCATCTGCGGCTTCTTTTGCCTGGGGATAAGCCGGAGGCTGAGTTCCAGGTAGAAGACGGCGACAAGGTCGTTGCGGTATATGAATACTGTAACCTCCACGGGCTTTGGAAAGCTGTCTGCTGATGGTAGGCAGCTTGTGGGTTCACTGTAAGTGAGGAGCCATTGGAAGATGTCTTTAAGGTCCCGGCATATTGCGTATGCCCGGGACCTTAGAGTATATCGGAAAGCTTCTGGCTGAAAAAAGTTTTAAGATTTAGTTCCAATAAAGCGGATTTTGTGGTAAAATACCATCTGATTATAGGTTTTTAGGGCCTTTCATATATGGGAAGGCCCATGGATGCCGGGTCCCGGCAGGAAAAGGAGACTGTAAGAAAGGAAGGTATATAAGGCGTAATCCGCCTTATAGCAGTGGAGGATATGGTAAAAGTAGTGAAGTTTGGCGGCAGCTCCCTGGCAAGCGCAGGGCAGTTTGCAAAAGTAGGAAAGATTATCCGTGCGGAGGAAAGCCGCAGGTATGTGGTGCCCAGCGCGCCCGGCAAACGCAATGCCAAGGACACCAAAGTGACGGATATGTTGTATCAGTGCTATGCGCTGGCAGAGGCGGAGGAGAATTTTTCCATTGCCTTGCGCAAAATCAGGGAGCGTTACGAGGCGATTATCAATGGACTGCACCTAAAGTTATCCTTAGTGAAAGAATTTGAGGAGATTGCAGAGAACTTTAAGAATAAAGCAGGGGAAGACTATGCGGCTTCCCGTGGGGAATACTTAAATGGGATTATCATGGCGAATTACTTGGGGTATGAGTTTATTGACGCCGCGCAGGTAATCCGTTTTGACGAGAAGGGGGAATTTGACGCTGAAAAGACGAATGGGATTTTGTCCGCACGCCTCAAAGAATGTGAGCGTGCCGTGATCCCGGGGTTTTATGGGGCTAAGGCGGACGGAACGGTAAAGACGTTTTCCAGGGGAGGTTCCGATATTACCGGCTCTATTGTAGCCAAGGCGGTCCAGGCTGACATTTAAGAGAATTGGACGGATGTTTCCGGTTTCCTGATTGCAGACCCGCGGATTATCGACAACCCCAAAGGGATTAAGGTGATTACTTACCGTGAGCTGCGGGAGCTTTCCTACATGGGGGCCACCGTGCTGCATGAGGACGCGGTATTCCCGGTGCGCAAGGCAGGGATACCCATCAATATCCGCAATACCAACGCGCCGGAGGACGAGGGCACGTTGATTGTGGAGAGCACCTGCCGTATGCCGGATTATACCATTACCGGGATTGCCGGGAAGAAAGGGTTCGTGGCGGTGAACGTTGATAAAGATATGATGAATTCTGAGGTCGGGTTCGGGCGCAAAGTCTTAGAGGCGTTTGAAAAATACGGCATTTCCTTTGAGCATTTGCCCTCTGGGATTGATACGATGACCGTGTTCGTGCACCAGGAGGAATTTGAAGGCAAAGAACAGCAGGTATTATCAGCCATCCACAGGCTTGCGCAGCCGGACAGCATTGAGCTGGAGAGTGATATCGCCCTGGTGGCGGTGGTTGGGCGCGGTATGCGTTCCACGCGCGGGACTGCCGGGAGGATTTTCTCTGCGCTTGCCCATGCGAACGTCAATGTGAAAATGATAGACCAAGGTTCCAGTGAGTTGAACATTATTATCGGCGTCAAAAGCTGTGATTTTGAGACGGCAATCCGCGCCATCTATGATATTTTCGTGGAAACCCAGTTGGGCTAGGGGGGCTTATATGACTCCATCAGACAGGAAACGCCTGATCGCAAAACATGTGCGGGAATTATCCCGGGATGGGAGGATGCAGCGCTCCCGTAACTTCATACAGCATGGAAGCACGTCTGTGTATGAACACAGCGTCCGTGTGGCATATTACAGCCTCAGCATGGCGGACTTCCTGCACCTTCACAGGGACAGGCGTGAGCTGGTGCGCGGCGCGCTGCTGCACGATTATTTCCTGTATGACTGGCATGAAAAGGACAAAAGCCACAACCTCCACGGGTTTCGCCATCCATTTACTGCATTGAGGAATGCGGAGGCGGATTTTACGCTCAGCAGGCGTGAGCGCAATATTATCCTGCGCCATATGTTTCCCTTAATCCCTGCGCCGCCCACCTGCCTGGAAGGATGGATCGTGTGCATGGTGGATAAGGGATGTTCCGTTTATGAGGTAATAAAATGACAGAAAAAAACCGCAAAAAAGAAATCAAATGGGATAAACTTGATAATACGGCAAATGTGTTTCCGGTGATTGCCGGGGAGAGCATGACAAACGTTTACCGCATTTCTGTGACGCTGCACGAAGAAATAAAGCAGGAACTGTTACAGGAAGCGTTGGAGCGCGTATTGCCATGGTTTGACGTATTCCGCGTGCGTATCCGTTACGGCGTGTTCTGGTATTATTTTGAGACAAACCAAAAGCCCGCCCCCGAGGTCAAAAAGGAATATCGTTACCCCTGCCAGTATATCTCACCGAACCGGAACCGCAATTATCTGTTCCGGGTAAATTATTATAAAAACAGGATTAATTTAGAGGTCTTCCATGCGCTGACGGATGGCATGGGAGGCATTACTTTTTTGCGGGAACTGACTTACCAATACCTGCGCCTTTCCCATCCGGAACTGAAGGAGAAGCTGGGCGACGGGCTATGCAGCGACACATCTTTGAACCGTGAGGACAGTTACCTGAAAAATTATAAAAAAAGCCACAAAAAGGGCTATAAGACGGCGCGGGCGTTCCAGGTCAAAGGGGAAAAGCTGCGTCCGTTAGAGCTTGGGGTGATGCATGGGTATATGCCCATTCCAGAGCTGAAAAAGGCATGCCGGAAATATGGCGTTTCCATCAACGAATACCTGGCGGCTTCTTTTTTATGGAGCATTTACCAGGAATGCCTGCAGGGCGCGCCCTCTAAGCGCCCCCTCAGCTCTTGCGTGCCGGTTAACCTGCGTCCTTATTTTAATTCTATTACCATGAAGAATTTTTTTGTCATCGTGTCTGCGGTATTCCACCCGAAGGAGGAGAGCTATTCGTTTGAGGAGGTTGTGCAGATCGTGGCGGACAGCCTGCGCAGCCAGATTAACAGGGAGAATTTAGAGAACCTTTTTGCCTATAACGTGTCGAATGAGAAAAATTTCATCCTCCGGGCAGTGCCGTTGTTTATCAAAAATATTGCCATCCGCTTTATCTACAGGACCAGCGCGCTTGCCAATACCACGACTGTCACCAATATCGGGAACATCCAGGTAAGAGAAGAATACCAGGGATATATCAGGGATTTTAGCGCGATGCTGTCTATGTCGGAGGGGCAGAATATCAAAGGGACTATCTGCTCTTACCGGGACACGATGGTCTTTACCATCAGCAGCAGCCTTGCGGACGTGTCCGTGCAGAGGGGGTTTTTCCGGCGGCTTTCCAAAGATGGAATCCCGGTGCGGATTGAGACGAATGGAGTGTATAATGAATGAGAAAATGTAACAAATGCCATGTGGGAATATTAGACAATACCAGCGTATGCCCCCTTTGCAGCAGCGTGCTGGAAGAGACAGGGGAAGAAGGGTGGCATAATGGCTACCCGGATGTGAAGGCAGTTTCCAAAAAACTAAGTTTTGTGGTGCGCCTGTACAGCTTTCTGGCAATCATTGTTGAAGCGGCGCTGATTGCCATCAATTATGTGGCTTACCGCGGGGTCTGGTGGTCGGCAATCAGTGGGATTACGATCTTATATTTCTTTATTACCTTGAAATATTCATTACAGAAAAATAACGGTTATAAGACAGTGATATTGGTGCAGCTTGTCGGGGCGGTGCTTTTAGTTATTGCTGCGGACAACATTGTCGGTTACAAGGGCTGGTCAGTCAATTATGTGCTGCCGAGCGCGATATTGCTGTTGGACGCCACGGTTGGCATATTGATGGTTGTCAATATGTCCAACTGGCAAAGTTACATCCTGATGCAGATCCTTACCGTGCTTTTGTCCGGCGGCTGCGTGCTGTTGTGGAGGTTTGGCATAATCGCAAGCCCGGCGCTGACGCTGATAGCCCTTGCCGTTTCACTGTGCATGCTCCTTGGGACTTTGATTTTTGGGGAACGCAGGGCAAAAGCGGAGCTGAAATGGCGCTTCCATGTGTGAGGGGCAGCGTGGAAAATAAGGAGGAAGACAAAATATAAGGACGGGATACAAAGCATAAGGGACGGGATACAAAGCATAAGGGACGGGATACAAGGCATAAGGAACGGGATACAAGGCATAAGGGACGGGATACAAGGAGGAAAAAGACATGCAGGAGGTCAGCGTACGCGGGAGGGTCATCCGGGATATGATTGCACATGTGACGAATGACAATCTGATAGGCAGGAAGATTAAGACGGGAGAGCTGCGCAAAAAATTGGTGGAGCCTAAGTGGAGGTGCCCGGACTGTTTTAGGATGACAGAGGTTATATTGCCCAATTTTCAGATGGAATACCTTTGCCGGAGGGAAAACCCACGGACGGATTATGTGATTTTGCAGCTTCACGGCGGCGGTTATATCGGGGCTATGCGCAATGCGTACCGTTCCTTCGCGGGCCTGTACTGTGAGGTCAGCAAGGGTATGGATGTGCTGACAATCGACTACCGTGTGGCTCCCGAGGACCCATACCCGGCAGCGTTAGAGGACGCCGTGGAGGCTTATGGATGGCTTAGGGACGCTGGATGGAACAGCAGGCAGATTATTGTGGTGGGCGATTCCGCGGGAGGGGGGCTTGCCCTTGCGCTCTGTATGTATCTGAAAGACCACAATAAGCGGCTGCCCGGCGGGCTGGCGCTGATGTCGCCCTGGGCGGACCTTACGGCGAGTGGCCCATCATATTTGGATAATTACGAGAATGACCCCCTGTTTGGGAATACAACCGACAGCCTGATTTACAACCGGGACTATGTGGGCATGCATAATGTAAAAGACCCGTATATATCACCGATGTTTGGGGAGTATTGGGGGTTCCCTCCGATGCTTATCCAGGCAGGCTCCATAGAGATGCTGCTGAGCGATTCTATCGGCGTCGCATATAAGGCAAAGCGGCACGGGGTGAAAGTGCGCCTGAGCATCTATGAGGGGATGTTCCATGTGTTCCAGATGGGAATGATGATGATGCCCGAATCGAAACGTGCGTGGAGGGAGATTGGCAGGTACTTTGAAGTGGTGGCTGGCAATGAGGCTTGACAATCGGGGAGCTGGAAAATTATAATAGAGCTGGTAAGAATCGGATAAAGAGAAAGGTGATACATATGAGAAGAAGAAAGCCGTTTATGGGTATACTGTTATCATGGATGTTATTTGTGGGGGTTTCCCAGTTATTGCCGGTTCATATAGATGGAGCAAAAGTGTTTGCCGAAGCGGTACAGTCTGGTGACAACAGTTTGTCCACGCTGAGCCTCTCAGCGGGAACGTTATCCCCGGAATTTCAGTATAACATTGTCGATTATACGGCGTCCGTAGGGGCGGACGTTACCAGTGTGGAAGTCAGCGCCAAGCCCTCCAATGAGTTTGCAGTTATTGAATCAGTGTCCGGCAACACAGATTTGCAGCCGGGGGAGAATACAATCAGCATTGTAGTAAAAGCACAAAATGGCGTGGCTGCTACCTATAAAATTGTGGTAACCAGGGAGGGGGCAGCTTCGGAGGGGACAGATGGGGCAGCCCAGGAACCGCAGGCGGACGGCACGGAGGCAGCAGCCGAGGAGCAGCAGGCAGGCGGGGCAGAAGGAGGGATTACCATTGAGGGGCATCCTTTCAACCTGGCGCCCACGGTCCCTGATGAGGTTGTGCCGCAGGATTTTACCAAGACAGCCGTTACCTGCCAGGGACAGCAGGTGGAAGGGCTTTCGTTCGATAAAGCGGAATTGACGTTGGTTTACCTGACAACGCCAAGCACAGAGGTAAAAAACATGCTTGCAGTATATGAAGGCGAGGGCGGCGGCTTTTACCCTTTTCGTAAGCTCCAGCTTAATGAGGCGGATTATTTTATTGTGTTAAACCCGCCCAAGGAGACGGGGCTTTCGCAGGAATATACCCAGGCGGAGCAGAAAGTGGGTGAATTTGCCAACGTGCCGGCATATGTCAGGGGCGGGGGTTCCGATAGCGAGGGATTTTCCTTGGTTTATGGCGCCAGCAGTTACGGCAATAAAGGCTGGTATCAGTACGATGCGAAAGAATCTACCATTCAGCGATATAACCCTGTGGGGCAGGACGCCCAGCAGGCAGCCCCGGTTACCCAGCCGGAGGGCTCTTTAGAGCCGGGCGCGGAAATGCAGAGCCTGCAAAAGGCTTATACGGATATGGAGGAGCAATTTAATAAGCACAAAGATTCTTCCAGGAAGACAACGGCGGTATTGATATTCGTGATAGCAGTGCTGCTGGTGGTGGTGGTTAATTTACTTCTCCGCGGCAAGAAAGATCCAGAGGAACCGTTAGAGGAAGAGCCGGATTACGATGATTTGAGCGAAAAAGTCAGGGAGCAGTTAAAAAGTTCCAGGAAGTCCCGCCGCGGCACAGATGGGGCTGCGGGGCATCGGACGAAAGATGTGGAAGAGGAGCCGTGGGAAGATGAGGATAACATAGAACCGAAAATAATACTCAGGCAGCAGACGAAGGCGATGCCAGAGCTTGGCTTAAGCATGGGGCAGCAGAAAGCCCAAGGCATGAAGGGAGCTTCTAGGGCAGAGAGACGCCCAGAGCAGCATATGACAGAGAAAAGGCAGCCGATGGCAGGGAAGAAGCAGCCTGTGGCTGAGAAGAGGCAGCAGGCAGTGGAGAGGCAGCCTGTGGCTGAAAAGAGGCAGCAGGCAGTGGAGAGGCAGCCTGTGGCTGAGAAGAGGCAGCAGGCAATGGAGAGGAAGCCGGAAGCGAGGATGGCGCCGGACGATGATTTTGAGGTAATAGATTTAGAAGATTTATAGGCAGTAAGCTGACAGGAGGAAGCAATGCAGAGACAATATACAGGTCAGGCAAAAAAAGCGTTGGAGCTTGCAAACAGGCTGTCAAAGAAGCTAGGGCACAATTATGTGGGCACAGAGCATATTTTGGCGGGGCTGATTCAGGAGAAGTATGGCGTGGCGGCGCAGGTGCTTACAGATAACCAGGTAGAGGAGGATAAGCTTTTAGGGCTGATTGAGGAATTGATTGCGCCCGGGGAAGGGACTGTGCTGTTAGACCGTGACGGGTATTCGCCCAGGACCCAGCGTGTGCTTGATAATGCAGGGAAAGAGGCGGCGCGTTTTAACAGTGAGAAGGTTGGGACGGAACATTTGCTGTTAGCGCTATTAAAAGAAAATGAATCCGCTTCCGTGCGGCTTTTGAATACGATGGGAATCAACCTGCAAAAGCTTTATATTGAATTGTTAGTGGCAATGGGGCAGGAAGGGAGTTTTTCCAAGGAAGAGCTGAAATCGGCAAAGGTCAGGAAGAAAAACCTTCAGGCCACGCCGGTATTGGACCAATATTCCAGGGATTTGACACGCCTGGCGCAGGAAGGAAGGCTGGACCCTGTGATTGGCAGGAAGGAGGAGATCCGGCGGGTTATCCAGATTTTAAGCCGCCGGGGCAAGAATAACCCTTGCCTGATTGGCGAGCCTGGCGTAGGGAAAACGGCGATTGCGGAAGGGCTGGCGCAGCAGATTGCTTTAGGGCTGGTGCCTGAGCCTGTAGCGGATAAGCGTGTGGTTACGCTTGATTTGTCCAGTATGATAGCTGGCTCAAAGTACCGTGGGGAGTTTGAGGAGCGCATCAAAAAAGTCATCCGTGAAGTGATAGGGGCGGGGAATATCCTGCTGTTTATGGATGAGCTGCATACAATCATTGGCGCAGGAGGCGCGGAGGGCGCCATGGACGCTTCCAATATCTTAAAGCCTTACCTTGCCCGTGGTGAAATGCAGATGATTGGCGCGACTACGGTGGAAGAATACCGCAAATATATTGAGCGGGATGCAGCCTTAGAGCGGCGTTTCCAGCCGGTGATGGTGGAAGAGCCATCTATGGGGGAAACGGTTGAGATTTTGAAGGGGCTGCGCGGTTTCTATGAGAAGCATCATCAGGTGGAAATTACCGATGAAGGCTTAGAGGCGGCGGCAAGGCTGTCTGAGCGTTATATTTCAGACCGATTCCTGCCGGATAAGGCAATCGACCTTATGGATGAAGCGGCTGCCCGCGTGCGTTTGCGGGGCGTTAAATCTTCCGAGAGAATGCAGGAGATTGCCGTACAAATCAACCAGATAACAGAAGAGCAGGAAGAAGCCATCCGTGATATGGATTTGGAGCTGGCGACAAAGCTGCGCCAGAAAAAAGAAGAATTACAGCATGAATCCCAGAAGCTTCAGAAAAAGGCAAAGAAATCCTTGAAACAGAAGAAAGAGAAAGTGGGCGAGAACGATATTGCGGAAGTGGTAGCGCAATGGACGAAGATCCCTGTAAAAAGGCTTGCCGAGGAAGAAGGGGCCAAACTGCGTAAACTGGAAAGCGTGCTGCATAAGCGTGTGATCGGGCAGGAGGAAGCAGTCAGCGCGGTAGCGAAGGCAGTCCGGCGCGGCAGGGTAGGGCTAAAAGACCCTAACCGCCCGATTGGCTCTTTTTTGTTCTTAGGGCCGACGGGGGTTGGCAAGACGGAGATTTCCAAAGCGTTAGCGGAGGCTATGTTCGGCAGTGAAGATTCTATGATACGTGTAGATATGTCAGAGTATATGGAGAAACACAGCGTGTCGAAGATGATTGGATCACCGCCCGGCTATGTAGGGTATGACGAAGGAGGGCAGCTCAGTGAAAAAGTAAGGCGCAGCCCTTATTCCGTGATTTTGTTTGATGAGATTGAGAAGGCCCATCCGGATGTATTTAATATCTTGCTGCAAGTGCTGGATGACGGGCATATTACCGACGCCCAGGGCAGGAAGGTGGACTTTAAGAATACGATTATTATCATGACCTCCAACGCCGGGGCGCAGTCCATTATTGAGCCTAAGGCGCTGGGCTTTGCCTCTGTGGAGGACGCCAAGCATGACTATGAGCGGATGAAAGGCAGCGTCATGGAGGAGGTGCGCAGGATTTTCAAGCCGGAATTCCTCAACCGTATTGATGAGACAATCGTTTTCCATGCATTGACGAAGGAAGATATGAAGAAGATTGTGACGCTGATGACAAAGACCCTTATTGCGCGCTGTAAAGAACAGATGGGAATTACATTACAGATCACCGGCAGCGTTAAAAGCCATATTGTAGAGACGGCATATGAGCCTAAGTATGGCGCGCGGCCTTTGCGCAGGAAGATCCAGAATGAATTGGAAGACGGGCTGGCAGAGGAGATTTTGGCAGGCAACATTAAGCAGGGGGACCAGGTAGAGGTGTCCATGAACAAAAAAGAAGTGCAGTTTACGGTTGTGCCATAGAAAAAGAAGTGCAGTATATAGCTGTGACATAGAAAAAGAAGTGCAGTATATAGCTGTGACATAGAAAAGGGAAAAGGCTGCGCAGGCATGGAGAGGTTTAGCATGAAAAGGTTAGGCAGGGCAAGAATAGCGGTATTTGCAATGGCAATTGTTATGCTGTCTGCGGCAATCCAATATTTTGGCGCGGCAGGACGTTGGGACATTGGTATTTGTGACTGGCTGAACCAGCGGGAATCCGTGACAAATAAGAAGATTTATATTATAGGGATTGACGATAAGGCTTTAGGGCAGTATGGCCCGGTCAATACATGGAGCAGGGACATCCCAGCGAAGCTGGTGGAAATTTTGAACGCGGATTCGTCAGCGCGGCCCGCGGTTATCGGGCTTGACGTCATCTACAGCGAGAGGACGGATGATGAGGCAGACAACCACTTTGCAAACGCGTGCAGGGAGGCAGGCAATGTTGTGGTGGCGAGGAGCTTTTCCTTTAAGGAGATGCCAGGAAGGGGAGAAGGCGGCAAAATTACGTATAACCCCTATCATGTAGATTATGTGATAGAGCCTTATGAAAGCCTTTGTGCCAGCGCGGCCCGCGGTTATGCCAACACAACGGTGGATGCGGACGGCTATGTGCGGCAGGCAATGGCGTATATTGATTATGAGGGGGAGAGGGCGTACAGCTTCTCTTCCCAGATTTATAAGACGTACCAGGAAAGCCGGGGGCAGCAGGCGTTATTTCCAGGCACATACGGGGACGGCAACCGTTTTTATTTTACATATTCAGGAAAGCCGGGCGGCTACAATACAGTATCCATGGCGGATGTGCTCGACGGCAGCATTGACGCTGGGATCTTCCAGGGGGCAATTGTGTTGGTGGGCGCCTATGCCGTAGGGATGCAGGATTCTTACGCTCCTGCGATTTCGCATAACAGCCAGATGTATGGGGTGGAGATCCACGCCAATATTATCGAGGCGCTTTTAGAGGGGAAGACGCAGACGCCGTTTTCTCCGGTTATTTATGCGCTTTTTTCTGGCGTCTTGTGTGGGCTGTTTTTTCTGGCTGCACATAAGCTGAGGATGATGTTTTCGGGTATGCTGCTCATTTTCCTGGCTGCGCTGGATATTGTGTTTGCCAGGGTTATGTACCAGCGGGGCAGCATTGTGCCCATAGCGCTGCTCCCCATTATGCTTGCGGCTATTTACCTGGCGCGGGTGGCCTGGGGCTACCTTGAAGAGATTATGCGCAGGCGGCGTGTCGTCAATGTGTTTAAGCAGTATGTGGCCCCGCAGGTTGTCGACAAAATCAGCAAAGACAAAGATTTTGAGCTGGCGCTTGGCGGGGAGAACCGTCATATCGCTGTGCTGTTTGTGGATATCCGCGGGTTCACGACCATGTCGGAAAACATGCAGCCGGAGGAAGTTGTGGAAATATTAAATGAATATTTAACTCTGGCCACAAAGTCCATTTTTGACAATGGAGGTACGCTTGACAAGTTTGTAGGCGATGCTGCGATGGCGGTGTTCAACGCCCCGTTTGAGTTAGATGATTATATTTTCCGGGCAGTTTGCACGGCATGGGATATGAGGGCAGGCGCAGATGCGCTTGCAGATAAATTTGAGAAACGCTTTGGCGAGAGCGTTGCTTTTGGGATTGGCCTAAACTGCGGGGATGCGGTCGTAGGCAACATAGGGTGTGAGTTCCGCATGGACTACACAGCAATCGGGGACACTGTCAACACGGCGGCGCGCTTAGAGAGCAATGCCGGGCGGGGGCAGATTTTAATCAGCGAGGAAGTGTATGAGGCAGTGAAAGGCCGCGTGGGCGTTACGCCGATTGGCGAAATCCCTTTGAAGGGAAAGAGCAAAGGCGTTTTTGTATATCAGTTAGTTGAGGTGAAAGAATAAATGGGCAATAGATACATCATACCGGACAGGAAGGACATGGAACGTTCCCTTGGGCTAGCCAAGGAATATGGATGCGCATTTGAATATAATGATTTTTTTACCCCCGAAGTCCTGGACGACAGGGGGAAACAAGAAGAGATTATTGAGTTTTACGCCAAATACCGCAGTGATTTTTCCGAAGACACGATGCATGGGGCTTTTTTGGACGTGACAATCCACAGCAGCGACCCTTTAATCCGCGACGCGTCCATACTCCGGCTGCGTCAGTCCATGGAGATTGCCAGCCGCATGGGGCTTAAGGGAGTCGTGTTCCATACGGGAAGGCTGGGCGGGTTCCGCGCAGAGAACTATTTAAAGCTTTGGCACAAAGTAAACGTAGGTTTTTTCTCGGAGCTGGCCCAGGAATACCCCAGGCAGCAGATTTTTATGGAAAATATGTTTGACGAGGCGCCGGATGTGATGGCGGGCCTTGCTAAGGCGATGGAAGGGGTAGGGAATTTTGGCATCTGCCTGGATTATGCGCATGCGGCGCTGACAGATTGCCCGCAGCAGGAGTGGGTGCGGACGCTGGCGCCCTACATCAGGCACATACATGTGAATGACAACGACCTGGAAAATGACTTGCACCAGCCGCTGGGGGAGGGAAGGGTTGACTGGGAGGAATACGGCAGGCTGATGGAGGAGCATGGCATAGATGCAGGCGTATTGGTAGAGGTAAGCGGCTACGGGCGGCAGGAGCAGTCGCTAAAGTATTTAAAGCAGCATGGGATATATCCATTTCATTTACAGGGATAAGGAGCGGTTAGATGCGTCTTGGATATGAAGATTTTAAAAAGATATTGAATATAGGCATCAACCTGTCTACTGGCAGGGACAGGAATGAGATCCTTTCGTCCATCCTTGAGAGTGGGATGGAGATAACCAATTGCGATGCCAGCACGCTGTACTTATATGAGAATGGCAATTTGACATTTAAAATAATGAAGACGCTTTCCATGGGCGTCAGCAGAGGCGTTAATGGGGAGGCGATTAGCGATATGCCGCCGGTTGCCATGAAAGAGGAAAATGTTTGCGCCTACACGGCCATCCACAGGGAGATTGTCAATATACCTGACGTATATGACAGCGACCGTTTTGATTTCTCGGGTCCCAAACAGTATGATTCGCTGACTGGGTATCACACAAAGTCGCAGCTTGTGATACCGCTTGAGAATAATGAGAATGATTTAATCGGCGTATTGCAGCTAATTAATGCCATGGACGAGGAGGGGAATGTCATTCCTTTTGACAAGCAGTATGATATCATCATCCGTTCCCTTGGCTCTATGGCAGCGATTGAGCTGACAAACCTCACTTATATGGAAGAGTTAAAGGCCCAGCTCTATTCTTTTGTAGAGGCTCTTACAACGGCGCTTGATGAGCGTTCGCCGTATAATGCTTCCCATACGCGCAATGTCGCGAGATATTCGCAGCTCCTGGCAGACTATATTAACGAGCTTCACCAAAAAGGATTGTGCGAAGAATCCTTTGGCCAGGAAAGGAAGGAGAAGCTGCTGCTTGCCGCCCTGCTCCATGATATTGGCAAGATTGTCGTGCCCCTTGCGGTTATGGACAAGGCAACGCGTTTGGGGGAAGGGCTTGCGAAGGTAGAGGAACGGTTTGAATTGCTCGAAGCCCTCTATGAGATAGATATGCTAAAGGGCAGGATTACACAAGAGGAATACCAAGAGCGGGTGTCGGATTTGAAATCAGAACTTAATTTTATACATAAAATAAATACGGCGAGCTATTTGGACAATGAAAGCTGCCAGCGGGTTTGCCGCCTGGCTTTAAAGAGGCATATAAAAGAAAATGGGAAAGTGACGAAATATATAACAGATCAGGAAAAAGACTGCCTGAGCATCCGTCAGGGGACCCTGACAATGGAGGAGCGCGAGGTAATGAAGAACCACGTAGCCGTGACGGAAAAGATCCTCAGCAAGGTGCGTTTTAATAAGAACTTTGCGATTGTGCCCAAATGGGCGGCGTCCCACCATGAATTGCTGAATGGGAGCGGTTATCCCAAACAGTTAAAGGGAGAGGAGCTGGATTTGGAGACAAGGATTCTGACGGTGGCGGATATTTATGATGCATTGACAGCAATCCGCCCTTATAAAAGCGCCATTCCGAACGATAAGTCCATCAATATGCTGAAGAAGATGGCAGAAGAAGGAAAGGTAGACGGGCAGGTTGTCGGCTGGCTTTTTGAGGCATTGAAAAAGGAGGAAGGCAAATGCGAAGCATTTTTAGGGATGCCTTCCGACGAGCTGGCAGGGTCCGCGCAGCGGGGCGTGCCGATACCGCATAAAAAGGAGGAAGGCAAATGCGAAGCATTTTTAGAAATGCCTTCCGATGTGCTGGCTTCCGACGAACTGGCAGGGTCCGCAGCGCGGGGCGTGCCGATATTAAAGGAGGGATGAGTGAATGAAAAAGAAATGGAAAGGGTGGCTTTGCCTTTGCCTGGCATTTGCAGTCAGCTTTGCCATTTTGCCGGCTGCCGTAAGCGCAGATAATCAATTTGCAGGGCTTAGGCTGTATACGGGTTTTGCGAAGGTGGCTTCCGATATGTTTGTCTCTGGCGATACCGGGACATATGGGGTGGATGTAAATGAGCATTGCCCAGCCGGCTATAAGAAAGATGGCTACAGGCTTTGGAGGCTTGACGAGGGCAATTACACGGTCGCCAGCAGATGGGTAAGCGATAATGAGCAGGAGTGGGCTGCTTATTTGACGGGGTATTATGCGCCAGAGCATGTTATGCTTGCGCCGAACTGGACGCCGGAATATTCGGCCGAGCCTATCACATCAGAGGACCCTACGGTAGTCATAGGCGATGGCAGCGCGCAGGACCGGGGGGATTTTTATTACCAATGGATGCGTGAGCGCAAGGTGGTGGACATAGGGAATTATTATGACGGCTCGAAGCAGGTTAAGGCTTTAGGGAGCGTGAATGCAGTTTATAATAGTGAATATAGGAAATGGGTGGCTGGCAAGGAACAGCCATACATAGAGGTGAGGTTTTCCCTGCAAAGAGGCGATGTGGTAACGGTAAAGGATATAGCCGGCGGCACGGACCCGCAGAATTATTTTAGCGGATACCTCAAGACGCCTAATGGCTCGGCTTGTTTGGAGACATATGACCATAAGAATGAGGTGTTTTATGCGACGGCGCCGTCAGGAGGAGAATGCATCCTCCATATGCAGAATAACCTTAGCCCGAACAGCTTGCAGGCAGCCGTTACAGTAAGCCGGTATGAGGCCGAAGACGGGGAGGCAGGCTCTAAGACCTATAGCGGGGAGGATGGGACGTATTGCTGTAAAATCAGTTATATAAGGGACGGCAGCCAAATTTCCTTCTTTACAAATGCAGTAACCATCAATAAAAACGGGTCTGGCGAGGACGACCCTAAGGAATATGCGGTAACCAAGGGGGCAAAGCCAGAGCATGGCTCTTTTGCTGCCAAAATTAATGGAAAGGAAATAGATAAGGCTTTGCCGGGGCAGACCGTCACGGTTGAGACTTACCCTTTTGCAGGCTACAAGACGCAGGCCATCACCTACCGGAAAACAGAAGAAGCCATAGGCGGGCCGATAACAGTGCCTATGGGCGGGGATGGGAACGGGTGTTTCGTAATGCCAAAATACGATGTTACGGTAGAAGTCAGTTTCTGTAAGGAGCAGCCGGAGGTAAAGCCATCGCAGCCCCCTAAGGTTGAGATTCGCTTAGAAGGCTCCAATTATATATGGGATTCCTTTATGGGCAAAGTTTCCTTTGACATTATGGCTAATAAGGCAAGGCGGTTTCACATAAAAGTTTCTGATCCGGAAAATGACTTAGATGACAGCGCAGTGAAATATTATCTGGCAAACGGCAGCCTTTTTCTTGGGAATAAGGACTATAGCCCAGAGGAAATTGAAAATGCAGTTGGCGGCAGGTGGATAGATAAAGCAGATACTGTTGATTTGAAAGCCGACGGCAGGTATGTATTATATGTTAAAGCCAGCGATAAGGCTGGCAATACCACGTACGCGAATTCCCAAGGGATTGTAATTGATACGAAGGCACCGGTGGTTTTTGGGGTGAAGGACCAAGGCAAATATTATGGGACGACGAAATTTATGGTGAGCGACGTTTACCTTGGCACAGTGTCAGTGGATGGGAAGAAGGTAGAGCCAGATAAGGGCGTTTATGCCATCGCGCCGGATAATGCGCCACACACGATTGAGGCAACGGATTTAGCAGGGAATAAGGCTTCCTGTAAGGTCTTTGTATATGAGACGTGGGTGCGTGACGGGATAAAGAAGAGTGGGAAATACACGCTGCAAAAGGGCGTCGCTTATAAGCTGGGCAAAGGAAAATGGAAAATTGCAGGTGATAGCGCCATTTATAGGGGTGGGACCATGATCTATGTGCCGGACAGCGGAGACTATAATTTTCGGAAACAATAGGACAGGGGGATTGTCATGCAGAAATCAAAAGGGATAAAGATAGCTGCATTCCTTGGCGGGGCAATAGCTGCTATCGCAGGGATAGTGCTGGCAGCAGGCCATTTGGGGAAAGGGCAGGAGAGTTACCGCTCCATCCTGATTTATGGGTTGGAGGGAAGCGCGCAGATAGAGCGCGATGGCGCTGGCAGCATCAAAGCGGCGGAGGATCTTTATTTGGAATCCGGTGACAGGCTGACGGTGGCTGACGGCAGCTCCATACGCCTGAAACTGGATGATGATAAGTATATGATGGTTGAGGAAAACAGCGTCCTTTCTATTGAGGCTGTGGGGAATGAGCAGGACTCTAAGACTAAGATACAGTTAGAGCAGGGCGCCATAACGAGCGAGATACGAAATCCGCTGAGCACGGATTCCACTTATGAGGTCAATTCGCCGAACTCGGTCATGGCTGTGCGGGGCACGATTTTCCGTGTTGAGACAGAGCCGGATGAGGATGAGGAGACTTATACGACAGTGTCTGTGTTCTCGGGGAAGGTTTCCATGGCGACGCTCCTTGAAGACGGCACGACAGGCGATGAGGTCCTCATTAACGCCGGGGAAGAGGCAGCGTGCATCGGCAACAATATTTCAGGCATAGTCATGTCAGATGTCGCAGAGATTGATTATGGCGGGCTTCCCTTACAGGTGCTGAGCTTCTTGTTGGAGCTGGCAGATCAGGATGCGCCCATTAGCGGGATTACGAAGGAAGAGCTGAATGGATTGGTCGAAGAGGCGCAGTCCTGGGAGGATTCTGAGGAAGAGGACTGGCAAGAAGAGGGTTCCGAGGAAGAGGGCTGGCAAGAAGAGGGTTCTGAGGAAGAGGGCTGGCAGGAAGAGGGTTCCGAGGAAGAGGACTGGCAGGAAGAGGGTTCCGAGGAAGGGACGGACAGCTCCAATGAAGGAACTTCTAGTTATAATAATTACAACAGCTCAACGGGGAGTTCCACATCATCATGGGGCAGCGGCTCTTCCGGCGGGACAACGCCGAGGACGAACCCAGGGAGCAATCCGGGCGGCAGCCCAGGGACGAACCCAGGGAGCAATCCGGGCAGCAGCCCGGGGACAGCGCCAGGGACGAACCCGGGGACAGGGGACAATCCAGCAGATACGAAGCCTAAGAAATTTACGGTAAAATTTATGTATGATGGCGAGGTATTTGCAACGCAGACAGTAAAGAGTGGGAAATGTGCCAAAAAACCGATTCTCATGCCTGAGAAATCAGGGAAGTGGGATTTTGATTTTTCAGAAAAAATAAAAAAAGACACTATAATTAAGTGGAAATAAACAAGATTGGACTAGCCGAACGGGGAGAATTATGTTATACTGAAAGACAGGTAAACCTGCGTTATTCCCGTGAATGCGCAGATGGCAACAGGAGGAAAGTAAAATGGCTGTAATTGAAGAATTGATCCGTACGGATAATAATGAGACCCTTAGTTTTGGCAACTATAAATTGGATTCCAAGTCAAAGCTGGATAATTTTGAGTTTGGGGGGGACTTGTATAAGGTCAAGACATTTAAGGGGATAACCAAACTGGAACGTAACGGCATGTTTGTGTATGAATCTGTTCCAGGAACCGCGGTAAACCGGCTTATGGTGACGGACAGCGGCGTGGCATTTCAGGTGGAAGGGCCCGAGGACGCCCAGATCACATTGGAGTTGGAAGAACAGACCGAATATAAGGTTCTGGTGGACAATGTGGATGCCGGTCAGATGAAGACGAACCTGGGAGGGAAGCTTAGCCTCTCTGTCGAATTAAGCGAAGAGAAACCGGTTGCAGTCAAGATAGAGAAAATTGGATAAGAGTAATAGGAAAGCGTATGAAGGGTATCCCAAGGGCCGGGAACGGGCTGGCTTGCGGGATGCCTTTTTCTTTCCTAATCCTATAACGTAAAAATAGTATGCGCACTCGTGCAAGAGGAAAATGTCACTGCGTGGCTGCACTCGGCGCGGCAAAGCGTGCAAGCAAATCCCCTATGGATTGGGGTGAAGAGGGCTTGCTTTATATTAAGAAAGCGGAAGGGAAGGAGCGTTATATGGCGAAAGGCAAAAAAGCCAGCGTATATTTTTGCCAGTCCTGTGGATATGAATCCTCAAAATGGATGGGGCAGTGCCCGGGCTGCCGGGAATGGAATACGTTTGTGGAAGAGATTGTGGATAAAAAATCCCTGGGGAAGGCAAGAAGCGCATCCGTGGGGGATGAGCTTCTTACGCCAACCAGGCTGTCAGAGATTGACATGCAGGCGAAGGAACGGCTGCAAACAGGGTTCCGGGAGCTGGACCGCGTATTGGGAGGCGGGATTGTCCCTGGTTCCCTCGTGCTGGTGGGAGGAGATCCGGGGATTGGCAAATCGACGTTGCTTTTACAAGTGTGCAGGAGCCTGGCTGATACCAGGGAGGTTTTGTATATTTCCGGGGAGGAGTCTTTGCAGCAGATAAAAATGCGGGCGCAGCGCATAGGGCAGTTTTCGGATAAGCTGCAACTGTTCTGTGACACCAGCTTAGAGCGCATTGAGCAGGTAATTGGGCGGGAAAAACCCCAGGTGGCGGTGATTGATTCCATCCAGACGGTGTATAGCGAAGATGTTGGCTCTGCGCCGGGAAGCGTATCGCAGGTAAGGGAGACGACGGCACGCCTTTTGCAGATTGCAAAAGGGATGGACGTCACAGTGTTTATTGTCGGGCATGTGACGAAGGAGGGCGTGGTGGCAGGGCCGCGGGTTTTAGAGCATATGGTAGACACGGTCCTCTACTTTGAGGGGGACCGCCATGCGTCTTACCGCATATTACGGGGGGTGAAGAACCGTTTTGGCTCTACCAATGAGATAGGCGTGTTTGAAATGCAAGAAGCAGGGCTAAAAGAGGTGGAGAACCCCTCCGAGTTTATGCTCAATGGCAAGCCGCAGGGAGCGTCGGGTTCTGTCGTTGCCTGTTCCATGGAAGGGACGCGGCCAATTCTCGTGGAAATCCAGGCATTGGTGTGCCACAGTAATTTCGGCATACCGAGAAGGACGGCGGCCGGGACAGATTTGAACAGGGTAAACTTGTTAATGGCGGTGCTGGAAAAGAGGGGCGGGCTTTCCCTGTCGGGCAGTGACGCTTATGTCAATATTGCCGGAGGAATCCGCATGCATGAACCGGCGATTGATTTGGGCATTGTCCTGGCGCTTGCCTCAAGTTTTAAAGATTATGCGATAGATGAGAAATTGATTTGTTTTGGCGAAGTGGGCCTAAGCGGTGAGGTGCGCGCAGTGAATATGGCGCAGCAGCGTGTTTCTGAGGCTAAAAAGCTTGGGTTTACGTCGTGCATCCTGCCCAAGGTGAGCATTCCGGGGCTGACAGACACAAAGGGAATTAAAATTATCGGCGTGGAAAATATCCGTGAGGCAATCGGATGGATCATGGGATGAGGGAAAAGATTTCGCACAATAGATATATCCGGAAAGGAAATTGCCGGGTTTTGGGATAGGAGGAGAATTTATGGACAGGAGAGAAGTTTTTTCAAAGGTGGATCATACGCTGTTGGCGCAGACGGCAACTTGGCAGGAAATCAAGCAGGTTTGCGATGACGCTGTAAGGTTTGGCACAGCGTCTGTGTGCATCCCGCCTGCCTATGTAAAAAAGGCTGGGGAGTATCTTTCAGGGAAAGTGCGGGTTTGTACAGTCATTGGCTTCCCCAATGGCTATCACACAACAGCCGTCAAAGAATTTGAAACGAAAGACGCCATTGCAAACGGCGCAGATGAAATTGACATGGTTATTAATTTAGGCTGGGTCAAGGACAGGGAGTTTGACAAAGTCGAGCATGAAATACGCCTGTTAAAAGCGGCTTGCGGGGAGAAAACCTTAAAAGTGATTGTTGAGACATGCCTTTTGACAGAGGAGGAGAAGATTAAGATGTGCGAGGTTGTGACAAATGCAGGCGCAGATTTTATCAAGACTTCAACAGGGTTCTCAACATCTGGGGCCACGTTTGCAGACGTAGGGCTTTTTGCAGGGCATGTAGGGGAAGGGGTAAAAATCAAGGCCGCAGGGGGGATTTCCAGTTTTGCGGATGCAGAAGAATTTATCCGCCTGGGGGCAGACCGGCTGGGGACCAGCCGGATTGTGAAACTGGCGAAGAGTGAAACAGAATAGGAAGATTTGGCATTCACAGATATTGTTGCTTAGATTAAGGAAATCTTTCCCTCAATTTTTGTAAAGCGCCCGGATGGAGTTAAGCACGCACAGCATGGCGACGCCGCTGTCGGCAAATACTGCCATCCACATGGAGGCGTGGCCAGTCAGGCCGAGCGCCATAACGAGGGCTTTGACAGCCAGGGCAAATACGACATTCTGCCAGGCAATCCGTGTAGTGACCCTTGCAATGGAGATTGCCTGGGGGACAGCCTGCATATTAGAAGTCATGAACACTACATCTGCGGCTTCGATGGCAGCGTCAGCGCCGTTTCCCATAGCGGCGCCGACATCGGCGCCCGCAAGTACGGGGGCGTCGTTGATGCCGTCGCCGACGAACATCACAGAGCCTTTACGGCTGCGGATTTGTTGGAGCTTAGTTAATTTATCCTCCGGCAGCAGCCGGGCATACACTTCATCGATTCCAGTTTCTTTTGCCACCGCATCAGCGTTTTCGGGGGCGTCGCCTGTCAACATGGCGGTTGTGATATTGAGCCTCTTCAAAGAGCCGATGGCATTTTTTGATTCTGGCTTAATCGTATCGGAAATAAGCAGATAGCCGACAAAAGAGCCGTTTACAGCCAGTAGGATTTGCGTGCCATAGGATGGCTGTATATTTTCAGGTATAGTTACCGCAAATTGTTCCATCAGTTTGTGGTTGCCTACAAGGACTGTCCCTGCGGACAGCTTTGCCTTGATGCCATGCCCGGCGATTTCCTCGACTGCTTCGGGGGCTTCAAGCGCAAGCCCTTTTTCTTTTGCCGCGGCAGTAATGCTTGCTGCAATCGGATGCGTAGAACGCTGTTCGCAGCTTGCGCACAATGTGAGCAGATCTTCTTCGGAAAAATGGGCAGGCGCGTCATCATCTGCATCCTGAATAAGTGCCGCGTGTTCCCGGCTGGGCGTTTTGGCGGGGACAATTTGCTGTACGGTGAAGTCACCTTTTGTAAGGGTCCCTGTTTTGTCCATGACGACAGCGGCAACGCCTTTTAGAGCTTCAATGGATACGCCGCCTTTGAAGAGGATACCCTTTTTGGAGCCTGCCCCGATGCCGGAGAAAAACGCAAGCGGCACGCTTAGGACTAAGGCGCAGGGACAACTGATGACAAGGAACGTCAGGGCGGTGTAAACCCAATGCTCCCAGTCCCCCGTGAACAGGGACGGGAGGATGGCGGTGGCAAGCGCGGCGGCAACGACAAAGGGGGTATAGATCCTAGAAAACCTTGTGATGAAACGGTCGATTCTGGGCTTGCTTGCGGCAGCGTTTTCAACTGAATCCAGAATCCTTGTTACCATGGAATCATCAAGCGTCTTTGCCACACGGATTTTTAATTGCCCCGAGGTATTGATGCAGCCGGAAGTGACGTTATCGCCGACCGCGGCTTTCACCGGGACAGGCTCCCCGGTGATAGGCGAGGTGTCAAGGCGGCTGTCCCCTTCTATGATGACGCCGTCCAAGGGGATGCGGTCGCCTGGGCGTATGAGCAGCACATCATCCAAATGCGCGTCTTCCGCCGGGATAACTTCTATTGTATCCTCTATCAGAAGGTTTACAACTTCCGGGCGCAGATCAACAGCTTCCATAATTTGGGAACGGCTGCGGGAGACGGCGACCTCTTCAAAATACTCACCAACGCGGTAAAACAGCATAACGCCTACAGCCTCCGCGAATTCGCCTATCGCAAAGGCGCCCAGCGTCGCAAGGCTCATGAGAAAATTTTCATCAAATATTTGCCCCTTGATAAGGTTTTTACATGCGGTCAGCACAATGCGGCTTCCGAGGATAACGTAGGCTGCGATAAAAGCTGAGGGAGCAAGCAGTGGGACGCCAAGGGCAGTCTGGCCTAAGGCTTCGCCAAGGGCAAAAAGCAAAGCTCCAATTATAATAGTAAGTAAATCAGCTTTCTGTCTGCTGGGCCAATTCTTTTTTGGGGGATTTTTTTGGTTTTGCAAGGCTTTTTTCCCAGTTTGGCGGCGGCTCTGTTTTGTTACAGTTACTTCAGGCTCGATAGAATAGCAGATTTCTTGAAATTTTGCAATCAATTCAGCCTCTTTTTTAGCTGCCGCTGGCGTTATGGAAACACGTAGCTGTTTGGTAGCAAAGGTTAAAGTGGCGGCATTCACTTCTGGAAGCTCATTGATACGGCTTTCCATTTTAGCGGCGCAGTTTGCACAGCCCAGGTTTTCGACCAGGCAGGTAAACTTTATGCCGTCGGCACGAAAAGCGTCTGGGCGCTGCAAATGTTGATGTTCATGTCTGTGTCCATGGCCGCAGCAGCCGTCCTCATGCTGGTGTCCGTGTCCATGCTCATGTCCATGGCCGCAGCAGCCGTCCTCATGCTGGTGTCCATGCCCATGGCTGTGTCCGTGTCCATGCTCATGTCCATGGCCGCAGCAGCCGTCCTCATGCCGGTGTCCATGCCCATGGCTGTCCTCATGTTCCTGTTGGTAATGATGGTTTTCAACCGTTTTCTTGTTTTCTATCCCGTTCATAAGATTCCTCCCTATATTTATAAATGATGGAAATGAGATAAAACATATTTTCCTTATCATAACAAGAAACCATACGTTTTACACATGAAAGAATGTTCATATGAATATTAAATCATATAAGGCACTGGATGTCAAGGGTTTCTTATTTTGAAAATTTTTGAAAAAAAATGTCTTTTACTGTTGACAAGTGAAAATAAACGTGATAGTATAATACTCGTTGTTGGAGACAGTACATATGAATTTACTTATGAAATAAAAAAATGAAAAAAGTGCTTGACAATGACAAAAAGATATGATAATATATACAAGCTGTCGCAGGAACAGACAGCACACCACCTTGACAACTGAACAGTGGAATGACCTTGAAAGATTTAAAAGAGTACCTGCCGAAGAGGCAGGCGAAGCCGGGAGACCGGCGGGATTTCAAGAACGGCATTCAGGCAAGAATGCAACCTAGAAAACAGTAAGCCAGAAACAAAACTGGCAGGACAGAACTTATAATGAGAGTTTGATCCT
>CATLBW010000017.1 GCA_949879775.1 uncultured Lachnospiraceae bacterium
CTTTCTACCTCCGTTTATCATACAAAATTTTTCTCATTATACATCCTTTCACAATCAAAAAAAGCATTTTGGCAGGAACGTCAATTTTCTGGCAAGAACATCAATCGGATTTTTTAATTTGAAATATGGCTCTTTATATGCTATGTTTATATTAGATTTTTACATGGAATTGAGGTGTAACCACTTTGAAGATAGCTATAGTGGATGATGAACAGAAATGCCTGGACGAAATGGCACAGATTTGCCGTGACTTTGGCGCACGGCACTGCTGCCAGATAGAAATTTTTTCCTTCTTAAACGGGGAGGCTTTCCTTGAGGCATTTGAGGAGGGCGGCTTTTCTGCCGTCTTCATGGACATTTACATGGACGGCATAGATGGCGTTGCCGCCGCATTAAAAATGCGGGATTTGGATAACAAATGCATTCTCGTATTTTTAACTTCCAGCACGGACTTTATGCCGGATGCTTTTTCCTGCCACGCATTTGAATATATCATCAAGCCTCTCTCGCCGCAGCGCATCTTGAAAGTCCTCACGGACATCCTGGAAGTGCTTCCCTCACCGCTGAAATATATCAAGGTGATAAGCGACAGAAAAACTGTCCAGGTACTTCTTGACGAGGTTGCCTCCGTCGCTACTGATGCACATTACCTTGACATCGGACTTATAGATGGGAAAAAGCTGCGCTGCCGAATGACCATGGCAGAATTTGTGGATCTTACCGGCAGGGATCCCCGTTTTCTTCCCGTCAACAAAGGAATCACCATAAATGCGGATTACATCCTTGAATTTGAGGACAACTGCTGCATATTGGAAAATGGCAC
The DNA here is from genome assembly GCA_949879775.1 of uncultured Lachnospiraceae bacterium. Lineage (GTDB taxonomy): Bacteria > Bacillota > Clostridia > Lachnospirales > Lachnospiraceae > Petralouisia. Next base: position 824 of record CATLBW010000017.1, read on the forward strand.
ACAGTTCCCGATCCGTGTTCGGGACCGCCTTCAGATCGAGCAGACGGCAAGGGACTACCATTTCAGAAAAATACGGGAGCGTCAGACTCACTTTACCAGGCATACTATGCCAGCCGGTATCGGGAAGGAGGGCTGAACATGGATATAGACAGATGGTTTTCGGCGCTGCCGAATTTTTTGGTGCTGCTGCCTTCAGCGGCATCCTGCTATTATACAATGAAGAACCAGATGAAGTACACACTGCTTAAGACTGCCGCACTATGCGCAGCCGTCCTGCTTCCATACGCTTTTATTTGCTCTGCCTTAATCGCCCTGCTGGGGATTGACGTAAATATCATCCTCCTGCCGTCCCTGATCCTGTTCTTTTTCCCATACCGCTACACCGTGACGGCAGGCCTGTCCAAATGCCTTGCCGTCTATGTGGGTGTCTGTGCTGTCCAGACCTTTCCTGCACAGTTCGCCTATGCTTTTGATGCCTTCCTGCACCCGGCTTCGGGCGCGGCGAACTTCTCCAATGAAGCTGCTTTTTTCCAGCTTATGCTTTCCTGCCTGGTTGCAGCCGCTTTCGCATGGCCTGCCTGCGGACTTTTTTTTAGAATAGTTGACTGTCTGGACACTCCAAAGATATGGCACTCCACCATCCTATTGTCCTCTGTCTTTTTGATTTTCAATATAGTGGCTGTCCCCAAGTCCTACAGGACGCTCCATACAGGGCGTATGTTTTTCCTTTTCCTGTTTCTGGAGGGATGCATGCTTGCAATCCTTACAGCAATCTATGTGCTTTTTTACCTGGGTACAACCGTTATACTGGAACACGCCAAGCTGAAGGAACATGCCCATCTCCTTGAAATGCAGTCCCGCCAATACCGGGCATTGCAGGAACATATGCGCCAAACCGCCAGGCTGCGCCACGACTTCCGACATTCCGTACACCTGCTTTCCTCCCTTGCAAAAGAAGGAGACATCGGCAGCGTCCAGGCACACCTTGCAGAATTCGAGAGTAGTTTTGCAAAGAACACACCCGCATACTACTGCGCCAATGCCGCATTGAATGCACTATTCGGCTATTATCATGAAATGGCTGCTTCTTCGGGAATAAACATGGACTGGCACATCGAGCTGCCGCAGCCTCTGTCTGCTACCGAACTTGATATGTCCTCCCTGTTGGGGAACCTGATGGAAAACGCCATTGACGGATGCCTTACCATACCGGAGGGCGGGCGCTATTTCAGCCTGACCACGGAGACCCGCCACGGCAACAAACTGTATATCGTTTCCACCAACAGCTTTGACGGCAAGGTACGGAAAGGAAAGGACGGCTACCATTCTACAAAACACAGTGGGAATGGGATCGGGCTTACTGCCATTGCCGCAGTAGCGGAAAAATACGGCGGCTCGGCACAGGCTTCCAACAGCAATACTGAATTTTATGTAGATGTCATGCTAAAAATATGAGGAAACTTGTGAATCCAATGTCATTCATCTAACGAAGAAGAAAGGAAAGAAACTGTATGTCCGTAAAAATGAAAAGAATATTGATAGTTCCCCTGGCTTTTATATTGATAGTTTCAATCACTATTTCAGGCTGCGCAAATCAAACAAATGCAACAGACTATTCCGATAACTCAAACTGGTCCTATTTTGAAAAGGATACAACAGACAAGGCAGCCGACGTCTTTTTTGTATGCCCGACTGTATATTTTGGCTCAGATAGCTCATACAACATGAAGCTTACAGATGAGGATACAAAAGCAGACTTCCTCGGTGCAACTAATATGGAAAAAGAAATTTATGACCGTGACAGCCGTTTCTTTGCACCGTATTACCGGCAGGTCGGGTTGAATGTTTACGCAATGGAAACCAATGACCGTGAGCAATATCTTGAACTTGCATTTGATGATGTTAAGAATGCTTTTGAGTATTATTATGAAACCTGTAACGACGGCAGACCGATTATCCTCGCAGGATTTTCGCAGGGTGCAGATATGTGTATCAGGCTTATGAAGGAGTGCTTCAAGGACGAGAACATACAAGATCAGCTAATAGCCTGCTACGCAATCGGTTGGCGTATTACAGAAGAAGAAACCCGTGAGTATCCTCAGTTGAAATTTGCCGAAGGCGAAAGCGATACAGGAGTGATTATATCCTTCAACAGTGAAGCAGAATCTATTGACAATTCGCTTACTGTTCCGAAAGGAACAAAAACCCTTGCAATCAATCCTCTTAACTGGAAGACAGACGGGTCGGTTGCAGACAAAAGCCTTAATCTCGGCGCCTGCTTTACAGATTATGATGGAAATATTATAAACGAAATCAACAATCTTACAGGTGCATACATTGATGATGTCCGAGGCACATTAAAGGTAACAGATGTAACGCCTGAGGAATATCCTGCCGGACTTGATATATTTGAGGATGGTGTTTATCATCTGTATGACTATCAGTTCTTTTATCGCAATTTACAGGAAAATGTCCAGACACGAATCAATGCCTATTTGTCAAAAAATATTATGAATATGATTAAGTATCCCCAAACAAATATCCATCATACCACTCTTTCATTGTTAATGACCGGATAAGGCTGACCATCCTATCATAAAATCCCCTGAAATATACATTTTCCAGCGGCACGTCGTACTCATCAATCAGCATAACCGTCTTCTTACCCGTAATCTTATACATGCATTGACAAAATAACTGCAGAGAATTTCTTACTGTTTTTTCCTCTGCTTTTGTTTCCGCAATAGCTATATACTGTTCATAATCTCTGGCGGAAAGATATTTTTTCCACCTTCTACAATATGTCTGTGCCGTTCAAATTCCACGCTGATTGCATTTTGTACCATGTAAGAAGCCATCTCTGAATACTTTTTATATTCTAAGAGATGGCTCCTAATATCTATTTAATTCTCCATATCAACCGTTCTATTTTGTTACTACCATATGTACCGTACTTTTACTAATTCCAAACCTTTTAGCTGTCTGGCGCACTGTGGCGTTCTCCTCAATTATATAATTAGCAATATTAACTGCCCGCTCTTCTATGTATCCTTTCAACGAAATTCCCTCATACATTGCTTTTTTTATAATGTATGAAGAACCCATGATGGTTATGACAATGGCTTTTCACCCCGTCCCCAAAGCATTACCAAGCCATTGTCCCTAAGATATAGTTTCCCTTTGCCCCTCTTCGCTCCTTGCACAAAAAATATATATTATGCATCGTTTTATCAGGCTTTTTGTATGCAATATGCCGAAAATACTTGTACATTAAAAATATTAACTTGTACATTAAATTAGTATTTAAAAATAAATTGCATCTTGCTTTTTTGTTAAAATGTAATATAATTAAATAAGACATCACCATTTCCAAAAATCTCCACAGAAAAACCAGCGGCGGACCATCGGGTTTTTCTGTGTTAGAAATGGCTCATCCATCAATCTCAAAGGGGGCAATTTACAAATGAATTATGAAGAGAACATTGAAAAACGGCTTACCAAGTCATTTTTCCAAATCGCGGCTATTATGGCAGCAGTGGTGGTTTTTGCACTGATCTCCTTAATTGTCATAACAAACAGGTACTCCTATGCCTTGAAAAACTTCGGCTTTGCACAAGGCGATATCGGTACGGCGATGTTTGAATTTGCTGACCTCCGCTCGTCACTGCGCGCGACAATCGGTTATGACGATCCAGAAGCGATTGAAACCGTTGTAGCCCAGCATGACCAGCTTAAGGTCGATTTTGAGGAATCCTTTGCTAAGATAGAAGATACTATCGTTTCTAAGAGCGGCAGGGCTACTTACGAAGAGATTAAATCCGAACTGGACTCTTACTGGGAACTGGATGCCAAGATTATGGAAATTGGGGCGACCACAGACAGGGAACTCTGCAAACAGGCGCAGGATATAGCGTTGGCGGAGCTGGCTCCTGTTTACCAAAGCATTTATGATCAGATGGCGGCTCTTTTAGATGTAAAAGTCAAGGAGGGCAATTCATTATCTGCTATGCTTACTGTGACATTATGGATTCTCATTGTAGTAATTATAGCCGTCATTGCCCTGACAATGGTATTATCCACAAAATTAGGCAAAAAGTTTTCCAAGAGAATATCCGATCCTCTTGGCAGCTTGGGTGAACGTTTCAAAACTTTTGCCAATGGCGAGTTAACCTCTCCTTTCCCCTTGATAAAAACTGGTGACGAAATTGAAGCTATTGAAAACGATGCCCGGGAAATGGCTGAGAAATTAGATGAGATTATTTTTGACATTGAAGCCGTACTACATGAGATGGCAGGTGGTAATTATGCAGTCAAGTCCAGCGCTGAGAACCGCTACACCGGAGACTTCCAAAAATTATACCAGTCGATGCGCTCGTTGAAACAACAGATGTCTGAGACATTGTTGTCCATCGGGGATGTTTCCACCCAGGTATCTGCTGGTTCCGACTCCTTGGCGCAAGCGTCACAGGCCCTTGCAGAAGGCGCTACCGACCAGAGCATCTCTGTACAGGAGCTTCATGAGACAATCTCGGATGTTACTTCCAACATGGAGAATGGCGCTAAGAATGCAGATGAGTCCTACGAGAAAGCACAGCTTTATGCAAGCAAAGCTGACAATACACGTCAAGAAATGAACAGTATGATGACCGCCATGGAACGTATCAACACTGCCACAACTGGAATCGGGAATATTATTTCTGAAATCGAGTCCATTGCCTCCCAGACAAACCTATTGTCACTGAATGCCTCCATAGAGGCTGCACGGGCTGGCGAATCGGGACGTGGGTTTGCAGTTGTCGCTGATGAAATCAGGGAACTGGCCAACCAAAGCGCGCAGGCTGCCGTAGATACCAGGGAGCTGATTGAAAAATCGATTAACGAAGTAAATGAAGGAAACCGTGCTGCGGAACATGCCTCAGACGCTATCCAGACTGTAATAGAAGGCATCAAAGAGACTGCTGATTTCTCCAAGAACTTAAAGATTATGATGGAAGACCAGACAGAGGCAATGCGCCGTGTGGAATCAGGCATCAATGTTATTTCGGAAGTAATACAGAGCAATGCAGCTACAGCCGAAGAGTCTGCGGCAACAAGTGAAGAATTATCCGCACAAGCATCTGTCCTGGATGAGCTGATTGGACATTTCGTACTTCCTGAAAAAGAGACTTTATCATAGAGAACTGTAAAAGGGCTATAATAGTACTGCCAGCCACATCCTTGTGGCTGGCAGTATTTTGTTTATTTATCGTAAACGAGCAAGATAATTGTCGTCCAGCTTATTTCCTGCCGCAGCACTGTTTATACTTCTTACCGCTGCCGCATGGGCAAGGATCATTCGGATATACTTTCGCATTCTCCCTTTTCTTAGGCCCTTTAGGCCCTGAGTCGTCACGGTTCGTCCCTGTAACTTTCGCCACCTGCTCACGCTCCACTTTCTGCTCAATCCGCACATGGAACAAAAGCCTTACCGTATCCTCCTGGATATTGGCTATCATGCCGTCAAACATATCGTAACCGCTCATTTTATACTCAACCAGCGGATCTCTCTGCCCAAATGCCTGCAAACCGATTCCCTGACGCAACTGATCCATGTCGTCAATATGCGCCATCCACTTGCGGTCAATGACTTTCAGCAAAATTACACGCTCCAGTTCCCGCACAGCTTCAGGCTCAGGGAACTCTGCTTCCTTCATCTCATAGGCCTTAACTGCCTGCTCTTTGAGGCGATGCTTAAGCTCATTTGCACGGATGCCCTGCACATCTTCAGGCGTCACTTCCTTCAATGGAATAATCGGTATTAAAAGCTGGTTCAATTCATTCAAATCCCATTCTTCACTATCTTGGTCCGCTGAAATACAAGTATCTACCGTATTCTCCACGCGATCCGTAATCATCTTATAGATCACGTCGCGCATACTCTCGCCATCCAGCACGCGTCGGCGCTCTGCATAAATAATCTCCCTTTGCTCATTCATAACCTGGTCATATTCTAACAGGTTCTTACGAATTCCAAAGTTATTGCTCTCAATCTTCATCTGCGCCTTCTCAATCGCATTCGTAAGCATCTTATGCTGGATCTGCTCATTCTCCGGCACTCCCAAAGCATTAAACATGTTCATCAATTTTTCAGAGCCGAACAGGCGCATCAAATCATCTTCCAAAGAAATAAAGAACTTGGATTCCCCAGGGTCTCCCTGACGCCCGGAACGTCCACGCAACTGATTATCTATACGCCTGGATTCATGGCGCTCAGTGCCAATAATCTTTAGTCCTCCCGCTGCTTTAGCATCATCATCCAGCTTGATATCCGTACCACGGCCTGCCATGTTCGTCGCAATGGTTACCGCTCCATGCTGCCCTGCCTCAGCCACGATCTCCGCTTCTATTTCATGGAATTTCGCATTCAATACTTTATGCTGGATTCCCTCTCGTTTCAGCATGCCGCTCAAAAGCTCAGAAGTCTCAATGGTAATCGTTCCTACCAATACCGGCTGCCCCTTGGCATGGGCTTCCTTAATCTCCTCAACCACAGCGTGGAATTTCTCTTTCTTCGTCTTATAAACAGCATCCTGCAAATCAATCCTCTGCACAGGCTTATTGGTTGGAATCTCAATTACGTCCATGCCGTAAATATCACGGAACTCCTTCTCCTCCGTGAGGGCCGTACCGGTCATGCCGGACTTTTTCGTATATTTATTAAAGAAATTCTGGAACGTAATCGTTGCCAGCGTCTTGCTCTCCCGCTTAACCTTTACATGTTCCTTAGCCTCAATCGCCTGGTGCAGGCCATCGGAATAACGGCGCCCCGGCATGATACGCCCGGTAAATTCATCTACAATCACAACTTTCTCGTCCTGCACCACATAGTCCTGGTCGCGGAACATCAAGTTATGCGCCCTGAGGGCCAGGATTACATTATGCTGGATTTCCAGGTTGTCGGCATCGGCAAGGTTCTCAATGTGGAAAAACTTCTCCACTTTCCTGACGCCCTCTTCTGTCAGGCTGACCACCTTATCCTTCTCATTAACGATAAAGTCTCCCGTCTCCTCATGTTCCACGCCCATAATGGCGTCCATCTTGCTAAACTCAGGCATGTCCTCGCCACGGACTAACTGCCTTGCCAGAATGTCGCTGGCTTCATAAAGGCTTGTCGACTTACCGCTCTGCCCGGAAATAATCAACGGGGTGCGCGCTTCGTCAATCAGCACAGAGTCCACCTCATCAATGATGGCATAATGCAAATCACGCTGCACAAGCTGTTCCTTATAAATTACCATATTATCACGCAGATAATCAAAGCCCAGCTCATTATTCGTCACATACGTGATATCACAATTATAGGCAACGCGCCTCTCATCATTGTCCATAGAATTCAACACCACGCCAACCGTCAACCCTAAAAACTCATGGACTTTCCCCATCCACTCTGCATCTCGGTTTGCCAGGTAGTCATTGACCGTGACAATATGCACGCCCTTGCCCTCTAAAGCGTTTAAATAGGCCGGTAAAGTAGACACCAACGTCTTTCCTTCGCCTGTCTTCATTTCCGCAATACGCCCCTGATGCAAAATTATGCCGCCGATTAACTGTACCCGGTAATGCTCCATACCGATCGAGCGCCTTGCAGCCTCTCTTACAGTTGCATATGCCTCTGGAAGAATCTGGTCAAGCGTCTCGCCGTCTTCCAACCGTTTCTTAAACTCCTTCGTCCTATCCCTCAACTGCTCATCTGTCAGCTCCATCATAGCCGGGCGGTATGACTCAATCTTATCCACAATGGGATAAACTCTTTTTAACTCCCGATCACTGTGCGTACCAAACATTTTGCTTACAATACTCATATTACAATGCTCCTATATTCTACTGGCAGAAACCTGCCCGTTCTTAATACCGTTTACACGGACAACTTCTTATATTGTAACACTTTCCCTGTGGCTAAACAATACACAATCCTTGAACGATTTATGAATTTTCTATAAAGTATTACTATTATGCCGCACTGCATTTTACGTTTATCCAGTGAATTTTATAAAAGCAGGATGCCTCACTAAGAACATAATTTGCATGATCCCCTGCAAGCTTTTGGCGAGCCTCTTAATTGTCTGAATATTCTTACGCTTATTTATCTTATTTCAATTATAAGTATGTTTAATACACTTTTTACAAAAAACGTGTTGACTTTTCCATTTTTGTTAGATATAATAAACACATCAAAACAAACAAGACTACAGAACAGGAGGTACAGTCCAATCAAAACATAACGAACTACCCCATAATTTAAGAAAGAGAGGTATAGTCCAAAGGGATATTAAGTTGATTCACCTCTGAACATATTGCAGAGGCACAGAAAGTTTCCAATGAATCTTTGGAAGACGTTTTACAAAAGCAGACGACATAACTTAGGTTTTAGCAATGGATTATTTGACTGCTGTTGATAGGAACTCAGATTTCTGGAATGGGAAATTACAATAAGGTTCTTCTCCCGGATGGAAATATTAACACTAGAATATTCCATGGAGGACAAGGAATGGTTCATCCCAAGCGATAACCGTCACATCCTTGATGGAACATATAGTAGGATATTACTAACGCAGAAGCATCCGACCTTGTATTTTCGGAATGGAGAAATCGGTGGGACGACTCATAAGCATAAAGTACCCAAAGCAGAAGCAGAGCAATGAAATTTGCAGACGTAATAATTTCAGAAGAGGATTCAGCTACAAAAAAAGAGATATCAAAAGGAATCAAAGTTTTCATAACGAGTCCCTGAAATAGAATGAAAAGTTAAAGTATGCACTTCCAGCCGGAAACGTTCAGATATGGATACATACAAAGAATTCAGCGGTATTAAAATTTCGGAAAGAAAATGGAAGATTTCAGAAAGAATGAGGGAAAAGTCCAATGGACAGTATATTTTAGAAGGCTGCATCAGATAATCAGATATCGATGCAGCCTTTTGCAGGCTTGTCGGGTTTGCCTAGTACAACAAATATTAAGTAATTGACATCTTCACTTGTCTAATTGTCCAGCTACTGCGTCAGAAAATCTAGCTGTACATCATAAGGCATCCTCCCGCAAGCGGGTCCCTCCTTGTGATAAACGCCACCGCTACACCGTCGATTTTCTTCCTTGTATCTGAATCAATTATCCTGCGTAAATATATCAAAGACTTAATTTTCGTTGTACTAGTAAAATGTATAACTTTTTTCGTTTTTACTTTTGTTGTTTTAATATGCCTTTCCCCAGTATACAAGTTTATGGGCTGGCCTGCCACAGCAGACACATACATCCGATACCGCCGCTTCCTCTTTGAGCGGCATACAGCGCGAGGTTGCCGTAGTATCTTCCTTTATCTTATTCTCACATTCCTCATCCCCACACCACATTGCACGGATAAAACCAGGCTTATTTTCAACAGCATCTTTAAATGCTGCATACGTTTTCACATCTGATATATGGGATTCCAGATGCTTTTTGGCGCGCCCATACATGTCAGCTTGAATTTCTTGCAACAGTTTCCCAGCCGTCTCTGCCGCATCCCCCAATGCACACTCTATTTTCTCGCGGGTGTCACGGCGTACCAACACACACTTCCCTGCCTCGATATCTTTAGGCCCTAACTCTATGCGGACAGGAATCCCCCGCATTTCCTGTTCTGAGAACTTCCAGCCTGGGCTCTTCTCACTATCATCCATTTTCACGCGGATACCCGCCTTGCCTAAGACTCCTTTTAATTCTGCCGCTTTTTCAAGTACGCCTTCCTTATGCTGCTGGATAGGAATTACCATCACCTGCACAGGCGCAATCCTCGGAGGCAGCACAAGCCCCGAGTCATCCCCATGGACCATGATAATTGCCCCAATCAGGCGGGTTGTCATGCCCCAGGAAGTCTGATGCACATACTGAAGCTTATTGTCACGATCCGTATATTGTATATCAAACGCCTTGGCAAAACCATCGCCAAAATTATGGCTAGTACCGGACTGCAAGGCCTTGCCGTCATGCATGAGCGCCTCAATGGTATACGTCGCCTCCGCCCCAGCAAATTTCTCCTTTTCTGTCTTCCTGCCGCGAACCACAGGCATCGCCAGGACTTCTTCGCAGAAATCGGCATATAGGTTCAGCATTTGGATGGTACGCTCCTCGGCCTCCTTTGCAGTGGCATGGGCCGTATGCCCTTCCTGCCACAAGAATTCCCTGGAACGCAAAAATGGCCTGGTTTCTTTCTCCCAGCGCACAACTGAACACCACTGGTTATAGCATTTGGGCAAATCCCGGTAGGACTGGATATCATTTGCATAGAAATCACAGAATAAGGTCTCAGAAGTCGGCCTGACGCACATCCTCTCCTGCAAGGGGCTCAATCCTCCATGCGTTACCCAGGCAACCTCTGGCGCAAAGCCCTCCACATGGTCCTTCTCCTTCTGCAGCAAACTCTCAGGAATGAACATGGGCATATAAACATTTTCTACGCCTGTCTCCTTAAACCTTCTGTCCAACTCATTTTGGATGTTCTCCCAAATCGCATATCCTGCCGGCTTAATCACCATGCAGCCTTTCACGCTGGAATAATCAATCAATTCCGCTTTCTTCACCACATCTGTATACCATTGTGCGAAATCATCTTCCATAGATGTGATGGCTTCTACTAACTTCTTGTCTTTCGCCATAACTTTATCTCCTTCATTTCCAAATTTGTGCGAATGCGCATATTATTTTTTATGCTATCAGGAAGATACTTTCACGCTTTAACGTGACATGACCTTTCCTAATCAACATAAAAAAACACCGGCATCCAAATCCCCATAGGGACCGGAATACCGGCGGTACCACCCTGATTAATGCACATTCGTCATTCTCCTCCATTGCCTTAACGCGGCTAGACGGCGCATCCTCATGCGCGGCTCCAAGGCGGGTTCTGAATATTGGTATGGGAAACCTCTCACCTGCGGTCTCCTCTCTGTGCATCTTCCTATCCATACTGTTCCTCTTCATCGCCTGATCCATATTTATCAACAGCTTGGCTATAACGGTTATTCTATGCCAATTCTTTCAGATTGTCAAGTAAATTTCCCGAATCAGGATATAAGAAAGCGGCCCCAAGGCAAAACCCCACAAGCCATATATGCCAAGCCCCACATATATGCTGACAATGACAGACAAAGGATGCATGCCTAATTTATTGCCAATAAGCTTGGGTTCCAGGATCTCTCGCAGCAGGCTGCATATCGTATAAATTACGGTATAAATCGCCGCCAGCATATATTTTCCCTGCAGCATTTCGATAAGGGCCCAGGGCACAAATATTGTCCCTGTCCCCAAAAATGGCATCGCATCGCAAAGCCCAATGCCGCATCCCGTCAGCAACGCATATTCATTCCCTGACAGATACAGCCCTGCCACACAGACCGCGGTAATTATCAGCATAATAATCAACTGCGCCTTAATATAAGCGCCTCCCGCCTCATAGGTCCTCCGGCATACCCTAAGCCCCATTTGCCCAATAGGATGATGTTCTAAGGACACTCGTATTTTCCGATAATCTTTCAGGATTAGAACCGTGCTGATGATTATCACAAAACAAATCCCTACCCATACAAACATACTTTTGGCATAAGAAATTGTGCCGTTCATCAACATCGGGACTACATTCGTTTTCATATGCTGCATAAGCCCCGGAATCTGCTTTTGCACATTATACTCAATAGTTTCTGCTCTTATGCCAGTAAAAACTTCCACCTGGCAGCAACATTCACGGAAAAGGTTCCCTGCCTGCTGCTTATAACCATCCAGGTTATCCACGACTGTCCTAATCTGCATTAATAACGTTCCCAGAAACAAGAACAACAAAAATCCGAGAACCAGAAACAGAATCCCCACCAATAAGGTCGACCAGACGCCCCTTTTCCATCTTAATTTTTCTTCCAGCTTTTCTACCAGTGGATTTAACAGCTTTGCCAGCAAAAATGCTATAAAAAAGGGGATTACCAGCGGCAGCAGCCAACGGAGGCAGACATAGACCGCCAGTGTAATCCCCAAAACTTTACCTATTTTCCGCATACTTTCTTTCATTTCATTCCGCATGGAATCAGTATGCGCACATTTAATGCTTTATATTCCCTGTTTCGTTTCCTTTAGCGCCTGAAACAACATCCCCTGCGGCTCTGCAGAAAACTCCATCCTTTTACCTGTGACCGGGTGGGCAAAAGCTATTTGCACAGCACACAGCCCCACCGGGACAAAGCCTTGCACAGAGCCAGGATTGTATTTCCTGTCCCCTGCTAATGGATGCCCCGCATGTGCCATCTGCACCCGTATCTGATGATGGCGCCCTGTTTGCAGCCAAACCCGCACCAGGCTCCTATCGCCGCCCGAGCCTGGTGAAGCAGATGTCCCCCCACCTTCTTTGACAGGCTCATCCGCCTGGCCTGCCATGCTGTCCGTCTCATACAGCTTATCTGAGCCTTGCTGGCAAATGACCTTTTCCACCTGATATCTAAGCTTCGCATATTTGGCGCCTGGCGTACCCTGCGCCACCACGGCGGAGATATTTGTCGTTTTATCTTGTAAAAGATAATCCTCCAATATACCGGACGCCTCCGGAAATATCCCTTCCACCACAGCCAGGTAGCATTTATCCATGCTCCTTTCCCTGGACTGGCGGCTCAAGTCTGCCGCCGCCTGTTTATTGCGGGCAAATACCATAACCCCCTCCACCGGCTGGTCAAGGCGGTGCACAACGAAAACCTGCGTATTTCCCTCACCCTTATTTGCAAAATAATTGCGCAAAAGGCTTACCATGTCCTGCTGCCCAAATTTAGGCGTATAGACCGGGATACCCGGCATTTTCCGGCAAACCACAACTGTGCTGTCTTCATATAAGATTTCTAAATTTTTATACATCAGATTATCCTTTTATACTTTAAAGCGGTAGCCAACTCCCCATATTGTCTCAATATACTGTGGCTTTGCCGTGTTTATCTCAATCTTTTCCCTGATTTTCTTAATGTGGACGGTCACTGTCGCAATATCTCCCACAGATTCTAAATCCCAGATTTTGCTAAACAATTCTTCCTTGCTGAACACGCGGTTCGGATTCTGCGCAAGGAAGGACAGGAGGTCAAACTCCTTGGTCGTAAACTGTTTCTCCTCCTCATTGACCCACACCCGCCTTGCTGTCTTATCAATCTTGAGCCCGCGGATTTCGATAATGTCATTTTCCTGGATATTGCTGTTGATAAGCCGCTCATACCTGGAAAGGTGCGCCTTTACCCTCGCCACAAGCTCGCTCGGAGAAAACGGCTTGGTAATGTAATCATCCGCCCCAAGCCCAAGCCCGCGGATTTTATCTATATCGTCTTTCTTCGCCGACACCATCAAAATAGGCGTGTTCTTGTTCTCCCGAATCCTCTTACAAATTTCAAAACCATCTACGCCAGGCAGCATTAAATCCAAGATAAACATGTCAAACTCTTCATTTAGCGCCCGCTCAAGCCCCTGGTCGCCGTCATTCTCAATATCCACATCAAAGCCGCTCAGTTCCAGGTAATCTTTCTCCAAATCAGCAATTGCCACTTCGTCCTCAATAATCAATACTTTGCTCAATTTATTACCTCCTGATATTTGCGAATCACAAAATACATAATTGTCCCCGTTCCCTCTTTGCTATTGGCCCATATCTTCCCCCCATGGTCTTCGATAATCTTCTTCACGATAGACAAGACGATGCCGCTCACCCCGGTAGAAGAATTCCTGGACGCGTCTGCACGGTAAAAACGGTCAAATATATAGGGCAAATCTTTGGCCGGGATGCCCTTTCCGTTATCTTCAAATTCAATTTGAATAAAATCCCCCACATCGCGGATACGGATATTGATAAACCCCTGCTCCTTATCAAGATATTTAATCGAATTGCTGATAAGGTTGTTAATCACTCGCCGAAGCTGTTCCGGGTCTGCAATAATCAACACATCCTTATCTGCATAATCAATATAGTTGAGCCTGATATTCTTAGCCTCCAGGTCTAAGCCAACCTCTTCCACGCAATCCTCAAAATAATCTGCGACATTGATACGGCTGAAATTATAGGGAATGCGGTTGGTGTCAATCTTAGAATATAAGGTCAGCTCATTGATTAACGTATCCATCTCATTCGCCTTATTATAAATGGTGCGTATATACTTGTCCTGTTTCTCCGGCGTATCCGCCACTCCATCTATAATGCCTTCCACATAGCCTTTAATGGCGGTAATCGGCGTCTTCAAATCATGGGAAATATTGCTGATAAGCACACGGTTTTCTTTCTCACCCGCCAGCTTCTCTTCCTCAGATTCCTTTAGCCGTACGCGCATCTCCTCAAAATTACGGCACAGCTCGCCAACCTCGTCCTTCCCGTCTGCCTCCACGGTAAAATCCAGGTTCCCAGCCTTGATATTTTCCGTCGCCACTTGAAGCTTATGGATGGGGTTAATAATCCCCTGGTAAATCCATACCGTCAGCATCCCCGCTGTAAATAACAAAATCAAGATAACGGAAATCATCAGGTCAATCAGGATTCCTTTTATGTCTGGAAGCAACTGCTCCAAAGAAGTGATGATAAATACGCTGCCCTTGCCGCCGTCCCCAAAAGTGACGTCAATCTGCTTAATCAGTGCCTGTTCCTCACCCTCCATATAAAACCCAGAGCCAGCGCTCTGCAAAACGTCGCTGTCATATTCCGGCAGGTTCTCTTTGAGCCTAAGGCTGGAAGCATCATCTCCGTCGTAAATTAATTCTTCCCCATTCCTTACAACCAGATAGGAATACCTTGACTCCAGCTCCTGGTTAATCGCGTCCAGATATTCCCGCTCCTTCAGCTTATCCGGCGTATCTTGCGCGACTTTCTGTAATTTTTCATAAGTAGGCCTGGTAAAACGGCTGAGCGCCTCGAAAGAATTCACAAAATAATCATACGCATTGCCATCCGTATCATAAATCTGCCGCATGGCGCGCATTTGATATTTCCCGAACCCCCACATGGTAGCCCCTGCCAGCAGCACGGGCACTAATATGATAATAAAAAATGAAATAATCAGCCTTGTCCTTAACTTCATAACATTTCCCGAACCCCTGCCAAAATAATGTGTCCTTTGCCATAAATAATGAGCCGGACAGCCGTTGATTAACCAGAAAATAATCTTGCCGCCGACTCTATTTGTATTATATCAACCTTGCCGCAAAAATCCTATGGAAATTTTCTAAAAAATCTAAAATTTGTCTAAAATTATCGTCAACGGCAAAGCTATAACCAGAATCCGTATTTTATATCATGATTATAAACTATATTCCCTCATTTATCACTTCCCATTTTGCATCATTCTTTTTCCTTGCAAGCACAATGGCCCTATATAAACCACTGGGATTACTCGTTGTGTGAACTTCAAAAACAATAATATTTCCCAATTCATAGTCTTTGTGTTGTTGGTAGAGGGAATGGCCATTATCCGCTATACGGTAATCCACAACCTCCCACGACAATTTACTTTGATAATATTCGGTTATTACTTGAAGCAAATCGTTTAATTCATCATCAGAAATAGCGTTTTTATAGTCTCCTTCCTTCATAGTTCCCCTTGAAACTTCTTTTTTTCCTTCGCCCGTTTTTCCTTTCGTATCATTTGTCACAATATTCTCAAACTCTCCTGTATTTCGGTTTATAAGTTCCGGCATCCCTATTCCATCATTACCACAAATGATATATTCTTTATTAAAATCACGCGGTTCAGCATTTGCATTTGCAATTTTTGCAGCATTTTTGCCGGCAAAATCGTATATATAAACCTCCATCAAGCCGTAATCATCCAGCGTACATACTAACATCTCATCTGTATGCATGATGATCCGGTGAATATTTTCTTTCTCCATTAATACTGTTTTTTTGCCTGCATTAAAATCCTTTACTTGATACATCGTATCAAGATTGGCAACCAATAGTATACTACCATCATCAAAAAATCCCAGTATTTCATCTTCAGGAAGGGAATACTTTTCAATTACGCCGTCTTCAAAACCGCATTTTACTAAAATTTCATTATCTCTTGTTTTAACAGCTACTCCTTCCCCAAAATGATACAAATAATGCGGACTGATATTTTCTATAAGTTGCTTTTGAGTATTATTTGTTAAATTTATCGCCAGCAAATTACAAACGCCCTCACCATTTTCTGCAATAAAATATAAATAATCATCAACAATTAACGCATCCGTGATAACTTTGCCATTATTATCGTATAGGATTTCACTATTGTTATTTTCCATGTCCACTTGTTGAATTTTACATCCTTCACCGATAAAGCCTTCACTGATAAAGATAACTTTATTTCGATAGACATTCGCACAGATATAATACGAATCCGACAGCAGTTTGCTTCTCGCGCCGGAATCCTTATTATCATTTAGATTGTATCGATACAGCCCACAAAAAACTTCCTCATCATTTTTTAATACGTAATCTTTGTAAAGCACAAAATCTTCCCCAAATGTACATTGATAGCAATGGGGCGTCTTTCCCAATAAAACTTCTTTACCGGACCTATCGTCATGATTGTCGCTATTATTATTGTTATGGTTAAAATAATACCATCCACCCAAAGCACAGGCAATCAATACCAGGCACAATCCTGCTGCAAATATTTTCTTGTTCATGCAGTTATCCCCCTTAAGTATAAAACAAAGAATAGTTAAAATCTGATGAACAAACTCTAACTATTCTTTAGTCATAATCTTTACTTGGCCAAGAACCAGCCATACGATAATCACATGCCTTCTGCAAAGAGGAGATAAGCCTCGCGGCATTCTCCAAGTATCCGCGCAAGCGCGGCTGCTTGGCTCATTGCTCATGGATTAAACTTTCTGTATTTTGCTCAGCTTCTGCAAAATAAGCATCAGCTACCGAATAATCCAATTCTGAATCTGTATCAGAAAGACTGTACGCTCTCTCTTGGTTGGAATCAGCTTCAATCTCATTCCTTAAATCTGAATTCCCTAAAATTACCTCTTTCGCCATTATTGTCTCTATGTCGTCACAATCTAAATCCAATACGCAATAGCCCTCTTCGGTCTTTGATAAAATAACTCGGTAAAGTGTCCCAACAGCACATTCTTCTTCAGCTTCCGGATAAGTAAAAGAATATTTTACATATGCCATTGCCTCCATCCTATCTCCAGTTGAAGATACATCTTCCAATATTACTTCATTTAAGTTGACTTTTTCAATTCCGCCTAATAGTTTGTTATAAGTTTGTCGTTTGTTTACCAACTGCTTAGCTACAATATACCCTTTTACACTGGAAAAATCATCACTGGTATAATCCTTCTGGCTGTCCGCCCTGATGGTAGCCAATAAGTCTGAAAAGTAACTTTTCAAATAACCATAAACTTCCTCCCGCTCACTACCTTTTACGGCATTAGTTCCAGTATTAGCGTTAGCGATACTTGGCGAATCACACCTTACCAGAACTGATAACAGCAGCATTAGCGAAATACATTTTTTGATACATGATTTGAATTTCATTTGCCATCCCCCCTTGTCATAATTATACATGGTTAACAAGTTTTATTATACAGTATTATTCCAATATTTGTCAATTAATTGCATATGATATGTTAATTTGGGCGTGGGCTTTCACCGCTTTGATACCCCGGTACAGACACAATTCTCTCCCTTTTTCATATATTGTAGGGACTATTTCTTTTTGAGGAAACTTTATGGAAGCATTATCCATTACGATATTAGGCGGGGATTTAAGGCAATGCTATGCGGCGGAATATTTGCAATCCAAAGGCTTTCGCGTTACATGCTGGCACACACCGGAATTTCCTTACCATCCTGGCATTGTGCAGGCAGACAGCCTTGCGCACGCACTCCGGCGCTCCGATACCATATTGGCTCCAACCCCTTTGTCGAAAGACGGAAATAATTTGTTCCAGGCCAAAGCGGACTGCCCGCCCTGCCCCTTAGATAGATTATGGGAGGAACTTGAGGCAGAGCATACATTTGCCGTCAGCAACCTGCCAAAAAAACAGCGACAAGTATTGGAAAGCAGAAAATGCCATATCCTCACATTCGGCAGCCTGCCATTCTTCCAAAAGGAAAATGCCAGGCTCACCGCAGAAGGGCTCCTTGCAGAGGTAATCCGCTGCACCCCTTTCGCTTTATCATCTGCCAATATACTTCTTTTGGGATACGGCTGCTGCGGCATGTCAATCGGCAGGATGTTCCTTCCACTATGCCGCGGCATTTATTTAATAGAGCAAGACCCGCTGAAAGAAAATGCGGCAAAAAAAGATGGGGTTTGCCCCATCCATAAAAATGACTATTCCAAAATACTGCCGCAGTGCCAAATTTTAATTAATACAATCCCTGCATCCGTCCTTGGCATGACGCATTTATCGCAAATGGACAGCTCCTGCCATATTTTTGACATTGCTTCTGCTCCATTTGGTTTCCCGGCGGATACCACGGAGAAATGCCTGCTGCCCTATTATCGGATTCCGGGCATCCCTGGACGTTTCTCCCCTGTCACCGCTGGCAGGATTATCGGCCAAACAATAGAAAGGACGACAGAACATGGCTTATGATTTTCATGACAAATCAATTGGGGTCGGCTTTACCGGTTCCTTTTGCACATACGAAAAAATATTTACGGCATTGGACAATTTAAAACAGACCGGCGCCAAGCTGCTCCCGGTTTTTTCGCTAAATGCCTCTTCGCTCAACTCACGTTTTGGCACAAGCGAATCGTTCTTAGAACGCGCAGAAAAACTCACCGGGCATGCGCCCATCACCACAATCCCGGCAGCGGAGCCGATTGGTCCCAAAGGGCTGATGGATATCCTAGTAATCGCCCCTTGCACCGGCAATACGCTCTCTAAGCTGGCAAACGGAATTTCCGATACCCCTGTGCTGATGGCTGCGAAATCGCATCTGCGCAACAACCGCCCATTGGTAATCTCACTGTCCACCAACGACGCCCTGGGCATGAACCTGAAAAATATCGGCATACTCTTAAACACCAAAAATATTTACTTCGTTCCCTTCGGGCAGGACGACTACCGGGCAAAGCCCAATTCCATGACAGCCTTCACGGAACTGCTGCCGGAAACCATCGACGCTGCGCTCAAAGGCAGGCAAATCCAACCTGTCATCCGCAGCCCGCACGGTGCTGCGTAAGAGGTTTCACCATTACCCGCAGCCTGCATGGCGCGGACAAAAGAATCTCTACGCGATAGTATATTGCAGCATTTCATAATGAATCTTTGTTCCCTCCGCAATCTCCGGGGGGAGCAAAGCTCTTGCAACACATTTCTCTTCCTCCTGGGACTGACCAGGCTGCAGCAAATAAGCATAATCCCCATCAATCCGTGCCACTGTGTATTCTATCGGTCCAAAATTCATAACAATTCTCCTTTCCAGTAACTAATAAGTTCCACAAATACCTACGCTATTCTTTTCTTGCTTTCTCATGCAAATCCAAAATATCCACAATCTCCTCCGGGGGAATTCTTGTATATTCGCATAATTCCTGCACCGTAGGGTCTGTGCCATTTTCTTCCGCCAGCGCTTTCCTCGCTTCATGGATTAAACTCACTTTGGCAAGAATCGTATTCTCGCTGTCGGCTTCCCCCTCCAATTCCTGGCGGTAACGCTCCATTCCTTCCCTGACAATACTCTCAAGATGCTTCTCCAAACGCTTGTGCTGCGCGTCGTCCAAAGCGCCAGCATTGCCCGCACCATATTCTGAGGCCTTGCCCAGGAGCTGCCTAAGTGCCAACAGCAAGGCGATATTCCCTTCCTGGACCAAATCTTCCAAAAACACCCTCGACGTAACAAATTCCCCGGCAATCTTGATAATCTTTTTCAGCCATTGATGGGAAACTTCTTCTATAGCTGCCTCTTCTCCCGAAAGCAATTTGCAGTACAATATTTTTTGCTGTTCCTTCGTCAAAGACGCAACAGTGGAAATCTCTCTCAGATACATTTGAAAGTGCGGGTTCTGGGCTTGCCCTGCCAGCTTCGCATCAGGCTTAGAGCGTGCGCGCTTATAAGATTTCGCTTCTTCCTGGTTATGCGCCTGCTCGTTATCATCTTCATTTTCTAATGCTTCTTCCCGCGGCGTCAGCAGGAATTGGTAAATCATTTCCTGCTGTCCTTCCGATAAATCCATATCCTGGAAATAGCTTCTGATTTCTTCTTTTGTCAGCGGCACAGGGCTTGCTTTGGCAATTTCCTGTACGGAATGCAGCGTCTCCATGAATGTTATTTTATCAACCATATCTTTTCTCCGTTTCCTGCATCAGGGTTCCTTCTCATGTTTTCTTATAAAACACAAGGGTAAGCCTCTCATTAATAGACTGCGTCCTGCCTGTGCTTCTATAACCCATTTTTTCATAAAGGTGGCAGTTTTTCTCTTCCTGCAAAATTGTCCCTAACTCCCAGCCGGTCTTGCCATGTTTCTGCTCACACAAGTGGATTGCCTGCTGGGCAATGCCTTTGCCACAAAATTGCGGCAAGACAAATATCGGTGAAATCCACTTGCTTTTGCCTGCCTGCTTGTAATCAACCACGCGGACAGCCCCCACTTTCTGCTGTCCCAGGCAGATGAAATAATAATACGAATTGTCCTGCCTCAAGCGAGACTCTATCTTACTAATATCCTCGTTAGCCGGGCTAGTTTCGTAATCCTGGTATTTCTCAAACAGCTCCTGAAACGATTCTACCTGCATGGCATGAAGCTCTTTGGCATCTCTTATATCCGCCCGCAGCAATGTTATCTCCATAGATTTATAACCTTTCCTGATAAGAGACTATTAAGAGGCAAACAGGTTCCTTAATATCCTTATCACTTCGATATTCTTACAGTCTTTATGTCCCTGATTCCTTTTCCGAAAGACGATATCTGCAAAACCTCTTCCTATAGGCAATTCCCGGATAAGCCTGTAATCTTTCCTAGCGCTATAATAAGCAAGTCCAATGGCACAGCTAAGAGAATTCTCATCGTTATAGGTCAACATAGAAGCCACCTGCGTATGCCCCAAATCCAGACCCGCAGCAACGCTTCTTCCATCACACAGGAGCGTATCCCTGAGCAGTTTCTCAGAAGCTTTTAACACATTCATAACCTCCTGCCAGCCGCCTGTACTCATGGCATTTTCAAATTCCCCCATAATTTCTTTATTAGGGATAAAGGCTTCTTTTGTCTTTGAATCATACCCCAGATAGCCCAGATGGATTAGCAAAGTCAACACATCGTCTTTCGTCTTAAAATTACTCATATCATTTTGAAAACTAAGCGTATTTACCACGATGCGCCCGCCGCCCAACATCTGTACGATTTCCTGCCTAAGCCCGTCAAAGTCCATATCCATGTATATTTTTAATGCCTCATACGTCTCCGTGGACGTCCAGTAGCTGGAAAATTTATGACGATGCATTGCCTCTACCACGGATTGGGGATTATAAATATGCTGGTATTGTCGGAATTTATAACCGTCATACCAATTGCTGGTTTCCTCAAAATCCATTTCAAACCGCCCACATAATCCTTGTACTTCCGTCTCCGTAAATCCGGTATATTCCTCAAAAAAGGACGGGTCGGCCATGGAATATTCCCAGAACATATTCAGTGCAGAGTGCGAACCGTATTTCTTGACCGGCAAGATGCCCGTCATATAGACAAGGCTCACATATTCCCTGTCTTTGAGCAGATTGCGCATAAAATCAAGATAGCGCCTTTGCGCTTCCTCTGCCTCCTTTTTCTCACGCATCACGCAATCCCACTCATCAATCAGGAAAATGAACTCCTTGCCTGTCTTGGCATAAATTTTCCGCAATGCCGCGGCAAGCCCGATATCCCACCTTTTGAGCAGTTCCCCGTACTCCTCCTCAAGTTCCTCAAGTACTTCCTGTTGCAGATAATCCGTTATCTTATCCACATAAATTTGGGAGCGGATAGACGTCTGAAAACTTTTATTTCCCGGATTCAAATAAATTCCCATCTGCCTGTTTCCTTTCTTAAAATCATTGTATCACACCTCCCCCATGTTCACCATAGATTTTCTACGCAAATATTTATACAAGGTATCTGCTGCAAAACTTTTCCCCCGCCCCTTATCCACAGCAATCTGCACGGAACGCCTGGGAATCACGCAATCCAGATGAATCTGTACCAGTTTGTTTTGCACCAGTAAAGGTTCCGCCAGTTTTCGCGGCACAAAGCCGATGCCAAGATTATTTTCAATCATCGGCAGCATGAGGCCGGAAGTTTCCACCTGCATATCAGGCTCCAAATCAATCTGATGTTGGATAAAAAAATCCTTATATAGTTTATAGGTTGCGCTCGCGCTTCCCAAGCCGACCCAGGGATAACCCTCGATATCCTTTAGCTTCAAAGGAGACAGGCAGAGATTTTTATATTGCAGGCCGCCTACCAATATTTCTTCAAATTCCAACACCTTCTCACAAGAAATCGCCTTCGGCATCTCAAAAGGCATTGTCAGCACGGCAAAATCAAGTTTTCCGCTGATTAGATGCTTGACAATTTCCGGCGTCGTGTGGTTATGGATTTTAATTTTGACTGCCGGATATTGCGCCTGAAAATCGTGCAGCGCATCCAGCAAAAAAAGATATATCGCCGTCTCTGTCGCCCCAACCTCAACCGTGCCGCAGAGCTGCGCATCCTGCCTGCATAATTCCTCCTGCGCGTTCAAAAGCTGCCGGTACGCAATCTCCACATGAGAAAACAATAGCTCACCCTCTTTTGTCAAACTGACGCCCCGGGCTTCGCGTATGAACAGCCTGCACCCCAACTGCGTTTCCAACAGCTTCAAGATACGCGTCACATTGGGCTGGCTGCTGCCCAAAGCCAGAGCTGCTTTCGTTATATTTTGATATTTTGCCACATAATAAAAGATTTTATAGTACTCAAAATTTATATCCATATATTTTTTATATCCCTATTATATTATATATATATTTTAAATATCTTTTTGCAGGTAGTATAATACATTTTCAGTGAGAAGTAAACGAAAAGTGAGAACTTGACGAAAGGATTGATTACATATGAATAAAGATTTGACTGTCGGGAATCCCGGGAAAGTGTTACGTTCTTTCTGCCTGCCCATGTTTGGCAGCATTGTGTTCCAACAGCTTTATAACATCGCCGACTCGCTGGTTGCCGGCAAATTTATTGGGGAAAACGCCCTGGCGGCAGTGGGCAACAGCTACAACATTACGCTTATTTTTATTGCCTTTGCTTTCGGCTGCAATATCGGCTGTTCCGTGATTGCCGCGCAGCTCTTCGGGGCTAAGGACTACAAGAGCATGAAATCCTGCGTCTACACAACCTTAATTTCCAGCGGTGCACTGTGCCTTTTGCTGATGCTCGCCGGCCTTTTGTCCTGCGATACCTTGCTGCGCCTAATGAAAACACAGCAAGAAATCATGGCTGATTCCTCCCTCTACCTGAAAATTTATATTTGGGGACTGCCCTTTTTGTTTTTCTATAATATCGCGACAGGCATTTTTTCCGCATTAGGGGATTCTAAGACGCCCTTTCTCTTCCTTGCCGTGTCCTCCACCGCCAATATTTTGGTTGACATCCTTTTTGTGCAAACATTTTCCATGGGCATTGCCGGCGTAGCATGGGCAACCTTTCTCTGCCAGGGAATTAGCTGTATTTTTTCTGTCGCTCTGATTTTAAAGCGTCTGGCAAACATAACCGTCTCCGGCAATATCCCGCTCTTTTCCTGGGCGCTGCTGAAAAAAATTGCTGCCATAGCCATTCCCAGCATCTTGCAGCAATCGTTTATTTCTGTAGGAAACATGATGATCCAAGGATGCATCAACAGTTTTGGCGTTAGCGTCGCCGCCGGATATTCCGCCGCCGTCAAGCTAAACAACCTGGTAATCACCTCATTTACCACAATTGGCAACGGTATCTCGAACTTCACCGCACAAAACCTGGGCGCTAATAAATTGGCACGGATTCACGAAGGGTTCCGTGCCGGGCTGAAACTGGTGTGGTTCCTTTGCATCCCTTTTTGTATTGTTTATATCTGTCTTGGCAAATATTTGTTACTGTTGTTTATGGAGCAAAGCTCTGCCACTGCGCTTATGACGGGCAGGCAATTTCTATGGATTCTGTCTCCTTTTTATTTCATAGTTTCAGCAAAGCTGACGGCGGACGGCGTCCTGCGCGGCGAAGGGGCCATGCGCCAATTCATGGCAGCCACTTTTACCGACCTGGTTTTGCGCGTTGTCCTGTCGTTCGTGCTTGCCGCCTGGACAAACTCAGCGCTCGGCATATGGTGTTCCTGGCCGGTCGGCTGGACAATCGGGATGGGAGTTTCGCTTTTCTTTTATCGTAAGAAACGGCAATCATAAATCTATCTGCGCTCGTCCCGTGAATGCAGGGGCTGGGAGAGCCATTCTTCATACTCCTTCAGCGCCTTATCGTGGACAGTGCTGGGAATCACCCATTTATTTCCTGCCTCTCGAATCTGACCACCCTCTACCACACATTTTGTATCATTTAAGGTAAACTCTTTGCTCAGGTCAAAACCTAACTCCCCAAGCAGGCTCAGCAGCATAGGCGTTTGCTGCGGCCAGATGTAAATAGAAGGCCACTGCTGGTCCGCGAAATGAATCAGCGCGTTCAATCCGTTTGCCAAACTCTCAACCCTCTGTTCCGTATCGGCGTCCCCCCTGCCATAGCCCATAACCTCCACATGGTCTTCTGCCACCCTCAGCCTATAGCCATTCCCCAAATCAAACACATCGCCCACTGCCATGTTCATGCTGTTGGTTTCCGGGTCGTAGGCTTTCGATTGAAGCGTCTTAAAAGGGGTATCCTTCCCCCAGCCAGCCATGTCTTCATATGAGAGGTACATCGGGACATATTCCGTGAGCACCTTGTCCCCATTGACCGTATATCTCGATTCCTCCCCGCTGACCTGCTCGCAGGTGATTTCATATTCTTCCATATCGGGGTCGATATCAAACTTCAATCCCCTAAATGAGCCAGTTTGGTATACCATTTGCATTAAATTTTCAATATTGGTCTTTTTCTTAACATCGTAGCCATTTAGCTCTTGCGACGATTTCGCTGATAAATCTCCATTAAAATAACTCACAAATTCGTCTGCAGAGCCGTCCTTCGTCGACAATTGCCCTGTCTTTGAATTGTAAATATAAGTCTGTACCGACCCAATTCCTGTAACTGCCATATGTATGCTCCTTTCCTGAATCCTCTGTATATAGGCGTTTGCAAAACATCTCCTCAATGGTTTATGGTAAAATATCGAAAGATATTTTACGCGCCGGAGTGCGCATAGACTACCATGTCATTGCGAAGCAATTCATGGTAAAATAGCGTTGCAAAGAAACTATTAACCAATTCACCAATCTTGTCTGTGAGTTATAAATATAGTTCTGAACAGACCCGATTCCAGTAATGCCCATACGCAATCCCCTTTGTAATTTTTAAATTTTTACAGTCCTTCTGTCATTCAGAACTGAAACTGCTTTCCAATTAGGTCCAAGCAGATAAAAAACGAATAACTCTTATGCTTTTAAAGAACTTTCTTTATGGGCAGACAGGGGTTGGGAAAGCCATTCTTCATAACGCTGTAATGCTTTATTATGGACAGAGCTCGGAACTACCCATTTATTCCCCGATTCCTGAATCTCTCCATTTTTTACAATACACTTTGTGCCATTGAGGGTAAATTCCCTACTTGTATCTATGCCCAATTCCCTTAAAAAGCTCAACAACATAGGTGTATGCTGCTGCCTAATAGTAGATGAAAACCATTGCTGGTCTGCAAAATGGATTAAAGAACTCAGCCCATATTCCAAATGCTGTATTTTTTCATCATTGACAGCACTTCCTGTTCCATAACCGACTGCCTTCACGCAGTCTTCCCGCACCCTCAACTTATAGCCATTTCCCAAATCAAATACATCTCCCACCGCAATATTCATGCTATTGGTTGCAGGGTCGTATGCTTTTGACTGATGTGTTTTAAATGGACTTTTTGCGCTCCATTCGTTGACTTCCTCTGGCAAATAATCTAACGCTGTATATATGGTAAGTATTTTGTTTCCATTTACGCTATAACTAGCTTCCTCTCCACTGACGGTTTCACAGGTGATTTCGTATTCATCTATATCCGGATTAAACCAAGGCTTTCTAAATCCATTCTTTACATCTACTAAAGTTTCAATATCACATTTTTTCTGAAGATCGTATCCATTGAGGCTTTGTGAAGATTCTCCTGACAAAATTCCATTAAAATAGTCCACAAACTCATCCGTGGAACCGTCTTTGGATGATAGCTTTCCCGTCTGCGAATTATAAATGTAGGTCTGAACAGACCCAATTCCGCTAATACTCATAACACTCTCCCTTCTGCATAAAGACATCGTTAGGCGTTTGCGAAACGCCAGAACCCGGAAGCATCCGCTTATCAATCCCAAAACATTCCTGGGGGATGCCGCTTTCGATTCTATCGGGATTTATGGCTTCATAAGCATCAGTATATCCGCAGCCTAAAGCCTTTGATTGCATAATCGTTTCTCTTACATACGCTTTTACCAGGAGATACTTATATCTGATTTTTCTTTATGCCCTAAATTCCTATTTTTTGCATGCACCCCCTGAAAATTCACTACAACCAGTTTTTTCTTGCTGTGTTCAGGATTGGGGATTTGTTTCGCAATTACCTAACCCTCTGTAAACCTACCAGATTTGCCGTAAAATATTCTCCCAATAAGAGCCAATGGAAAGCTGCGGCCTGTAACCCTCAAAAGAATCCACTTTCTGACGCATCCGCTCTAAATTTTTCCCTGAAACTGCCTCCATATAGGCTTCCTTCGTCTTCTTCTCAATATCTGCCGGCTTTTCCGGCGACTTCACCCCACCGAAAGCTTCCTTAATCTGCGCCATTACCTTTTTGGAGGCAGCTACAAAAGTCGTATGCCTGTCATATGCAAAATCAAGTTCCGCCAGCCGGTCGTCCACCGTCTCTTCCCTGCGCGCACCTGTATCTTTATCAATCACATACGTTGTCTCACGGTCTTTTCGCGCAAACTCATCGACAATGCGGTCATGCACTACCTGATATGCCTTTGACATCAACGCCAGGGAATTGTCAAAAGAATGCCCCGCTGCTTCGCGCCCCCAGGTTTTACGCTCCTCATTGACGACCTCCTGCATCTCACTCAGGAAATTATTCGTATAATCCATGGATTTGGTGCGAAGCTGCTTAGCCAGCTCTGCAAAATCGGCCTCAATATCCCTGGCAGAGTTCAGCCCATTTTGGTTCAGGTATTCCCGCATCTCCTTAGCAGATTTCATGCCCTCCTGGGAAAATGTGACCTTATCTGTGGCAAACTGCTGCACCTTTGGCCCGCCTTCTTGTACATTTCCTTGTTCCTTTGCGCGAGCCGCCATCTCCTCATAAGTCATGATATGCTTGTGAAACTTCGGCGTCTCCGTCCTGCCTGCATAAATTCCCATAAGCTTCTCCTATCCCCAGAAATCATACTTGCTGGCCAAGGCAAAGTAATTGTTGCCCAGCGCATTATACTGGCTGGAGGCGCTGCTGATATTGGCTTTTGCATTGTCGGCAACACGGCCTGCCAGGAAAGAAAGTTTATCGGAAAAGGAACCGTCTTTGCCCAAGATTTCCTCCAGCTTATCCACGCCCGCCGCTTTGAATTTATCCTCATCTATCTTTAAGGCGCCGCCGCTGCCCCTGGTAATCCCAATTTCCTCCAACGCATCCTTCCCATCATAGTAAGCCTCTTTCATCATCTGGCGGTAACCCTGGTTCAATGGGGAAGATGTATCTTTTAAGGAATTAAAAGTACTGTTATAATTTTTTATCAGTTCCTGCGCTTTCTTATATATCGTCTGTAAATCACCGCTTGTTCGCGCCTCCTCAAACAGCTTGTCAGAAGCCATCTCCTCTGCGGACTGCTTTAACCCCTCCGCATATCCCTTTAATTTCTCA
Source organism: uncultured Lachnospiraceae bacterium (assembly GCA_949879775.1). Taxonomy (GTDB): domain Bacteria; phylum Bacillota; class Clostridia; order Lachnospirales; family Lachnospiraceae; genus Petralouisia. The sequence goes on from CATLBW010000017.1 coordinate 28,877, forward strand.
TAACCTTTATTCTCTGTACGGATACCCTTTTTGTTAAGCGCGTTTAACAGGCTGTTGGGGCTGCTGCTGCCGTTATTGATACAATTTAACAGCGATACATTATTGATAGGCAGCCCTGCCTTTCTCATGGACGCATTTAACATCTGCGTAGTAATTCTCATAATGTCATCCTCCTTCAACTAATCTCTCTCTTTATTTATCGGAGAATAACCCACAGGTTTAACGATATTGGCGCCAAACATCGTTTTATCGGTATAAAATTCTTATACGGGAATAAGCAGCATAGCGATATGCAAGCTGCCGACAATAAGACCAGATAAATCCCCCAAGGGACTGTCCAGAAACAATATGGCAAATTTATTTTTAAGATTAGGGTGTCAAAAGGTCTGAATTGGCCTGCAAGGGAAATTCAGACCTTTTGACACCCTAATCTTTTTAATCAATTCCTAAGTTTCTCCAAAAAGCGCTGGATAATAATATCGAATAAAATCGGCTGCCTCCAGCGTATGTACCTCATAATAGAAAGAACCTTTAAACTGATCCAAGCCAAATTTAACCGGAAACTGGTCTACGCCTGATCGTTTGGCAAATCCCTTAAAGGCTTTGGTAATTTTATCGAAGGATTTTGACGGACGATACGATGATGAATCCGAAATGCTCTTTTGATTATTATACACAACAATCAAAATTGTATTTTTTGATAGTTCTTCTCTTGTTTTATTTTCATTTACGAGAAGAAGGGTCAAGCTGTCATACGCCTTATTCCATAGGTGCTGACGCTTGATATTCCCTTCACCCTGGTTTTTAAATTCAATCAAATACCTTTTCCCTTCTTTTTCCCAATAAGCATCACAGGAAAAATTTTTCTCTCCACGATATTTTTGGCATAGCGTCTTCTTGATGCCGTCAAAGTTATACATCCTATGCTGTTTCTCTTCGTCTTCTATCAAAGATTCTCCCGCATCTTTATCAAAAGAGAGTCCCTTTATCGTACATAAATATCTATTGTATTCTTCAATGATTCTCATGTTTATCCTACCCCTATAACCCCTCTAAAGGTTTATACAAAAGTTCATATATTCGTTCCGTCTCTTGCGTTACATCTTCCACACGGTATAAATCATCCTCCGGCACCGTAAGGTAAAACCTGCCTTCCAATGCCATCTCACTTTCTGCCAATTTCACTTCAATTGCCCGGATAAAATATGGGCTATGTGAATTAAGGTATATGACAATCCCCAGCTCTTTGCGCAATAGAACCAAAATCTCTGCCAAGACAATTTGCCACTCCGGGTGCAGGTTTATTTCCGGCTCGTCTATAAGCAGCATGTCTCCCCGTTTCAAAGCGCCATTCTCCAACAAAGTCTGTAAGACAACAAACACTTTTAATCCGGCAGAAAGATTCGACAACTCCACAAAGTTTTGCCCCTTTTTTTCAAAAAACCCAATTCCCGACGACTCATTCTTCAAGGAACCATGCGTAACCTTTTCCACAATATATGCAATAATCTCTCTTACTTTATTAGCTTCTGCGTATTCTTCATATGATTCCTCATCTTCATTGGCAATACGGTTAAGCATGCTGATACAAGTGGACGCAGGCTGGGAAAATTCCATCCTTCCACCTCTTGAACCCCTCCAAACCCTGCCATCTGCCTGTATCAAATCCAGCAGATTGACAGATTCCATATAAATTGCACGCATATTAAAAACAATATTTTTACTAAAATCAATTAATTTATCTCCCATAAATTCTGCCCGCAGCTCGTTATCTGGAACGCAAAAACTCATTTTCCCATGTTTGTTATTATAAAAACAGCTAATTTGATTATGAAAGACTCTTCTCATAAAAGGTTCAACTAAAAATTTCCCATATTCCTCAGATGGGCGTTCCAGTATCACGCAGATATCATGAAAAAGGGCACCTGCCTCTCGAGAAAGATAATCCGCTAATTCTTCATGGGAACGAATCCATTGGTCGATATAAGCCTTAAGGCCCCGGTGTTCTTTGTCTGTAATCCATTCCACCAGATCCTTATCCCTAATCGGATTTACAAATTCGTCCCCACTAAACCAAAATAACAGCTCTTCTGATATATCTTCTTGGGCTTTGAAAATTTTTAATACCGCTTTTGAAACTACAATTTTAATATCATTTCTTCTGGACTTCAAAACTCTAAGGGGTAAATCTGTATACGCGTTTATCATGGCATACACGGCCTTGGCTATGGTCGTCTTGCCTGTCTTATTCAACCCGGCGACAACCGTTATGCCGTTCAGCGCTATGTCCGCTTCCTTAATAAGCGCTATATTCTCAATCTTTAAATTCATATGCACAATTCCCCTTTCCACGCAGATTGTAGCATAACTCAACAGGTCAAATTATACACTACCTGTTGTCTTTTCACAATACTAAAAAACAAAGTGCATACCACGTAAAGCAGCATACACTTTATTTTATGGATAATGATATCGTCTTATTCTTTTACAGCGCGCCTCTTACACAAACGAGAACTTCCCTTCCGTCGCCTGGAAGAAGTCCATTTTCGCCATCTCAAAGCAGTCTAAAATCTTCGGTGAGAATATGCCGCATTCGCCATCCTTAATCATGCGCACTGCCTCCTCCACGGCATAAGCCGCCTTATAGACACGCTTGCTTACCAGGGCGTCATAGACGTCCACAATGGAGACTACCTGCGCCCAGATAGGGATCTCTTCCCCTTTCAATTTATCGGGATAGCCGTTACCATCGTACCTCTCATGATGGTATCTGCAAATCTCATAGCAGTAATGGTAGAACTCATTATCCTCCTGCTTAAAATTCTCAAGCAGCTCGCAGCCATAGATCGTATGCTTCTTCATCTCTTCAAATTCTTCTTTGGTAAGCTTGCCGGGCTTCAATAAGATACTGTCCGGAATGGCAATTTTCCCTAAATCATGGAGCGCTGCCGCATTGGTGATGAGGTTTACTGACTCATCGGTAAGCCCATACTCCGGAAATTCATCTTTCACATACTTAAGGAGGAGCTTCGTAAAATATTTCACCCTCTGGATATGCTCGCCGGATTCTAAGCTGCGGAACTCAACCACAGAACTCAATGCATTAATCAGGAACTCATTGCTGCGCTCCAATTTCTCCCGGCTCTCGCGTAGTTGCTTCGTGCGCTTTTCTAACTTCGCCTCGATGTCCCTTCTGTTCTGGAACAGCTCGATAATATTCTGGGTACGGCGCATAACCACTTTAGGCTCAAACGGCTTATATATAATATCGGAAACACCGTATTCGTATGCCTTCACTTCACTTTCTGTAGTCGCCTCCCCGGTAATCATGATGACCGGGATAGAGCTGATATACCCTTTCCCAGACATGTATTCCAAGACGTCCAGCCCCGACTTGTTGGGCATCATTAAATCAAGGAAAATCAAAGACAGCTCTTCCCCATATTCCTCAATCTTTTTAATAGCCTCCACACCATCGGCCGCTTCTAAAATCTCATACTGCTCCTCAAAAATAAAGCTAAGCATCTTGCGGTTTATCTCCACATCGTCCGCAATTAAAATGATATGTTCTTCCATTCCTATCCCTCCAGCGGCGCAGTCATTTCGCCACAAATATAAATTGATTGTTTTGACACACTGACGCTGTAATGCTATCTAAAATAATGTCCATTCCATTCTAACATAACCCATTTTAAAAAATCAAGACATATCCACATTAAGTTCACAGTTTCAGCTTTGCCAGCGCATCCGCAAACGCGTTGTTGACCGGTTCTTTCGCCTCCTGCTTCATCTTATTCATATAACGGGACACATCCTTCTTGGACACCCCGCCCCCGCTCTCCTTGCGGCGTTTCTCAAACGCGGACAGCTTTTCCCGGTATCCGCAGGCACAGGAAAACCTACGGTTCTCGCCCTCACCGACCAGCTCCATCTTCTTATGGCACTGCGGGCAGCGGGCATTGGTAACCTTGGATATCGTTTTGCGGTAGCCGCATTCCCTGTCCTGGCACACCAACATCTTGCCGTTTTTATGGTTGACTTCCAACATCAGCTTGCCACATTCCGGGCATTTCTTGTTTGTAAGGTTATCGTGCCGATATGTCTTGGAGGACGCCTGGATATCCTTTACAATGTCCACCGTATATGCACGGATTCTAGCCTCAAAATCTTTCTTCTTCGCCTTCCCCTTAGCAATATCTGAAAGCTCCTGCTCCCATTTAGCTGTCAGTTCCGGGGACGTAAGCCCCTGAGGCGCCAAATCCAACACCTGCCTGCCCTTGGAGGTCAAATGGATATATTGCTCACGCTTTTCAATCATAAAGCTATGGAATAATTTTTCAATAATATCCGCCCTCGTAGCAACCGTCCCCAATCCTCCCGTCTCTCCCAATGTCTGCCTGAGCTTCTTATCGGAATTCTCCATATATTTAACAGGGTTCTCCATCGCCGCAAGCAGCGTCGCTTCTGTAAAAGGAGCCGGGGGTTTTGTCTTACCCTGCGTTATCTTTCCACCCGTAAATAAAACCTTCTGCCCTTTCGTGAAATCGGGGATGCTTCCGCTGATAACTTCACCCAGCATCGGCATCCCTTCCAGGGACATATCCTCCCCAAACGCTTCCTCATCATCTACCGCAAACCCAGCTTCCTTTTGCAGCGCCTTAACTTCCTGCCAGCCCGCTTTCTGCAAAATACGCCCTTTGAGGGAAAATCTCTCCCCCTGGCACACTGCCGTCACTTCTGTCTGCTGGTATTCACAGGGCGGCAGCAATACAGAAAGAAAGCGAGAAACTACCAGCTCATAGATTTTGCGCTCGCCATACTCTAAATCTTTGAGGTTTGCCCCCTGCTCTGTGGGGATAATCGCATGGTGGTCTGACACTTTTTTATCATCCACAAAGGATTTATTGGCCGTAATCTTTGTTTTCAGCAGCTTGCCGCAAATTGGCGCATACATGCCGACACGGCATGCCCGAAGCCGTTCTGGTATGGTGTCCATAATATCCGCCGTCAGATAGCGGGAATCCGTCCTCGGGTAAGTCACAACCTTATGCCTCTCATACAAACTCTGCATAAAATCCAAGGTCTGTTTCGCTGAAAAGCCAAACAGGCGGTTTGCCTCCTGCTGCAAAGACGTCAAATCATAGAGCTGCGGGGCAAAGGATTTCTGCTGCTTCTTTTTTACCTCCTGCACAACCGCTGTGCTATTGACGGCATTCTTCCTCGCATTTTCTATTTGCGCCTTATCAAAGGTACTGCTGCTGTTCTGGGCTGATTTCCATGTCCAGGATGCGCCGCCGCCATTCATCTTTAAGCCGTAATAATCCTGGGGCTTAAAAGCTTTTATCTGTGCCTGGCGCTTAGCAATAATAGCGAGCGTGGGCGTCTGCACCCTGCCGCAGGAAAGCTGTGCATTATGCTTTACAGTCAGCGCCCGCGTGGCATTAAGCCCCACCATCCAATCAGCCTCCGCGCGCGCTACGGCAGCCTCATATAACTTCTGGTAATCCCTGGCGTCTTTAAGGTCTGAAAACCCCTGGCGGATTGCCTTATCTGTAACCGAAGAAATCCACAGCCGTTTCATGGGCTTCTTCACGCCGGATTTCTGGATAATCCAGCGCGCCACTAATTCGCCCTCGCGGCCTGCGTCCGTGGCAATGATAATCTGCCCAATCTCTTTGCGGAACATTTGCTTTTTGACTGTCTGGTATTGATGCCCAGTCTTCTTGATGACCTGGATATCCAAATGTTCCGGGAGCATAGGCAGCGTCTCCATCTTCCATTCCTTCCACTGGTCCCCATAGCTCTCCGGGTCTGCAAGCTCAACAAGATGCCCTAACGCCCAGGTCACCACATAGTCTTTCCCTTCCAGGTAACCGCTGCCACCCTGTTTACAGCCCAGTACCCGGGCAATATCCCTGCCCACGCTGGGCTTTTCTGCAATAACTAATGATTTCATACGAAATTCCCATCCTTTTTCATCTCATATTTTATATCCGTCCAGCTTTAGATTTTGCGCGTTCCGCGGCAGCGCGGGAAATCGCTGCACCCATAAAACTCGCCGTACATCCCTTTGCGCCTCACCATCTCTGCGCCGCATTTCGGGCACAAAACCTCTGGCTGGCTATTTTGCATCTGGCTTAGGATCTTTCCCAATTCCTCATAACACTTCTGGTTCATGGCACAATCCGCCAAGGCACGGTGGGCGCCCGCCGTACTGATATGAAAATAAGCTGCCACATCTGACAGCTTGTAATGGCACAGCCCTGGCAAACACTTCCTTGCCATATAGAGCGTGTCTATGTAATCATTTTCCACCCCAGCATCAAAGACACGCATAGATGCGCGGGAGATAAAATTCAAATCAAAGCTATGGATGTTGTGTCCCACTAAAATGTCATTGCCTGCAAATTGCAGGAATGCCCCCAGGGCATCGGCAAGCGCCGGCGCCCCCGCCACCATTTCATCGGTGATATGGTTGACCCTGGAAGCCGCTGCCGGGATATGCATCCCGGGGTCTACCAGTGTAGAAAATTCCTCCACAGCCTTGTGCCCCCGCACGCGGATGCCGGAGATTTCTATAATCTCGTCTGCATCCGGGCGGACGCCGGTAGTCTCCAAATCGAAGACCACATAATCGCTGATATATTGGTTCAAACGTTTTCCTCTGTTCCCTGTCATGGCGATTGCCCTCATTTCTCTTATGATTTCACATTATAAAGGGCAAAGAGGATATTTGCAAGTTTCTTACAACTTAAATTTCTGCTTCCAGCACATAAATCCGCGACTCAAAATCTGTGCAGGGCGTTTGGCCTTTTGTCACTTCCCCCGCCGTGGAATCTGTCGTGCAAAGCCCCAGGTTCATCAGTTCATCCCCGTAACAGCTTTTGCCGCTTGGGCTTACGCGATAACGCAAACCCGGCTCTAAGCCCTCCAGCCGCAGCCTGGTGAAACAGCCATTCACTGTATTCAATACCCTGTACCAGCCAATGATAGCCGTCCTCTTGTCCTCGCCCACTGCCATCCACGCCATCCCAGTTCCGTCAACGGGGCTT
>CATLBW010000018.1 GCA_949879775.1 uncultured Lachnospiraceae bacterium
TCTAACGTATGTTCGATGAACATACGTTTCTTTTTTGTGCCTCAAAAAGTCGGAATTTCCTATAAAGGAACAAAGCGGACAAGTCCGCGTAAGCGAACAAAATACCAGATGGTTGAGGGGCGTGGACGAATTTATGCGGCGAGCACAGTCGCTTTAGCGACATATTTCCTTTTGTGCGAGTGCGCATATTTATTTTTATCTTATAGGAAAGATACTTTCACGCTTTAGTGTGGCAAGGCCTTTCCTATAAGATGAGAAAGCGCCGAAGGCGACTTTGCGAACGGCGTGGGCTGAGCGGTTACAATTTCGCTGAAATGATGCCAACATTAACGTGGATAGCCTTCTCCTAAAATCAAATACCCATGCAAGCATGCCTATTTTCCACATTGCTCGCAGGAATAAAATATGGCTGCCTCCTCTTACTGGAAGAAACAGCCAATCAACTTACTTTTAATGGATGGAGAAGGATTCGAAACGTTTTGGTTTTTCCCAACCGTTCTTCACCTTTCTATAATTTAATGGATGAAGAAGGATTCGAACCGTTTTGGTTTTTCTCAACCGTTCTTCACCTTTCTATAATTTAATGGATGGAGAAGGATTCGAACCGTTTTGGTTTTTCTCAACCGTTCTTCACCTTTCTATAATTTAATGGATGGAGAAGGATTCGAACCGTTTTGGTTTCTCACAACTGTTCACTCACCTTCAGCTCCTTTTTCTTTAAATGGATGGAGAAGGATTCGAACCTTCGAAGGCGTCGCCAACAGATTTACAGTCTGCCCCCTTTGGCCACTCGGGAATCCATCCATATACAAGGGCAAATGTCCCATTCACCCCTGACCATGTTCGATTATAGCACATATCCCCTACACTTGCAAGCAGAAATTTTATTATTTTGCGGCATTATTCTACAAATTCATTATTTTCACGATTCATTTGAACCGAGAGTATGCCCTTTAAGGCACCGGCCGCTCCCCTTAAAATTCCAAGCGTTCCTCATTGCCGATATTTTTGAGGATTACCGCGCAATTAGGAGGAAGGGCAATTTTAATACGCCCATTCGTCACACGATAAATTTCCGGCTCCAACGTATAAGATTCCGGCTCCGTCATTATAATGCGCTCAAGCCTCGTCTCACGCTCCATGCCTGCCGGCCAGACGCGCCACTCCATATGGCGCTCCACATAGTCATTGTTGATTATGATAATAAATTGCTGCTCGCGGTTAAATCGCCCGTAACACATAATCTGGTAGTCGCCCCCCAAAATCTTCAGGGAACCCGTACGGAATGCTTCATATTGCTTATGGATGCTTATAATATCACGATGGAACGATAAAAGCTCCTGGTCTTCCTTGCCCCAAGGGTAAGTCCTGCGGTTATCCGGGTCGGTAAATCCCACCGCCCCAGCCTCATCCCCATAATAAATCGTAGGCGCCCCAGGCCAGGTCATCTGTACCACGACCGCCTCTTTCATCACGCCCTTATTCAAATCCTCGCCTGCCGCCGCACTTCCCAGATGGTCAACCCTGCCTACCTTGTGGTTGGTACGGGTCAGGAACCGCGAATGGTCGTGGTTGGACAATTCGTTCATCGCGCACTGCAAAGACGGCGTCATAAACCGCGTCATATAGTAGTTCATGGCCCCTTCAAAATTCTGGAAATTCCCCAGCATATCCTGTCGGTAACCATCACTGTGCTTCTCCATGCCCGTAAGGAACCACGTCAACGGCTCCATAAACGCATCATAATTCATCACGGTGTCCCACTGGTCGCCGCGCAGCCATTCCACGGGGTCGCCATAATGCTCGGCAAGCACGATTGCCTCCGGGTTCGCCTCCTTGACCGCCTTGCGGAAATCCTGCCAAAACTTATGGTTAAATTCCACCGAATGCCCTAAATCCGCCGCCACGTCAAGACGCCATCCATCCGCATTATACGGTGGGGACACCCATTTCCTCCCAATATCAAGTATATAGTCATATAATTCCTGCGAGCCTTCATAATTCAGCTTGGGCAGCGTATCATGCCCCCACCAGCCGTCATAACTGCCATTGTAGGGCCAGCGGTTCTCATCATAGAAATGAAAGAAATGCCGGTAAGGGCTGTCAGCCGACACATACGCCCCGGTCGCATAACCAACCTCGCATTCATAAATCAGCTCCTTATCCAGCCATTTATTAAAGGAACCGCAATGATTGAAGACCCCATCCAGGATTACCCGCATCCCTCGCCTGTGCGCTTCCTCAACAAGCCTCGCAAACAAGGCATTGCTCGCTTCTAAGTTCCGGTGCGTAGAAACGCGCTTAATATATCTGGTAGCCCGCGTATTGTCCGTCTCCCCGGAAGACAATAACGCCCCGCCATCTTCCTCAATCACGCCGTAATGAGGATCTATATAGTCATAATCCTGGATATCATATTTATGGTTGGAGGGCGAGACAAACAGCGGATTGAAATACAAAACCTCAATCCCTAACCCCTGTAAATAATCCAGCTTTTGGATAACGCCTGCTAAATCGCCGCCGTAGAATTCCCCCACGCCAAAATTTGCCGGGGGCTTCTCCCAGTCCGTCACCTGCTGGCTATACACCTGGATATAATAATATTCGTTGGTAAGCACGTCATTGGAGGGGTCGCCGTTACAGAAACGATCAACCAAAATCTGATACATGACAGCTCCCTTTGCCCAGCCCGGCGTTGAGAATCCTGGCACTATCACAAAGTTATACTCATGCCGGACCACCGGCGTCACTCCCATCCTGTCGTAAAAACAATGGAGCATACCAGTAACCGCCTCAAAATAATAATGGTAAGCCTCTTCGCCAAGCTGCACCTTCGCCTGATAATAATCAAAAGGCCCCTCTGACTCTTCTTTGCTCATGGGAATTTTCTGTTCCCCGCTGCACAGCCATACAATATCCACGTTATTCTTCGACGTGCGGAAGCGGATTGTCACCTCATCATTTATATCTGGCTCAGGGGGATTCCGGTAATCTTTGGTCCCATCAGAAAACAATGCATGTTTGCGCAGGATCGGGCGCATCTGCATCATATATTGCTGCTTCTGGCTCAATTCATAAATGGAATATTCTCTCATAGATGATACCTCTCTCTCAACCAACATTTCAAAGTAACCATAAACTTCCTACTAAATTAAAAAGGCAGCTCTAAAAGCTGCCTTTTTAGGAGAAGGTATTTTTACTATGGGGTGTAGCAAAAATTATATAATGTATTGGGGGGTTTTTACGATAATTATAGTACCATAAATCCCTCAAGAAGTGTGCACAAACATTACAAAAAATGCAATCCGTTTTTGTCTACTTTGTACAGTCACTTTTTCGCACCCGTAGAAATTCCCATAGCAAATCTCACAAATCATCCTTCAAAAAGCGCTTCAAACTCATCTCTGCTGATCTTTTCTTTCTCTAACAGAAGATCTGCGCATTTATGGAGAATCTTCTCATGCTCCACCAAAATGCTCCTTGATTTCTGGTAGCACTCATCAATAATACGCTTAATCTCCTGGTCTATCATGCCAGCCACATTTTCACCGTAAGCCCTCGCATGGGCGAGGTCCCTGCCGATAAATACCTCGTCATCCTCATTGTCATAATTAATAAGCCCAATGTTCTCCGACATGCCATACCTGGTTACCATTGCCTTTGCCACCCCGGTCGCCTGCTTAATATCCTGTGAGGCCCCTGTGGTAATATCGTCAAAAATCATCTCTTCCGCTACCCGGCCGCCGAGATCCACAATAATCTCCTGCAGCATCCTGCCCTTCGTGTTAAACATCTCATCACGTTCCGGTAACGGCATGGTATATCCTGCCGCCCCAACGCCAGTGGGTATAATGGACACAGAGTATACTGGCCCCACATCCGGCAGCACATGGAAAAGGATTGCATGCCCCGCCTCATGGTAAGCGGTAATCCGCTTCTCCTTGTCAGTGATAATCCGGCTCTTCTTCTCAGAGCCAATGCCAACCTTCACAAAAGACTTGCGGATGTCGCTCTGTATGATATAAGCCCGGTCCTCCTTGGCAGCGACAATCGCCGCCTCATTCAAAAGGTTCTCCAAATCAGCCCCGGTAAAGCCTGCTGTCGTCTGGGCAATCTGCTTCAAATCCACATCATCCCCCAGGGGCTTATTCTTGGCATGGACATTCAAAATCTCTTCCCTGCCGCCAATATCCGGCCTCCCCACGTGCACCTTACGGTCAAAACGCCCTGGGCGCATAATTGCAGGGTCTAAAATATCAACACGGTTCGTCGCCGCCATCACGATAATACCCTCGTTGACGCCAAAACCATCCATCTCCACCAAAAGCTGGTTAAGGGTCTGCTCACGCTCGTCATGGCCGCCGCCCATACCTGTTCCGCGCCGCCTTGCCACCGCGTCAATCTCATCAATGAACACAATGCAGGGGGCGTTCTTCTTCGCCTCCTCAAACAAGTCGCGGACACGGGAAGCCCCTACGCCGACAAACATCTCCACAAAGTCGGAGCCAGAAATGCTAAAAAACGGAACTCCCGCCTCCCCGGCAACCGCCTTGGCAAGCAGCGTCTTACCGGTTCCCGGCGGTCCCACTAATAGGACGCCTTTGGGAATCCTCGCCCCCAGCTTCGTATACTTTCGGGGCGACTGCAAAAAATCAACAAGCTCTTCCAGCTCTTCTTTTTCCTCTTTAAGCCCGGCCACATTTCCAAAATTAATCTTCTTATTTTCATCAGTTGTCATCTTAGCCCGGCTCTTGCCAAAATTCATCATCTTGCCCCCGCCCCCGGAGGAAGAAGCCGCATGGTTCGTCATCATAATATAAAACACGAACAGCACGCCAAACAAGACCAACGTTGGAAGTATGGATATCAGCCAGTTCTCTTCCGGCATCTCCTGTACCACGAAATCCCTGAATTCATATGATTTCATAGTCTCCTGCAAAGCATTGACATCCGACACATGCAAAGACCTGGTGGCATTCTTGGAATCCCCCTTCACAGTCACGCTCGCCTCGCCGCTGGGAACCTCACGGTTCTGGGTGACTACAACAGATACCACATTCTCATTTTCCAGGTCCTGCTCAAACTGGCCATAGGTATAAACAGAACCTTGGTTAAAACCAGGCGAATTATCCCGCAAAATCCAGAGCAGCGCAAGAATGGCAATCACTGCAATATATACGCCAAATGCCCGGTAACGTTTTTGATTATTCATTGCCTATCCCTTATCTCCTTTCTATATTTTAAGCATCCAGTTCTACAACCCCTATATAAGGAAGGTTGCGGTAACGCTGCATATAATCAAGTCCATAGCCCACTACAAACTCATCCGGGATTTCAAACCCGGTGTAGTCCACATGCACATCCGCCACCCGGCGCATTGGTTTATCCAACAATGTGCACAGGCGCAGGCTTTTTGGTTTCCTGCTCTTTAAGTTTTCCAAAAGATAGCTCAGCGTCCTCCCGGAATCCACAATGTCCTCCACCACCAGCACATGCCTGCCTTCAATAGGTTCATCCAAATCCTTGGTTACCTTGACTATCCCGCTGGACTCTGTGCCATTCCCATAGCTGGACACAGACATAAAATCCAGCGAAACAGGCACGCAAATCTGTTTTGCCAGCGCACATGTGAAAAATACGCCCCCTTTCAGGACGCTCACCAAATGGACTGGCTCTCCCTGGTAAAACTCGCTAACCTCCCTGCCTATCTCCCGAACCCTTATCTCTACCTCTTCTTCCGGGATTAAGACGCGGATTTTCTCACTCAATCTCTTCTCCTCCATCTACACGTACCTCTAAAATTCTTTTGGTATGCTCCGTCACTTTTACATCCTCACTGATGCGGTAGCCAACCACCCACAGAATATGGGTATCGTCCGCCAAAAGCAAGATATGGTCCCGCCTCCCTGCTGCTATCTTCTCATCAATGAAGTATTTCTTTAACGTTTTTCGCTTCCCTTCTTTATTGATCGTCAAATAATCATGTTCCCGCCGTGTTCTTAATCGCGTAGTACCTTTTATTTTATCATAATCAAACCATTTCGTATACATTTTTTTGGGAATTTCTTCAAAATGAGGCGTTTTTTCCAATATACGCGTGTGTATATTGCAGGCATAGGAAGAAATATGCAAACTCCCTCCCGGCAAAAGCTCCCATTGCCCCGTTTGGCGCTCCCCTGCTTTGTCCTCCTTACTGCTGCTGTTTTCCAATAAAATCCCTTCGTAATCCCGCCGCGCAAGCAAGCCATAAGGAAGCTTCACCTGTTTACCATTCTGCCGCGCAAATAACTGCCAAAGCTGCTGCACATGGATGCTTGCAAGATCTTTGCTGCTCCCCGCTTTTTTTGCCAGTGCACGGTGCAGCGCCGCCTTTATGACGATGGAAGGCTCCTTTAACAGCCCGCACGAGATGAATATTGCCTCTCCTTTGCTCCAAATATGCCTCTCTGCCGCCTGCTGGCTTAACTCCTCAATCAGCTCTGCCGCTTCCTCCGCCAGGCCGGCAGCCTGGTTCATATGGGAAACTGCATTCGCATTAATCTGCGTAAGCAGCGGGATTATCTGGCGGCGGATTTTATTCCTGGTATACAAAAGCTCCTCATTCGTGCTGTCTATGCAAAACCCCTGCCCCTTTTTTGCAAGGTACTGTTCTATCTCCCCACGGGTAACGCACAAAAGCGGACGGATAACCTGCCCACGCACCGGACGTATCCCGCACAGCCCTGACAACCCGCTCCCCCGGGCTAAGTGGAACAGCATTGTTTCTGCACGGTCATTCTGATTATGCGCCACCGCAACCTTATTGGCCCCAAACTCACCTGCCGTTTCCCAAAATATCTGGTAACGCAGCTTCCTGGCAGCCTCCTCCACGCTCAGCTTCTCCTGCCTCGCATATTGAAGCGCAAGGCAATGGCGTACTTTGCAGGGAATCTTAAGGCCTTTGCAGACATCCTCCACAAATCTCGCATCGGCAAGGCTCTCCTCCCCGCGTATGCCATGCTCCACATGGACAACACAAAGCGTAAATCCCAGCTCCCCGCAAAGCTCGCGCAGCATCAGCAGCAGGCACATGGAATCCGCCCCCCCTGACACAGCCGCCAGCACAATATCCTTCGGATCTATCATATGGTTCTCTTCTATATAATGCCTTACCTTTTCCTGCATACTTATCTCCTGTAGCCCTTAAGCGCTTACGCCCTTTTTATTTTTCCCAGATCCCTGCCACCAAAACGGTCATGTCGTCCGGAACCTTACCCGCCGTAAACAAAAGGATGCGCTCTAAAATCTGCTTTGCCATCTGCCCCGGATTGTTTGTCTCAATCGTGTCCAAAATCTCCTGCATGGTTTCCTCGGGCATGGGAACCTTAAGGAAATCCAGCACGCCATCCGTCAAAAGCACAACAAAATCCCCATTTTTTAGCTGACGGCTGGTCTTTTCTATCTCAATCTGCTGAAGGATGCCTGCGGGCAGGCTCGCAGAAGAGATACACTCTATCTCCTGTTCATGTTTGATAAAGGTCGCCGCCGCCCCGATTTTGTAAAAATCGCACATGCCCGTATATAAATCCATGCACGCCATGTCAACCGTAGAGAACATCCCGTCCTCGCCCTGGATGACCATTGCTGAATTCATCATACGGATTGCCGTCTCCTTCTGGAAGCCAGACTCTAAAAACTTCTCTATTAACTCTATCACCATTTCACTTTCCTTACAAGCATTGATTCCCGAACCCATGCCGTCAGACAATGCCATCACGCACTCCCCGCCTTCCAGGTTAAGGAAGGAAAAGCTGTCCCCCGACACCTGCGCATGATCCTTTGTGAGCCTTGCTACCCCTTGCAGCGCATGGAACAATGTGTCCTCCTCAAATGTAAGGAAAGCCTCTTCCTTGCCAAGCAGCGTATGGGTATACCTGCCAGGGACCATATCACGCTTCAAGCCCTGGCTTGCCGCTTTCGCCAGCTCCTTTACCGGCACACAGTTCCCCCATTTGGACGCCGCTTTCATCTGCAAAGACATTTTTCCATTCTGCCTCTGGTAGAGATGGATTTCCCGCGTCTGGACGCCGCGCTCCTTGAGACGGTATTTTACCGCCGCGACAAGCCTTGCTTCCTGCTGGCTGATATCGCGGTATTCCCTGGCGCAGTCCTCCATGATGTATGCCATGGCGTCAAGCTGTTCCGCTATAATCCCACGGTTTTCCAACAAACGGTTGTACCAGGCAAGGTTAAGCTTCGCCTTTTCAAAAATACCGACTGCCTCTTCCACGATACTATCCGAATAGGGACAATACCCGGCAAGCTCCTGATGCACTTCCTCCTCCGCCTGCCCACGCTTCTCAATTGAATGGAACAGCCGGTAAAACACCTCATACATCGGGCTTGTCTCCTCCTGCCAGCAGATTGCGCATTGTTCACAATCCATGCAGATTTTCCCGGCTATCTCCTGCTGCATCCTTCCCATCTCCTCCGGCTCGAAGCCTCCTTTGAACCGTTCCATATGGGCAAATATCTTTGACAGCCCGCTAAAAGACTTAGCATAAGTCTGCAATTTCTCCCCATGCTCCGGCGTACGCGGCTCAGCCTGCCCCTTCCAGTGCAATGGCGCAATCCCCTCCTCCATCAGCCGATGGAGCGCTGGTGAAATAAGCATTACCATTGCAGATACAAAAATGGCTTCCATCACCCCCATCCATACCAGCCCCCGGCTGCCTACCAATAACGCCTCCCCCGCCGCAGAAAGCAGCAGCACGCTGACGGCCGCCGCCGCAGCCCCCACATAGGCCCGGCAGCTCTTATATGCCCATTCCACAAGTTTTATCACTACGCCGGTCACCAGCATCACCATCGTATACTTTGCCATTGCCTGCACCGGCACGAACAGCGCCATCCCAAAGATGCTAAACACCAGAAGCAGCGTGCGGTTGGCCTCTTCCATAAATGCCGCTGCAAAAAATCCCGGTATCAGCGGATAGCAGCCTGCGAATTCCACTTTCGCCACGATGATAGCCAATACATATAATACGATTTCCTTCCATTTTGATTTATTCATCATTTCATCCTCCTTTTCCTGCCGCTTTATACACGCAGGAGTTATTATAAAAAGAGGGCGTTGAAATGTTTGTCAAATTCGGGGCATGTTTCCAAAAACTTTTAGACAAAAAGCCCCTTAGAATCGCTGCTTATGACGATTCTAAGGGGTTGAAGCCCTTGAGGAATTTCATCTTGTATATGTAGCCGCCGATGCCCAGCCGCCCAAGGAGGGCACGCCTTAGTCTTCCTCTTTCTCCTTGAAAATAATCTCGTTGGGGTTCACAAGCCCCAACTTGCTCTTTGCCGCCTGCTCTATGTATTCTTCCGTTGTCACGTATTCTTCGTACTCTTTCAGCTCCTCCTGCCGCTGCTGCTCAGATTCAAGCTGCGCCTGTAAATCCTGCTCTCTCTTCTGGTAAGTCTGGTTCCGGTTATAAAGGGAAAGGATTTGCACAGACATCACGCCCAGCAGCATAAGTGAAATTAAGGCAATGCACAACACTGCCGACTTATTCTGCTTCCTCTTCCTTCTCATTTGCGTCCTCTGCGCCCCTGCCCTTCTTGCCTGGCTATGCTTCTTCATCCAACATTCCTTCCTTTAAAGTTTGCATATCCCTATTTTAACTGTTTTCCATATTTTTTTCAATTCCTTTTTCAGGAACCTCAGGAGTTTTTTCGCCCTCCTGCCCGCAAACCCCAGCGGTTTCTTAAACAGACGGGCTGTCCATACAAACGGCCTGCTGATAATAAAGAGGATTTTTTCGATTAAGAATACGCTTCCCGCTACAATCCAGGCGCTGAGCAAAAGGTTATAAAGCAGCATCCCCACCAGCACGCCTCCAATGACAAACCCCCTGATATAACCGCTGTTTTCCCTGTACAGCATGGCGAACAAAGCCACGCCCCCGCCAATCCAGAACAACAAATCTTCCACGCCCACCAGCCACATTTTATGGGGCGCAATTTTCCGAAAAATACGCAGAAGGTCGTAGGCAAACAGCAGCGCCGCCCCCGTCAGGACAGCCGCCAAAAGGACGTCCGCTTCCTTTAAAATCTGTGCGCTGACTTCCATTATTTAAACAGTCTTCCTAACAAGGATTCATTTTTTTTCGAGGCGGCCTTTACATCTGAGTAGGTAAAGCTGTCTATTTTCCCTTCGAT
Source organism: uncultured Lachnospiraceae bacterium (assembly GCA_949879775.1). Taxonomy (GTDB): domain Bacteria; phylum Bacillota; class Clostridia; order Lachnospirales; family Lachnospiraceae; genus Petralouisia. The sequence goes on from CATLBW010000018.1 coordinate 10,195, forward strand.
ATCAATCTCCCCTTTTTCCAGCGTCAGTCGGTTGACATGAAGGTCATTCCCCTTTATCATCAGCATTCCCAGCTCTGTCTCCAATAAAATCTCACCCACATCAAAGGAAAGTACATCTATGACGCCATTCAACACCCCATTTTTGCGGTTGGAAATCATAATCTTATGGGCGCTCCGGGTATTCCCGGCGCCGGCTCTCTCTTCCATTCCAAAACCTCCTTCCATATATCCCAGGCCTAATGCTATATATTCGGCAGTTAAAAATCGCCTAAAATACAATGTCCTTTTAAAATATATGAAGCAGGCATGGATTTATGCCTAAAGATATCGGAAAAGCTCCTTTGCCTCTTCTTTTTTGCTGGTATCCTGCACGGCAAGGACTTCCACCTTGACATTCTTCGTGCCAAAGCCAATCTCAATCACATCTCCCGCCTTCACATCCTGTGACGCCTTTGCCACCTTGCCGTTGACCTGCACCCGCCCAGCGTCGCATGCCTCGTTTGCCACAGTCCTGCGCTTAATCAGCCTGGAAACCTTTAAAAATTTATCTACTCTCATAACCTTTCCTTTCTTCACGCGTTAGCGTGGCAAGGCCTTCCTATAAGATAAAATAGAGGGCTCTCTTGCGAAAGCCCTCCTAATGTCTAAAATATGCCTTAGTTAATCATATCCTTTAAAGCTTTGCCCGCCTTAAATTTAGGAGCCTTGGATGCAGGAATCTTCATCTCCTCGCCCGACTGCGGATTCCTTCCTGTCCTTGCAGCCCTCTCAGAAACCTCAAAAGTGCCAAACCCAACTAACTGGATCTTCTCCCCCTTCTTCAGCTCCTCAGCTACAACATCCGTAAAAGCCTTCAATGCTTTCTCAGCGTCTTTTTTAGAAATCTCGGCCTTATCAGCCATTGCGGCTACTAATTCTGATTTGTTCATGACAAAATTCCTCCTGAAAATTCTTTTCTTTCAATAAATATTGCGGTTCAATTTCTATTAAGTAACCGTTCCCAATTTTCGCTTTAATTACTCCTCAAAATTGCCTACAAACATATTTATACTTGTTTTTATAGTGTTTGTCAAGAAAATTTATCTTTTTTAGGGCATTTTATGTAACAGTCCAGGCAGCCATGCACATTTACTGTGCATGGCGCAAGAAAATAATTCAGGAATGCAAAGGCCTACGCTTTGCTTCGGTCAGTTCTGTACAAGCGCCGCTGGCACTTAGAACCCCATCGCGAAGCGATTTTAAATGGATTTTTGCAAGTAGCAGGTCAGCTTGTCTGACCTGTTATAGGAAACGCATTCATTTCATGCGTTTCCTATAACATTTTATCAACCATGGCCAGGACTTCTTTGCCAAGCCTTGCAGATTTCTCATCGGCGTCTGTCAGGGAGGTTCCTTTCACGCCATAATAGAACTTGACTTTAGGCTCCGTCCCAGAAGGCCTTACACATACCCATGCCGCGTCGTTTAAGTCATAATACAGCACATTAGAGCTGGGAAGCCCCGTAGGCGTTACCGCGCCTGACGCCAAATCCTTGATGTCGCCTGTCTTATAGTCCCTGGCGGAAACCACCTGGTAACCACCGATCTGCGACGGCGTATTCTCCCTCAATGTATCCATAATCTGTTGGATTTTCTCAAGCCCCTCAATTCCCTTTAAGGTAATCGACTTCACGTCATCCTTATAGTAACCGTAACGGTCATACATGGCAATCATGGCATCCCATAAAGTCATGCCCTTCGTCTTATAGTAAGCCGCCGCCTCGCACAGCGTCATGGAAGCCACTACCGCATCCTTATCCCTCGCATATGTCCCTGTCAGGCAGCCATAGCTTTCTTCCATGCCAAAAAGGTATGTCCCTTTGCCGGTGTTTTCAAACTCAAGGATTTTCTGCCCGATAAACTTAAAGCCAGTCAATACTTCCACGAGCGCGATGCCGTAACGCTCTGCAATCGCGTCCGCCATATTGGTGGAAACAATAGATTTGATGAAAGCCCCATCCTCAGGAAGCCCTTTCTGCTCTTTCCGCTGGCTAATGACATACTCGCCAATCAGGCATCCAGACATATTGCCGGTAAGGCTGTGGTACTCTCCCGTCTTTGCATCCTTCACATAAACGCCAAGGCGGTCTGCATCCGGGTCTGTCGCCAGGATTAAATCCGCATCCACTTCCTTGCCAAGCTTTAACCCCAATGCGAAAGCCTCCTCCGCTTCCGGGTTAGGATAGCTGACAGTCGGGAACTCCCCATCCGGAAGCTCCTGTTCCGGCACTACATAGACATGCTCAAACCCCAGCTCTTTCAAAACACGGCGCACCGGGATATTCCCGGTCCCATGCAATGGGGAATATACGATTTTTAAATCCTTTGCCACCGCATCTATGCAGTCCTGTCGAAGCACAAGGCCCTTAAGCTCTTCGATATAGGGATCGTCGATATCTTTGCCAATCGTCTCATAAAGCCCGTCCGCCTTAGCCTTTTCCTTATCCATTGTCTTAACGGCTGCATAATCCGTTACTTTCTTGACTTCATCCATAATCCCTTTGTCGTGGGGCGGCGTAATCTGCGCGCCATCCTCCCAATATACCTTATAACCGTTGTATTCCGGCGGGTTATGGCTTGCTGTAATGTTAATGCCGGCAATACATCCCAGCCTGCGCACCGCATAAGAAAGCTCCGGCGTAGGCCTCAAAGATTCAAACACATAAGCCTTGATGCCGTTCGCCGCCAGGCATAACGCCGCCTCATCCGCAAATTCCGGGGACATCCTTCTGGAATCGAAAGCAATCGCTACGCCCTTTGCTTGTCCGCCTACAGAAGCGATATAGTTCGCCAGTCCCTGCGTCGCCTTGCGCACCGTGTAAATATTCATACGGTTGGTCCCTGCGCCGATTACGCCTCTAAGCCCTGCCGTACCGAACTCCAGGTCCATGTAAAACCGTTCTTCAATCTCTTTCTCATCATCTGCAATGCTCTTTAGCTCTGACTTCGTCGCCTCATCAAAATAAGGGTTCTGCAGCCATTGGTTATAAAGCTCCTTGTAATCCATGTTTTTCCTCCTTCTCTTTCCATTGTTATCCATTTGTACTTCCATCATACTTCAACGGACAGCTTTTCTCAACTGTTTTTTAGCCCGGCGCAACGAATATTAAGAAATTTCTATAGCCAGCGACAAAACTTTTGCCGTTGACTATCGTTTGCCCTGCCTGTTCTTTGGATAGCGCTGCTCCCTATGGCTGTATGTACGGCACAGGCACGGATGCTACCTTAATATAAACATAAGGGTATGGCGTTTCGTCTGGTCATCATCATGGTCATTATTATTGTTGTTGCTATTACTGTTGTTATTTTTGTTAGTGTTGTTATTTTTGTTAGTGCTGTTATTATTATTGCTGCTATTATTGTTAGAGTTATTGTTGGTAGTGTTATTCCTGTTAGTGTTATTGTTGGTAGTGTTATTCCTGTTAGTGTTATTATTAGTGCTGTTATTATTGTTGCTGTTATTATTGTTGCTGTTATTATTATTGTTGCTGTTATTATTATTGTTGCTGTTATTGTTGTCGCCCCCAGTATTATTATTCCCAGGGTTGTTATTGTTAATATTCGTATTATCCTTGGTGCTTCCGGAAGGGTCTGACGTTGAGATTGTCTCTTCCTCCTCGGCCTCCTCAACCGTAGTCATCTCAATCTTAATATTGGCGCTCTGTGAATTCACAATCAAGGTCCGCTCCCAATCCACATAGCCCTCTGCCTTCGCAACCAGGCGGTGCACGCCATAGCGCACCTGTATGGCCTGCGTTTTGTCAACCTGTTCCCCGTCCAGAAAGACTTGTGCCTCCTCCGGTTTCAGCTCAAACTGCATCTGGCACAGCTTAGGCCCATTGCCTTTCAGCTCGTCCAAGTTCACTTTAACCTCATTGCCTGCCTCCACCGTAATCTCCCGGCTGCCCCCATAGCCGTCATTCGCCACCGATAAAAGGTAGGTCCCCTCCGGCATCTCAATCCGCATCTGAGGCGTAATCTTCTGGGAAACCACATTGCCGATTGTGATATAGCCGCCGAGGAAAAGCTCTGTATTTTCCAAAGCCACAACCCCATGCCCATTTGTCACCTTGAGCGAATAAATCTGCTGCCCAACGCCCTTAATGCACACCGTATCATGCTCGCTAAGCTCAGACACCGGTATCAGGCTGCCGCCAGAATACACCAGAAGCCCTTTGTCAAAGTAATAAATGCTGCTTCCCACCGTCAAAGACTTTAACTCCTGGTCTAACGTAAAATTATGCAAGTCATCATAAGAAAACGCTTCTTTAGAAACCTGCACCAAGTTAAGTTTCTCTCCTTTTACGTCAATTGTCACCAGCTCTCCCAATGAAAGCTGGCTGACGGTTAAATCCTTGCCATACTTATCCTTAATATAAGTGCCCCCTGTATATTCATAGGGAACCTCCACCGCCATCTCACAACTGCGCAGTGTCAAAATGCTGCGCTCCGTGTCAATGCCCGTAACCACAAAAAGCTCCTCCGGTTCCTTCGCTTCCTCTCCCTCTCCCGGCTCTTCCTGCGCGCCTGCCGGTTCACGTTTCACATAAACCTCGCTCCCATCTGTAACACGCCTCCCCTCTTGCCCGCATCCTGCTAAAAAAGCTGCGAACAAAAGGAGCAGCGATAACAATATCCATATATTCCTCTTTTGCAAACAAATTCCTCCTTGCCGCCATACTTTTGGTGAAGACAGCCAGCTTCCACAAAGCCCGCCTTAGGGACTGGGAACAAAGCGGACAAGTCCGCATCAACTCCCTAAATCCCTCATTCATGAGGGACTTGGACGATTTGCTGCGCCGAGCACAATTGCGATGCAATATTTTCCTCTTGTGCGAGTGCGCATAATTATTTTTGTCTTATAGGAAAGACACTTTCACACGTTAGTGTGACAAGGTCTTTCCTATAAGGGAACAACGTGGGCAAGCCCACAGGGGCTCCCCTCCCCCTCAATCCCCCGGGGATTGCACACTTTGACGCTCCGAGCACAATTGCGAAGCAATATATACCTCTAAATAGTTCCTTAGCTTCCTACAAATTCAAACGAATTCCCTATCAACTGTAAAAAGCTTTCCCTCGCTTCATTCTGTAAAATAAGCTTCTCCAGCTTCTCTAGGTTCCTGCCGCATACCCACGCCTTGCTGTTGTTAAAATAATGGTTGGCAATCTTCCAAAATTTCTGTGGGTAAGCGAGGCGGACGTAAAGCTGGGCCATCTCCTCATGGCTTAATTTCCTGACATCATTATATGCCTTTAACAAGTCCATGCCAAGCCCCATATTCCAATTATGTTTCTCTAAAATCTTGCGCATGAAATTCCCAAGGTCTGCCGCCTGCACATCATAGGAAGCTTTCTCAAAATTCAGCACTGCAACCCCCTGGCGCAAAAACAGGACATTATGCTGGTTGTAATCCCCATGGCAGATGCCGTAAATATTGCCCTTATCCTCCGCTTCCTGCCCTGTTTCCATAATCCGCCTTTGCAGGGCCACCACATCTAAAGCTTCCTGATAGAACAAGTCAAAGCTGCGCAAAAACTCCATCTCAAAATCATTCTTTTTCTTACGCCCGGAAATATAATTCCTGACCTTTTTTAATTCCCTTGCATGCCGCTCATTTTCCAAAAGCAGGCTGTCGCTGCGGATCTGTAAGTAATCCGGCGTCTCATCCGGGAACTTTCGCAAAACGCTATGTATGCCGGCCAGATGACGTATGGCGCGCAACACATCCTCACGGCTCTTGGTGTCACACTCCCTGCCATCAAACCAGTCACGCACCATATAGGCAGTGCCATCGACATCACGGGCAATCGCCTTTCCCTCCTTCGTCTGCACAATACAGTCCACACGCTCCTGCCCATGCCCGGCCAAAAATTGCAGCAGCCGGTAAAGAAAATCTGCCCTGCCCTCCGAACCCCTGTATTCCTTTAAAATTTTTAGCCCCTCGCTGGTATTGCAAATCAGCACGCCCCTGCCCTTAGAAGTCTGCTTTACCTCAAACGGATACTGCTCCAGAATCAGATTTTCTCGATTATACACATAAACCCCTCCACCACGATATTCACAAATACATTTCTTGTGTCTTTCTATCATATGTGGAGAGGTCCCAATCTATTCTGATTTTTGTTCTGTTTTCACCAGATTCTGCAAAATCTGTGGCGTATTATCCGCGGGGTTGTCCAATACATGCAACAGGAGGCGCTGCAACATTTCCCCGATTTCTTTTCCCGGCTCCATGCCAAGCGCAATCAGGTCCTTACCATTAATTGCAAGGTCCCCCAACGTCAAGCACTGGCGTTTTGCCATAATATCCTCATATATCTCCCTGTAAAGGCGAATCTTACCTAACCTCTCCTCACGCTGATAGCCGCTCTTTGCCAATGTGTCGGCACGCTCCACTTCAAATAACGCAGGATACTGCCTGAGGCCTACGCGGTGTATGGCGCGGCGCACAGAAGCCTCCTGCAAATCTGGTATGCTGTCATGCCAGACGATGAGCGATGATACCTTAGAAATCGTATCATTGTCAAACTTCAGGCGACGTAAAATATCCTCCGCCATCCTGGCCCCTGCCTTTGCATGCCCATAGAAATGGTAAATCCCTTGTCCATCCTCTTTCTTACAGGCCGGTTTTCCCACATCATGCAAAAGCATCGCCAAGCGCAGCGTCTTATCAGCACGGATATTCTGCATAGCGGCAATCGTATGTTCCCCTACATTGTAACAGTGGAAAATATTATTCTGCGGCGTCTCCATCATCCGGTCAAATTCTGGCAAAAAAACCCGGCTCATGCCCGTCTCATAGACTGTGCGCATTTCCTCCGGATGCTTAGAAACGACAAGCTTCACAAGTTCAGCCTGGATACGCTCCGCACTGATTTGGGCAAGGTTACCGGCAAGCTCTGTAATAGCGGCCTTAGTCTTTTCCTCAATAGAGAACCCGAGCTGCGCCGCAAAGCGGACAGCGCGCATCATACGCAGGGCGTCCTCCGTAAAACGGTGCAGGGGATTGCCCACGCAGCGGACCACCCGCTGTTCGATATCCTGGATTCCCCCGAAAATATCAATAAGCCCCTGCTCTTCATTGTACGCCATGGCATTAATCGTAAAATCCCTGCGCTTTAAATCTTCCTCCAGCTTAGAGGTAAACGTAACCTGCTTAGGCCGCCTTTTATCCTCATATTCACCGTCAATACGGTAAGTCGTGACCTCAAAGCCCTCTTTTTCCAGCATAACCGTGACTGTCCCGTGCTGGATACCGGTATCGACCGTCCTTAAGAATAAACTTTTCACTTGGGTAGGGGAGGCCGACGTGGTAATATCCCAATCCCCCGGCGTACGCCCTAATATGGAATCCCTGACGCAGCCGCCGACCGCATATGCCTCATGCCCCGCCTGCATCAGGGTATCTATGATAAATCTTACTTTTTCCGGTAAAGTAATTGTTATTGACACAGCCCTGCGACCACCTGATTGATTACTTTTCCATCTGCTTTGCCCTTTAGTTCCGCCATCACCGCTTTCATAATCTGCCCTTTATTCTTTGTTGCCACAACCTCAGCGAACTTCTCCGAAATATATGCCTCCACTTCCGCGGCGGACATCATCTCCGGGGCATATTCTTTTATCACATCATGGCGAAGCTGGTACTCCTTAAGCAAATCCGTGCGCTCCTTCGGGCAAGTGTCAAGCTGCTCTTTCGCCGTCTTTAATTCCTTGAGGATTACGCGGTCCACCAGGCCTTCCGGGATATCTTCCCGGCATCCCTCATCAATAGCTGCTTTCTTAACTGCAGACACCAGCGCAGAAATAGCGTCCTTGCGCCCCTTATCCTTTGCCTTCATTGCTGCGACCATATCTTGCTGTAACTTCTTAATCTCCATTTGCCTTCCTCCTTTTTAGCGGTATCGGCACGCTTCGCGTCTCCTGCCAACTCGTCGGAAGGCATTCCTAAAAATGCTCCGCATTTGCCTTCCTCCTTTTTAGCGGTATCGGCACGCCACGCTTCGCGTCTCCTGCCAACTCGTCGGAAGGCATTCCTAAAATGCTCCGCATTTGCCTTCCTCCTTTTTAGCGGCACGCCACGCTTCGCTCCTCCTTACAGAACCCGCCGCACCGTAATGATATTGCGGTATGTAGCGCTATCGTATGCGACAATTCCATACGCGGTGCCTTTGGCATGGACAATCTGCCCATTACCCATATAAATAGCCACATGCCCGGAATAACATATTAAATCTCCCGCTTTAGCATTCGCATAGCTGACTTCCCTGCCCACGGAACGCTGGGAGTAAGAATAGCTGGGAATGCTAATCCCAAAATGGGCATACACATAACTGGTAAAGCCGCTGCAATCGGCTCCGGTATTCGGGTCTTTGCCTCCCCATACATAGGGGTTGCCCACAAAATTCAAGGCATACTGCACAACCGCGCTCCCGCTCACGCCGGTAGAATAGCCCGGGTCCTGATTGCCCCCGCCGCCGGTATTGCCGCTGTCCCCGCCGCCGTCGCTGCCGCTGTCCCCGCCGCTGGTATTGCCGTTGCCCCTGTCGACGCTGCCGCCATCCGAATTGCTTCCTTGGACATCGCTTCCTCCGCTATTGCCCCTGACATTGCCTCCGCCGGTATTCATGCGTTCCCTCTCCTGGCGTTCACGCTCCGCCCGTTCACGTTCCTGGCGCTCCTGCTCCTCACGCTCCTGGCGTTCACGCTCAATTCTTTCATTTTCCTGGGCAATAATTACATTCTGGGCATTGATGGTATCCTGGTACTGTGCCGCCAACTCCTGCGCGGCTGCCAGCATCTCGCCAAAATCCTCCACCTCACCCTGTTTCTTGGCAATCGTGGTGCGGTAATTTTGCTCTGCTGCCTGAAATTCCTGCTGCTTTACCTCTAACGCCGCAATCTCCTGCTTCTGCTGCTTCGTCAACGCAGCTACCTGCTCCTTGGTATCCTTATATTCTGTCAACAGGTTCCTATCATAATCGTATACCTCATTGACATACTCCACGCGGTTCAAAAGTTCGGCGATGCTTTTCGATTCCAGGATGCTGGTGAGCATGGCGCTGTCACCTTTTTCATACATGAAACGGATTCTCAGCTTCATCGACTCATACTGGTTCTTCTCATCCTTCTTCGCCTGCTTTAACTCCTCTTTTGTCTGCGCAAGCTCGTCCTGCTTAACGGCAAGCTCCTCCTCTAGGGTAGACAGCTCCAAAATCACATTCACAAGCTCCGCGTCCAAAGCATCAATCTCTGACTGGAGCTGCGCCTGCTCCTGCTCTATGCCATTAATCTCATCCTGTTTCGACTTCAGGTTGTCTTCCGCTTGCTGTTTCTTGTTCTCAGCCTCAGACTTCTTGTCCGCTAAGGCAACCGTAAACTGTGTAATCCCCATAACAAACACCAGCAAAACTGCTGTCAGCCTCTTTGACTTCATATCTTCCTCCTTTTTAGGGAAACGCTGGTTTAAACAGTGTTTCCTTAGATTATAACACCATATCCCCCCGATGGCAATAAAGGAATTATTTCCGTGTATTTCCGTTGAGGGCAAAGCGTGACAAGGGCCTTCCTAATAAGACAAAGGAAAAGGCCTCCCGGCATGGGTTCCCCCACACCGGAAAGCCACCCTTCCCGGCTGTTAATTTTTCACTGTTATCGTAAGCTTCGCGCTCTTCTTGCCGCACTTCACGGTAATAACGGCGCTTCCCTTCTTCTTTGCCTTGACAACGCCAAATTTATCCACAGACGCCACGCTGCCCTTTGAGCTTTTATAGGTCACGGCGTCCGTCGTCTTGCTCGTCATGGACTTAATGCCTACTGTATATGTTTTGCCTTTTTTCAGCGTTTTCTTTTTCACCTTGAGCACAAGCTTCTTATTTTTTACCGCCTTGTTGGAAACTTTTACGGTAATCGCCGCTTTCTTGCTCTTATTAGCCTTAGACTTCACGGTAATCTTCGCCATACCGGCTTTCTTCGCCTTGACAACGCCCTTTTGGACCGTTGCGACGCTCTTCTTAGAGCTGCTCCATTCCACGGCCTTGCTGAATTTTCCGGTTCCCGTCACTGCAGCGCTTAAGGTGACCTTCCCACCCTTTTTCAGGTAGACGGTCTTAACGCCAGCTTTCTGGTTGGCTGCCTTGACTGTTACTTTCTTGACCACAGGCTTAGGCGCCGGGTTTGGTTTCTCCGGCTTCTCTGGGCCTGGCTTCTCAGGCTCAGGCTTTTCCGGCGTTGGCGGCGCAGGAGTTTCAATGTCCCCATCTGAGAAGATGCCGGAACCTGATGAAGCGCCGGGGTCAGGCTGCGGAAGCTCCGCCGGTTTCTCAACGACAGACGCCGCAAGCGCCATCACCTCCGCTTCACTGAGCGTATTATTGTATATCTTCACATCATCTAAAGCGCCCTTAAAGTAAGCGTCCCAGGCGTTGACGCCAAAGTAAACGGCTGCATTCGCCTTGCCCATAATATCAGAGGCAATGGAACCGTCGCCCTTAAGCTCCCCATCCACATAAAGCTTGGCCTTGTCGTCGCTGACCGTCAAGGTAACAAGCTGCCATTTATCCTTCTCATAGCTGACCGTGCCTGCATCATCCACAAAACTTGCCGTATTATTATTGGACTTGCTCGACCAAACTGCCCTGCCAAAGGTAAGGTTCAGCCAGTACTGCGGGTTAAATGTGCCTGCTGCAAGCGTCGGGTCTACATCTGTGCCAATTGTCTCCGGTTTCATCCAGTAGGAAATAGAATAGTCCTTGCCGATTCCGGCAGCATCACAGAGCTTAAGCCCATACGTGCCAGGCAGATAAATTGCCTTGCCTCCTTTTGCGCCGTCTGTATATTGATACTGCGGGTTTGCGACAGCCGCTGGCGTAGTCGCCTTGGTAACGGCTATCGCATGATCCGTCTGTCCCTCGAATGCAAAGGATTTAAACAACGGCGACGTAATGTCCGCTTCGCTGTAGCTCTTCTTAATAATTACCGTATACGATACCCGCGGCTTGCGGTCTGCGGAATAAACGCAGAGGGAAACCCTGGTATAAATGCCTTTTAAGGGAACCGTTATCTTACGCGACGTATCCGCCAGCTTGCCGTCCATGGTGACAAACCCTTGCGCGTCCTGCATGGCAACCGTTAAATCCACAGACTCCGTTGCCGCCGGGACCTCAAAGTCATAAGTATGTCCATTCTTTGCCGCTTCTTTATCATTTACCTTCAAAGAAGCAAGGTCATTTGCCGTGCCTGGCTCCCCTGGCGCCTGGCTGCCCGAAGACGGCGGCGTATTCAGGTAGAAATCCGCGCTTTCATCGCAATCCGCCAGCGGCTTTACCACAAGGCTGCCGTTATCCATGCTCAGGTAATGCCCCGGTTTGGCAACGCTCTCAAAGGAAACCGCCTTGCCGGAATCCTTAAGCCCCTTCACCGTGCGGAAAGTCTGCGCTTTGGCGCAAGCCTCGTCCACCTTAATCTTCCCGCCAACTACACTGTATTTCGCATCTTGGGATAATAACACCCTGTTATCATCGCCCACCGTCAAATATAAGCCCGGCTTGTTTTCCGACTGGATCGACACATAAGAATCCTTGCTGGGGTCCGCCTTGCCGTCCACGATTGCCCAGCTCGCATCCAGTTTCTTCGGCTGATAATAGGCCCCAACGCCAATATCTTTATAAGGATAAGCCCCGTCCGCGCTTGAATTCTCAAAATTCTCATGGGCAATCACATGCCCTGCGTTAGAAAACAGGTAATACGGCTTATCCCCAGTAATGCCAATTGCCGTCTCAGGGATTGGCTGTACGCTTCCGTCATCGTTAAAATGCAGCTCCGTGATACATGCCGTACGACGGAACCCGCTCCCTCCCGGCAGGGAACCATTGTGGTAAATAAAGTATGTCTTGCCGCCAAAATCAAAGACTGCCATATGGTTCGTGTTGGAAGTCGCCGTCGGGGGCATAAGGATACTGCCAAACTGCATCTGCCCATCCATGAGGTTATCCGTAGTGGCATATGCCATCTGCTCCCTCCATCCATATGCGTAAAAGAGATAGTAGGGTCCCACCGGGTTGCCGCCCTCGTCTTTACGCCTGTAAATCCAAGGCGCCTCTGTAAAGTTAAACGTCCCGCCCGGAATATTCAATTCGATGATATCCGCCGTCTCAGAACTTGCCCCGCTCGCCTGGGTCCCAAAAGTCACCTTGCCGTCCCCATTGACGTCTTTCACGGAAACCATGTCCTCATTCAGCTCGCAGACGAAGAGCTTGCCATTGCCCCAGGAAAGGTAACGGTGCTCCTCCCCGTACTCATCCGTCTCCACCCATACCGTGGGGTCAATATCATTCCAGTCACTGCTCTGCCCGGTTGTAAGCGTCCCCTTCACCAGTGGATGCCCGATATCCTTATATGGGCCGGTCGGATCATCAGCGACCGCCACGCCGATAGACTGCTTGCCGCTGGATGTGCTGTCCCAGGTACAATAGTAGAAATAATATTTCCCATTGTACTTCTCAATCTGCCCTGCCCAGGCGTCTGTGCCTGTATTGGCCCAAGTAATGGACTGCTTGTCAGCGCTCATGATAACGCTCTCATATTTCCATGTCTTTAAATCCTTGGTGGAATAGCACTGCCAGTCCGGCATAAAGTACGCTTCCTTTGTAGAGGTATCACGCCCGGTAAACAGATAGAGCGTATCGCCGTCGATTAACACCGACGGGTCGCCCCCATACAATACATCGCCGTTGCTGTCCTCACCGAGAATAGGGTTTGATACCTTTGTCTTCTCAATTGCCGTCTCAACCGGCCCTGCCGGCTCCGCTGCCTGCGAAATGCCTGCCGGGGCTATGGCGTCCGCAACGGTTGTCACCATAACAGCAGCGGCAAGCATTACCGCTAAAAATTTCTTCTTTACCATCTTTTTCCTTCCCTTCCATTTTTATGCTAATAGGTATACCCATCTTATCCTATAATAGAAGAAAATGCAAGGTAAAGAAGCTATCTTTATCACAACATCCCCATCCACGCCCCCTCAGGCCACACGCTACCCGACGGTCTTAATAATCAAGATTTTATCCCCAGCCTTAATCTGTTCGGAGGAGAGCTGGTTCGTTTTCACAATCTCAGGGATAGTCGTAAAGTTTTCCTTGGCAATGTCCCACAATTGATCCCCCTCTTTGGCAATATAACCGATAATCCCCGGGCTTTCCTGTAACGCTTCCATATCCAGCGGTTCCTGCTCCACTTCCGTAATCTTATCAATTTTCTGCTGTTCAAAAACAATACAGTTTAAGTTCAGCGCTGCTTTTACTTCCACCTGGCTGCTGTCTGTCATGACCGTTGTAAGCTGGTCAACGCCTGTCTGCAAGTGGAAGCGGCAGCCCGCATGGATACCTGGGGCCTCAATTAAGTAGTGGAACGGCAAAATATCCTTGACAGAAGCAACCGGCATACGGTCATCCGACGTCACATAGAGGATTGTCACCTGAAGCGTCCCCTCCACCTGGATGCCATCCTCTACAATCTCCGCTTGTTCCGCAACGGCATACCCTTCGCTGGCGCAAATCTGCAATATCGGCTCCTGGTTGCCGTCAATGCTGATTTTATCAGAAACCTTGCACTTCGAGGCATTGCGGATGAGCAGTTTTTCAAAAACCGCCTCCTCATACATAGGCGTCCACTTCTCGTTGACTACATAGAGGTCGGCTACAACCTGCGTCTTTTCTTCCTTCAAAATCTTGATATCCAAATCCAGCACCAATTCTAAGTGCAGCATCCGTTCTTCCCCGTCATAGTCCGGCTTCACGTCCAGCTCTATGGCGGCGACGTCATACGTCACGTCGGCAACCATATCCTCCGTGCAGCCATTACAGTCAATAACCCCTGTAAAGGGCAGCGCGGTTTCCATCCATTGCAGATGCTCCTCTTCATCCTCCCCCTCATAGAGCACGAACACCAAAGCTTCCCCTTTTATGTTCATCTGCTGTTCCATCAAGCGCATCTCTACCCCGCGTAGCTGCACATTTTTCCACAAAACCTGACGGATATTGGGCTTATTGGAGGGCAGCAAAATTTCTTCTTTAAACCGGAAGGTATCTTTTTTGGATAAGAACAGCTCCATAGCGGTTAACGTCTGCTCTAAAAGCTGCACGCCCTCTTGCTGCCCTACGCCTGTGATAAGCTCCTCATCGTAAACTTCATCAATTACCGCATGCAAGGTTACCAATGCCTTTACGCTCAGTTTCCTGGAATTGATAATGCCAATGGACAGGTCCTCCATTTCCCATTTCAATTTTGCTGTGTCATACTCATTGGCGCCGTCAATGGCAAGGCTCTCCTGGAAAGGAATCTCGCCGCTCATGGTGTTAATTTTGCCATCCTCCTGGTCACTGCGGTACAAAAGGGAAAATTTCAGTACGCCTTTGAGCCAGACATGGTCTTGGGTGATTGTCGTCTCATCAAGCTTCATTTCCCCCCTGTCCTGTATGATCCTTATCAGATCCGGCTTCATATCCGGCACATTGAAATCATCATCCAGCGTGATCTGCGTCACAGCTTTTCCCTTTTCCCGATTCATATGTATATATTTTTTCGCTAAATCCAATATAAAAACACTCCTATCTGAATATTGGTACATTCTATTCAGAATCGGAGTGTTTTATTCCGTTTGGCTTAACACAATTTCATTCTTATATCTCTTGTCAAAATATCAGCATAACTGAAAGAAAGGAGCTGCGGTGGCTTTTTTTCATCTTTATCAATTAAAATAGTGAATACGGAAGGGTACGCTCCCTGAATGATACCCTCTTGAATGTCAACTCTGTTACGCCCTCTATCTAACTGTATCATAACCCTGTTTCCCAACTGCCCCGACACAGAAGCGCGGACCCTGTTGATATCTGCCTGTCGTACTGCCATTCTTTCCACCTCATTTCACTCATTGGGAAAAGCCTTCAAGCCCATTTCACCTACCCGGAAACGCCCTCAAGTTTTCCAGCCGCCAAACTGCATACGTGTTTAGTATAGCACTGTGTTAAAGTTTTGTCAAAAAGAAATCTTCGCCCCCGGCTTTAACCCTTTCGACTTCAACAGTTTGCGGTATGCCCTGAGCTTGCTTTTTGGTGCCTTAACCACAGCTTTCGCATGGATATCCTTCAGCGCATTTTTACCTACAGATTTGAGTTTCGTGGTCTTTATCGTAATTTTCTTCAGCTTCCTGCAGCGATAAAAAGCTTTGGCTCCAACCTTTGTGACAGTTCCGCCGACAGTCGCCTGCGTTACCTTCACGCAGCCCGAGAAAGCAGAACTCCCGATTGTCTTCACGTTTTTACCTATTAT
Organism: uncultured Lachnospiraceae bacterium; assembly: GCA_949879775.1. Lineage (GTDB taxonomy): Bacteria > Bacillota > Clostridia > Lachnospirales > Lachnospiraceae > Petralouisia. Next base: position 25,559 of record CATLBW010000018.1, read on the forward strand.
AATAGAAGCGGCCTTCGTGCAGCCTTGGCACGCCGCGTCCCCCACCGACGTGATCTTAAAGCTCTTTCCCCCTATCTTCACCGTCGCCGCCACATTAATCTTTTTTAGCTTCTTTCTCGCCGCGGCGCTCTTTACGCCGACAAGCGCAACGCATCCCTTGCCATTCGTCCTCGCATCGGCAACCTTATACTTATAATCCCCCACCGTATAAACCTTATTTTTCTTCACAGTGATTGCAAATGGCTTTTGCGCCTTCCCTTCATAACCTCCCTTGCCGCAGACCACTGCCAGGGCGCTGCCGATATTGACGTTATTTTTATAGGTTACGGTATAATCCTTATCTTTTACCAGCTTCCTCCCGTTACAGACCACTGCCACAGCGGGCTTTAACGCCCTACCGGTGTAGGGCTGAGCCGGGATGGCAGAAATGTCCGCATCCGTAATCGTGGTTTTTGCGGCAGGAGGCGGATTTTTGCTCTCTTCCTCCAGTCTCTTATACGTTTCTTCTGCCTCTTGCAAAACCGACAAAAGCTCAGGAGGCACTAAGGACTTTTGCCCATCCGTCAGGGAATCATATAACCTGCGGGCTTCCTCAAGCTTCTTTTGGCAGTCTTTTGTCAACTCCACTTTGCCGATGGCTTTGATTGCATCAAGAGTGGCCCCTGTATTGCCAATAGCCTTGGCAACGCCCTCAAATGCAGGTTTTCTGCCCAAATCGTCATAAAACAGCAGGCATCGTTCCCCAACGCGCCACGATAAGCCGTCTGTCAGCCCCCAAAACGTCACGCTCGTGATATTTGCCCCCTTACACTTTTCCTTTAGCAGAGCTTCCATTAATCCCTGATAATAAAGCCCCTGCGACTCTTCGGTGTCACCTTCGGCAATGGCGATATCCAGTTCCGTCACATGGATTTCCAGCCCCAGTTCCTCCCAAAACTTCCTTACCGCCGTCATATACCCGCTGTCACCCTCGAAAGGACGCTTGGTGTCAATATGGCTCTGCATGCCCACGCCGTCTATGTTCCCGGCTTCTTTTACGGGCTTTAGCAAAGCAATAATCCCATCCCGCTTGGCGGGGAAGTATTCATTATAATCATTGTAAAACAGCTTAATCTGCCCCTTGGCATATTGGTCCGTATATTTCCTGGCGTACGCAAACGCTTTCTGCACAAAGTCCTCGCCTATGGTCTGATACCAAAGGCTGTCCTGCTGCCGCATAGGCGCCGGGCCTGCCCCAAAATAGTCCGCGACAGCCTCGTTCACCACATCCCAGGCATAAATGACGCCAGGGTAGTTGGTCTGCGTCCAGGCAATCACTTCTTTGATGTAATTCTCCATGCGGGTGAGCATCAAATCCCTGCCTGCCAGCTTGCCCGAATCGTCATAATCTTCGTAGAAAAACCACTTGGGCGTCTGGGAATGCCAGATAAGCACATGCCCGCGCACGGCAATCCCATGCTGCCTGGCATATTCCAGCCCGGTCTTAAAGGAATCAAAATTAAGGGCCACATGTTCCTTATATTCCGCGAGGTTGCCCCTGCTTGCCGCCTGATCCATGATATAGGCGGGCTTCATCTCATTTTCCATGGTCATGCTGCTGCTCTGGCTCTCAAACAACCGGCTGTACTGCGGCATATTCAATACGGCGTCCGGCACGGCCATGCCAACGAGAAACTGGTCTTTATACAATTCTTTTAAAGACGGGTAGTCGCTGGTGTCACAGAATGGCAACAAGGACGCCCTGACGTCATCGACATAGATATCCATCAAATCCTGCCCTGCCGAGGGCGACGACGTCCACGGCGTCTCAAAGAACAACATGGCATCCGATAAGCTGACGCCGTCCGGCACAGCCATGCCGCCGGAAATCTGTCCCCAGCTCCCCCGTTCAACCTCCCTGCCTGCCAGCACATAATACCTGCCATTACAGTACAAGGTAATTTGTATTTTCTTTTTCTCCGGTCCCGACGTATACTTTACATAAGCGGAAACTGTCAGGTAATGGCCGCTTTTAAGCCTGTCCCCAACCTCAAGCTTCGCCCCGGAAGAGGTCGTCGTCCTGCCGGAAACCTTCATACAGTGCTTCCCGCCTCCCGCATCATCTTCCGCTACAGACAAAGCCGCTCCATCTTTCGCCTGAAAGGCACCGACGGTCCCGTCCTCAAACCCCTCTTCACACAGCGTCACTTTCGTCCCTGCGACAGACGCTTCCTGCTCCATACTGCCCGCCTCTTTAGCAGGCGCTTCCTGCTCCATACTGCCTGCCGCAGGCGATTGTGCAAAGCAGTCTCCCAGCCCGCCAAAAAACAGGCAGCCAGCAAGGGCAAATGAAACTGCCCCTTTCATGACCCGATTCCATTTTCTTTTCATACAACTATCCTTTCCCAAAACGCCCACGCGTTTTGCCCTTCCGTTTCTATCATAACAAAAATCAATTGAATTTGCACGTTTTTTTTGCACTTCCCATAAAACATACGGGATTATTCCTTGCTGTTATTAGGAATATGTGCTAAAATAAATTTACAATTTTTGTGAATGGAAAGGAGAACAAAATATGAAAAAAATGATTGCAGGCGCTTTGGCCGCAGTTATGGCATTATCGCTCTTCACAGCCGAGGCGCCGGCTGTCGACGCGGCTGCCATAGACGGCGCAAAAGCCGGAGCAGAAATTACGCTCCCAAAGAGCAAAGGCAACCCCGTCAGCGGCTTTGACGAGAACGGGAACACCATTTATGCGGGGGACCCCGGCGTCTTAGTGGACGGCGACACGGTTTACCTCTACCTTGGACATGACAACACCACCAATGGCGGCGGTTACAGTATGCCGGACTGGTTCTGCTATTCCTCAAAGGACTTAGAGAACTGGACGTACCACGGCGTCGTTGCCTCCGCTGCCAAGAGCTATATCCCATGGGCAGGCGGCAACGAGGCATGGGCAGGCCAGGTCATGAAACACCGCGACCCTGATATGGATAAAGATTTTTATTATTTCTATTATTGCTCAAACGGGATAAAACATATTGGCGTCGGCGTTGCGGATACCCCTACCGGATGGTCCAGCACAGAGGCGAAGGCAGATTACTGCCAGGCAAAAGGGATTAACGACCCCAATCCGGACTCTACGCTCTTTGTTGACATCGGCGTGCCGCTTGTCCAGAACAACGTTACCTGGCCGTTTCATGCGAATCATGACGATATCGACCCCACCGCATGGGTAGAGACGGATGAGAACGGCGTAGAACACCGCTATCTTGCCTGGGGCAATACCTTCTGCTTTGTTGCCGAGCTGAACGAAGACATGATCAGCCTCACCGACAAAGACGGCAACGGCCTGATTACCATGAAGACCACGCGCCGCCTTTTAACCAAGAACGACTCCGTATCTGTGAAATACGCAAAAGGCTCCTCTACCACCCAACTGGTAGACGTCCCCTATGGCTACCCGGAGGCTGTGACTTACTCAGATTTAAATGGAAGGCACACCATTGACAAAGGGGCGGAGTTCCCGGATGGCGAAATTATCTGTTCTAAGTTCCGTACCTACAACACATATAATTATAGCGGTGATACATCGTATACAGAAAACGGCGTTGCCGTTGATAATGAGGGCGGAAGCATGCAGGGGCTTCTGCAATGCGATGATGATAATATGTTAAACGGCCTTTTCACCTGGATGGAAAAAGACGAAGAGATGGCCCCCAACTACCATTTCTTCACCGAGGCCCCGTTCCTTTACCGCCGCCAGGATGAAAACGGCAAGCCTTACGGCAAATACTACCTGTTCTTCGCCGTGGACTGGAGGGAACAGCTTGCCTATGCGACATGTGACGACTTAAACGAAGCAGACTGGGAATTCCAGGACGTGCTGCTCCCCTGGAGCCCGACTGGCGACACGCGCCACCCCTCTGTCTTCGACTTCAAAGGCAAGACATACTTAATCGACCACAACGGCAGCCTCCCCTGGGGATTTGGCAAGCGCCGTGTTGCCTATATTGAAGAGCTTAATTTTGATAAAGACGGAAAAGTGCTGCCGATACAGGATACCGCAACTGGGCTGACAGGCACGACAAGCTGGATTACCGATTCCGCCGGAAATAACATCACCCATGAGGATTTCCTCACGTCAAGGGGCGACGGCGGCTATCCTTTTACACCGGGAAAGAAGACAGCCAAGGGCGTGAGCATGGAAGCCACTGCCAATGAGGGCGATTCTAAGTGGGAGATTGTCGCTGGGAAAGCAGACCCCGCCAACGCCTCCTATGTGTCCATCGAATCATGGAACCGCCCAGGGCTTTACTTACAGGTGTCCGGCACAGACGTGGTGCTCGCGCAGCATGCCACAGACAGCAACTCTTTATCTGACGACGCCAATGTGGGTAAGTCAATGACCTTCAAGACGGTAGCTGGATTGAATGGCATAGAGGGTACGGTATCCTTTGAGAGCGTATCGTCGCCGGGCATGTACCTGACAAGCAAGAACAATGATTTAACCCTTACCGACGGTTCGAACGCAGAAAGCTGCACATTCACTGTAACCAGCAGAAACGCATTGAAATCCATCTCTGCAAAGAAGGCGAAGACCGTTTACAAAAGAGGCGAAACCCTGGACACCAACGATATTACCGTTATCGCAGCCAGGCAAGACGGCGTCACAGAAGAAATCAAAGATTTCCAGGTTGATACGCAGGGAATCGACATGAACACCTACGGCGCTAAGACCATCAAGGTCACTTACCAGGAAGATAACTTTATCCGCACTGCCGACATTGACATTGCCGTTGCCCAGATTTCCCTTTCCAAGCCTTCATTGGCGCTGAAAACGGGCAAGAGCTACACCTTAACGGCTAACGTCAATCCCTCCAGCCTGAAGGTACAATGGTCTTCCAATAAGCAGACCGTAGCTACTGTAGACCAGAAGGGGAAAGTTACCGCAAAGGGGAACGGCACGGCATACATCACCGCCAAGGCGGGCAGCGTTTCGGCCACATGCAAAGTAACGGTTACCACAGACGCCACTTCCGTAAAGCTGGATAAGACAAAGCTTACCATGAAGGTCGGCGAGAAGAAAAAGCTCAAGGCAACCGTATTGCCAAAGGCTGCTCCCCAGAAAATTGTCTGGAGCTCAAGCAGCAAGAGCAAAGCGACTGTATCGAACGGCACCGTGACCGCGAAAAAGGCAGGGACCGTTACGATTACCGCAAAATCAGGCTCCAAGAAAGCTACCTGCAAGGTAACGATTAAGAAAGTCCCCGCTAAGAGCGTGAAATTAAATAAGACCAAAGCAAGCATAAAACGCGGCAAGACTGTAACGTTAAGGGCAACCATGAAACCCAAGAACTCAAGCGATACCATTACCTGGACAACCTCCAACAAGAAGGTTGCCACTGTAAAGAATGGTAAAGTAAAAGGCAAATCCGCTGGCACGGCAAAAATTACCGCCAAAACATCCAGCGGCAAGAAAGCCGTCTGCAAGGTAACTGTCAAATAGTTTTCTAATGATATATACGCATGGCAGATTTATCTGTCGCTCAGTATAACTCACAGTTAATGTGATCTACCACTCATAAAAAACCGGGAAGCCATGATATGCGCTTCCTGGTTTTTATTATCCCAAACATACAAATTCCACCTTTACAAAAGAACAAATGTTTGTTATACTGGGAAAAGGATAAGTTATTGACGTACTTGATTAAGGAGGGCAAATATGTCTGAACGGTTAATCTTTCATATAGACGTGAACTCCGCCTACCTTTCCTGGTCTGCAATCGAGAAGTTAAGGCAGGGGGCGCGTACCGACCTGCGTGAAATCCCCTCCATCATTGGCGGTGATATGGCAAGCCGCCATGGCGTGGTGCTTGCAAAATCAATCCCTGCCAAAGCCTACGGCATCGTCACCGGGGAGCCTGTGGCACATGCACTGCAAAAGTGCCCAAACCTGGTCTTAGAGCCGCCCAACCATAAGCTTTACTCCCACTACAGCCGCAGGCTGATGGAGCTGCTGGCCACCTTCAGCCCCCACATTGAACAGGTAAGCATTGATGAATGTTATATGGATTTTACAGAATATGGACACTGCTATGGCAGCCCCATAGCAGCCGCGGGACAAATCAAAGACACTGTAAAGGACACTCTGGGATTCACAGTCAACATCGGCATTTCATCCAACAAATTACTGGCGAAGATGGCCTCTGACTTCCAGAAGCCGGATAAGGTACACACTTTGTTCCCAGGTGAAATCGAAGCCAAAATGTGGCGCCTGCCTGTCCGTGAGCTTTTTATGGTAGGGAAAGCCTCCTGCGCAGCCCTCGAGAAATTAGAAATACTAACCATCGGTGATTTGGCGAACGCCAACCCGCAGATATTAGAGAGCCATATGAAGAAGCACGGCCGGCTTATTTGGGAATTTGCCAATGGCATAGATAACTCACCTGTACAAACAGAAGAAGGCGAGCTTAAAGGCGTTGGCAACCGCACTACCCTGGCACAAGACGCTGAGACCTCCAGGGACGCCAAGCGCGTCCTGCATGCGTTATGTAATCAAGTTTCCTCCCGCTTGCAGAAATACGGACAATTTGCCGGTATCGTCAGCACGGAAATCCGCTACGCTTCCTTTACCGAAACCTCACACCAGATGCAGGTTGCAGCGGCGACTTCTGACGCTGAGACACTCTACCGCCACGCCTGCCTGCTCTTTGACGAACTGTGGAATGGCGAACCCATACGTTTGCTTGGCGTGCGCACCTCCAAGCTCACGGACACCCCGGAACCGGTACAGATGACCGTATTTGACTACGCAAAAGATTGGCTGTTGTAATTTGGGCTACACTGCAAACTGGCTGTTGTAAAGCTCATAATAGAACCCGCCCTGTTTTAGCAGCTCTTCATGGTTCCCCTGCTCTAAGATATGCCCATCCTTCATCACCAGGATAATATCCGCCTCCTGGATGGTAGACAGCCTGTGCGCCACAATAAAGCTGGTGCGCCCCTCCATCATCCTGGCAAAGGCATTCTGTATTTTCATCTCTGTCCTGGTATCAATGGAGGAAGTCGCTTCATCCAGAATCAGCATAGGCGGCAGGCAGAGCATCACCCTTGCAATGCAAAGAAGCTGTTTCTGCCCTACCGAGAGGCTCCCGCCTTCCTCGCCGATCACCGTATCATAGCCATCTGGCAGGCGCTTGATGAAGCTATGTGCGTGCGCCGCTTTCGCCGCCGCAAGTATCTCCTCTTCTGTGGCGTCAGGTTTCCCCATCACAAGGTTCTCACGGATAGTCCCCGCTTTTAGCCACGTCTCCTGCAAGACCATGCCGTAGCTTTCCCTAAGGCTTTTTCGCGTCACCGTACGGATATCCTCACCTTCCACCTTTATGCTCCCGCCATCCACATCATAAAAACGCATCAATAGGTTGATAACCGTTGTCTTCCCGCATCCGGTAGGACCTACGATAGCCACTCTTTGGCCCGGCTCTACCTTGAGGTTAAAATCTTCTATCAGCTTTTTATCCTTCGAATAGGAAAAATATACATGCTCTAAATCCACATTTCCTTTTACATCCGACAATGTTTGCACATGTTCCGGTTCCGGCGCCTGCGGCTCTTCGGCAATTAGTGAAAAAATACGTTCCGCACAAGCCAGGGCATTCTGCAGCTCCGTGACTACGCCAGAGATTTCATTAAAAGGCTTCGTATATTGGTTCGCATAGCTGAGGAAACAAGAAAGCTGCCCGACGGTGAGCGCCCCTCGCCCCGCCATGGCAAGGAACGCCCCCACCAGCGCAACCCCGGTATAAACAAGGCTGTTGACAAAGCGCGTGCCTGGGTTGGTCAGCGAGGAGAAAAACGTAGCCCGCAAGGAAGCTTTCTCCAGCCTGCCATTGATTTCGTCAAACCGTTCCAGCACATCCTGTTCTTTGGAAAACGCCTGCACGACTTTCTGGTTCTCAATCATCTCATTGATTAATGACGTCTGCTCCCCGCGCGTCGTAGACTGGAGCATGAACATAGAAAACGTGCGGCGCGCGATAAAGCCTGCCACGAACAAAGACACCGGCGTTACCAGAACTACCACCAGCGTTATCCTGACATTGATGCTCAACATAAACAGCAGCGTCCCCAATATCGTAATCACCCCGGTAAACAACTGTGAGAACCCCATCAGCAATCCATCGGCGAACTGGTCGACGTCTGCTATCACACGGCTCACCAGCTCGCCATGGGAGTGGGCGTCTATAAACTTCAAGGGCAGGATCTCTATTTTGGCAAAAGCCTCCCTGCGGACATCCTGCACCACCTCATAAGTAATTTTATTGTTGCATACATTCATAAACCACTGCGCGAACGCCGTCAGCACGATGATAACCGCCATTTTCCAAATCAGCCCCAGAATCACCGAAAATTCCACCTGCCCCGGCGCCAGGATATGGTCGATGACCTGACCAGTCAGAACAGGGAAATACAGCGTGGATACCACGGTCACCACTGCAAAAAACAGGGACAACAGCAGAAAAATCCGGTAAGATTTGATATATCTCAATACCTTTTTCAAAGTTTGAAGCTGGCTCTTTTTCTTTTCCATAAATACCTCCAACCGTGTATTGGCCTTGCAAGGCAAACTGCATATACGATAGCAAACGCATTGATTCCATGGTTTCCTATGGCGCGCTGCTTTTCTTATATTGGGAATCATAGATTTCCCGGTATACCGTACAATTTGCCAACAACTGCTCATGGACGCCCATCCCAACAATCTCCCCATCATCCAATACGATAATTTTATCGGCATGCTGTATGGAGGAAGTACGCTGAGATACGATAAACACTGTCGGCTTATCTTCCATCTGCCGGATGGCCTGGCGAAGCCTGGCGTCCGTAGCATAGTCCAGGGCAGACGCACTGTCATCCAAAATAAGGATCTTGGGCTTTCGCACCAATGCGCGGGCAATCGTAAGCCGCTGCCGCTGCCCTCCGGAAAAATTCTTGCCGCCTTGTTCCACAACCGCATCCAGTTTCCCGTCCTTACCCTCCACGACTTCCTTCGCCTGCGCCGTCTTTAAGGCCTGCCAGATCTCTTCGTCTGTGGCGTCCGTCTTGCCCCAGCATAAGTTTTCACGGATTGTCCCTTGGAACAACACAGCCTTTTGCAGGACAATACCAACTTTTTGACGCAGTTCCGCCAAAGAATACTCCCTGACGTCCTTCCCATCCACCAATACCTCGCCACGCGTTACATCATAAAACCTCGGTATCAAATGCACAAGGGACGTCTTGCCGGAACCCGTCCCGCCAATCACGCCCACCGTCTCGCCTCTTTTGACAGAAAAATCAATGTCGAATAAGCTTTCTGCACCGGCTCCCTGGTATGTTAGCCCCACCTGGGAAAACCGCACCATAATGTCCGCCTCCCCCGGCGCCTCCCTGTCCTTTTGCCCCGAGCCTTCCGCCTTCATCATCGTGCTCT
>CATLBW010000019.1 GCA_949879775.1 uncultured Lachnospiraceae bacterium
CGAGAGCGGCCGCACATTCCAGGGAATTTGTCAAGCCCCTTTTTTTAACATAAAAATGGTTAGACCTCATAAAAAGAATCTAACCATTTCAGGCAGTTCGTTACTAACTTAATGACATTGGTTCACTTCGTTCACAGTAACATTCGCAAATCCATGTAAAATTCGCTTCGCGAATGGGATTTGCTCACACCTGAATCATTTTCTTACGGACTTTGCAGTAAATGCAAAGTCCTGTGTGAACAGTAACTATTTCTACACCGACACATAAAAAAGGGATATTGATTCTTTTAATAAAGGTAAAAATATTATATAATATTAAAATAACATTAGGCGTAGGAAACGGCAAGGAGGGCAATTTTGCCCTTACGGCATGGAAGCGTGTTCAATGACGAAAATAGTATAAGGAGAATTTATCAATGCAGATCGCAATGTTTGATGACGAGGGGCAGGGGTTCGTGCTGAAAAACAGGGATGGAATCATCAAAATAGCGTTTGCGCGGCTTGAGTATGTGGAAGTTGTAAATAAGAGTTTGTTTTTCTATTTGATAGACGGCGTGGTCTGGGAGGTGGCTGCCGCCTTGGCGGATATTGAAGGGACATTATTGTGCCGGCCTGAATTTTTAAAGGTCCATCGTTCCTATCTTGTAAATTTAAGGTATGTCCAGTCTGTAAACGGGGAAGGGATTGTGACAAGCAATGGGCATACAATCCCGGTAGCGCGCCAAAGGCGCAGCCAGGTCCAGGGCGCTTATATGGATTTTTTATCGCATGAAGGAGAAAAGCAGGCGCAGCTTCCAAGCAAAATGGAGCGTGCTATGGGGCAGTGGCGTATTCTTTTGGTGGATGACGAGCCTGCTGTCCGTGCGTTTTGGGCGGGTATCCTGCAGGAGCATGGCTGTACTGTGCAGCAGGCGGCAAGCGGGGAGGAGGCGATTAGGCTGGCGGGGGATGAAGCATATGACTGTGTGCTGCTGGACGTGGCGCTTCCCGGGGAGGATGGTTTTTTGCTTTGCAGGGAGCTTTGTGAGGCGGCGCAGGCGCCCGTTATTTTTTTGAGCTGTATTACCGAGGCAGATAAACAGGTGGAGGGGTTTGCGGCAGGCGGGGCGGATTATATTACCAAGGATACGCCTGCCGGGCTTTTCTGGGCGAAAGTGGAAGCACGTATCAGGCTGGCAATGTCTGGACGTACCAGGTTCAGGTATGGTCCGCTTTTGCTGGATATGGCAGGGCGGCGGGCGTTGATAGGGGAAAAGGAACTGGACCTTATGCCCGTTGAGTTTGAACTTTTGTGGCGGCTTTCCGAACAAGCGGGGCATATCTTTACGCCGGAGGAGCTGTCTCGGTCAATATGGGGCAAACAGCCGTGGGACGGCGGGCAGGCGCTGCAAAGGCACATGTCGCGCCTGCGGAGGAAATTGGACAAGGCATGGCAGGGCCATCATTTTATTGAGACGGTATGGGGGCAGGGCTATCGTTTTGTCCCGCCGGGATGTTGAGGAAACGGTTTCGTAAAAAGGAGGGGGAAAGCATGGGCCGGCGGAAGGGTTTTTGGCAGGCGCTGCCAGTTGTAGTGGTACTGGCAGCTTTTTTTGCGATACTTTTTTATGCGGATAATAAATACCAGACGCCCCCTCCGTATGGGAAGTGGGGCAGGATAAATATAAGCAGGCAGGATATGAGGCGCGGCGCCCCTATTTTTCTTATTGACGGCTGGCTGCTTACTGACGGGCGTGTAACGGACAAGGCTACATATATTGGCGAATTTTCCAACCTTCAGCGCGGGGATTTGTCGGTCCCGCCTCATGGGAATGCATGTTACAGGCTGACGCTGCGTTATGAAGGCGAGCCGGTGTTTGCGGCAATAGATTTTCCTCAGTTATCCTCGAGGTACAGGATTTCCCTGGATGGGACGCAGCTTGCGACGGGAGAGGGAAATGGGCGTATCAGCTTTCTGATGACGGCGGGCGACCATGTTTTGGCGGTGGAGACTTCGTCAAGGATTGGGTATTACAGTGGGATGTATTTTCCGCCTGCGCTGGGGACGGCAGAGACGCTTATGCGGGTAGGCGATGTCCAAAGCTTTGCTTATGCGCTGGCATTCCTCCTGCCCCTGGCGTTGGTGGCGTTTACGCTTTTCTTGTGGAGGGCAGGGGGTAGGCTTAGCCGTTGCTTTGGGGTTATGTGCTGCTGTTATGCCCTTTCTATGTCCCGCTATTTTGTATTTCTCTTTTCCATGCAGGCGGCGCAGATGTGGTTCCTTATACAGGGCATGGCAATGTATGGCTTATGCTTTTGCGTGGTGCAGCTTACAGCCCTTGCTTCTGGAGCGGGTGAAAGCAAGGTATGGAGAGGCGTGCGTATTGTGTTGGCGCTGTTGCCGATGGCCCTGGTTGCTTTTTGCCTGCTTATACCAGCGCTGCCATGGGCGGTTTTTGTGCATGGGAGGCTGACCGACCTCTATTATATAGTTACTTTTTGCTGCGCGGTATTTTTTTCGGTGGAGGGCATGAGGGCAAAAAGCTGGGAAAGCCGCTATATATTGGCAGGAGGCACGGTGTTTGGCGCAGGGCTGCTTCTCAACTTGTTTTTTTCCAACCAATTTGAGCCAATCCGTTTTTTCTGGCAGTTTGAATGGTGCGGGCTTTTGCTTGTGCTGCTGTTCGGGGGGATGATGGTGGAGCGCAGCCGCCGTATTTTAAAGGAAAATGACGCGCTCACGAACCACCTGGAGGAGCAGGTGAAGAAACGTACCGAGGAAATCACTTTGCTTTTAGAGGAACGCAAAGCGTTTTTTTCTGATATGGCGCATGACTTAAAAGCGCCGGTATTCGCCACGCAGTCTTTTATCGAGGCAATCCGCAAAAGCGGCGTGGGTGTGGATGCGGAGCTGAGCGGTTACCTTGACCAGGCAGAAGCCAAGCAGCGGCAGATGGCTTGCCGCCTACAGGGGCTTTCTGCCCTTAATACCTTTGACCGGATTGATGAAGAATGGGCAAGGGTGTCCGTTTTGGATTTGCTTTCGGAGCTTTATGAGGTTTACCAGGGGGAGTGTGAGGTGCGGTCGGTGTATTTTAACGTAAAGCTGCCAAAGCAGGATGCATATTTGAGCGCCCAGCCGCAGAAACTGAATATACTTTTTGAGAACCTTATTTACAATGCGCTGAGGGCTACGCCCCCGGAGGGCAGCATTACAGTGTCGGCAGGATGTGGGGATGGCAGAATCCATATGGCTGTGGGGGACACCGGGTGCGGGATACCAGCGGATGAACTGCCGCTTATTTTTCAGCGTTTTTATGTGGGGGAAAATAACAGGGGGAACGGTACGGGGCTGGGGCTGTATATTGCCCGCAGCATTGTGGGTGAGCTTGGCGGTACAATTGAGGTTTATTCCGCCGTGGGGGAGGGGACGAGGTTTGTCATGGAATTCCCGATTGCGGACTAGCTTGGTTCTATAAGAGGATCGTTTGCAAATTAAACAGGAGGAAAAGAACATGGAACAGGAATTTATGAAAGAAAGGAAGATACTGCCCCTTGTGTTGTCAATGTCCATGCCGATGGTGATTTCCATGGCGGTCAATTCGCTTTATAACATTGTGGACAGTTACTTTGTGGCGCAGTTGAGCGAGGATGCGATGACGGCGCTGGCCTTGGTCTATCCGGTACAGAATATGATTAATGCGGTGGCGATTGGCTTTGCCATTGGCATCAATGCGGTGGTGTCCTTTTACCTGGGAGCGGAGGAGCCAGAGGACGCGGACAGGGCGGCAACGCAGGGGTTTTTGTGGAATTTGCTCCACGGCTTGCTGCTGACAGTTTTATGTATTGCGGTTATGCCATCGTTTTTAGGGATTTTTTCTAAAGATGAGACGGTGGTAGGCATGGCGTTGGCGTATTCCAACCGGGTATTTTTATTTTCAGCGGTGATAACGACAGGGTTGGTGTTTGAAAAGGTCTTCCAGGCGGTAGGCAAAATGAAAGTGTCAATGTTTTGTATGATATGTGGGTTTGCCACGAATATTATCCTTGACCCGCTGATGATTTTTGGCATTGGTTTTTTCCCGAAGCTGGGCATAGCCGGAGCGGCCTATGCAACCGGAATCGGGCAGGTGGTTTCCCTGATGGTATATTTGTTATTTTACAAGGTAAAACCGATACCGGTAAATATAAGGCGCAAGTATTTAAAGCCGCAGAAAGATATGGCGGCAAAGCTGTATGGCATAGGCATTTCGGCAACGTTAAACCTGGCGCTGCCATCCTTATTGATTTCTGCGCTGAACGGGATTCTTGCAGGGTTTTCCGAAAAATATGTGCTTGTGCTGGGCGTTTATTATAAGTTGCAGACGTTTATTTATCTGACGGCAAACGGCATTATCCAGGGAATCCGGCCGTTGATGGGATATAACTATGGCGCCGGGGAAGAAGAGCGTGTCAGGGAAATATTCCGCACAACGCTTCTGCTGACGGCGGGCGTAATGGCAGCCGGCACGGTCCTGTCATGGCTGATCCCGGAAAATTTGATAGGGTTATTTACGTCGAACCCACAGACGATACAAAGCGGCGTGACGGCGCTTCACATCATAAGCCTGGGCTTTATTGCGTCGGCTGTGTCCGTTACATGTTCCGGGGCTTTGGAAGGGCTTGGCAAAGGGATGCCGTCTTTGTATATTTCGTTGTTTCGTTATATTGTTATTATTATCCCTGCCGCGTTTTTGTTCAGCAAATTGCTAGGGGCAACAGGAACATGGTATGCGTTTTGTTTTACGGAGTTTGCGGCCGCTGGGATAGCGTATTTGATTTATCGGAAACAAACGGTGGTAAGGGCGGAGTGATGGGGTTGGAAAAAGCTATGCAGCCGTCTGTTGGGCCGCATAGCTTTTCGTCCAAGATTTTTCTACTGTTCAAGCTCGGCTTTGGCGTCTTTCGCCCACTGTTCTACTTCCCCGCATCTTTTTACCCATTCGTCCAAAGCGTCCTGGTCCACTTCCTGGTCGCTTTCCAGCACTTCGCCGCACTGGTTCAAGGTATCAACCAGCGTCTGCATTTCGGAAAGGTAATCGGCGTAGGTTTCGGGGTCGGCGTTGATGATTTCTGTCAGCTCGTTGACGGCTTCGCCAGCCTTGTTGTGTGCGTCGATTGCGGGCTGCTTATCCGGGCCGCCGCAGGCAGCCAGGGAAGAGCACATTGCCATCACCAATAAAAGGGAAATTAATTTTTTCATTTTCAAACATCCTCCTGTTTATATAATATGTAATAAATTATGTCACAGCCATATTATAGGCGACGTCGTCTCCAAGCGGGCGGATTACGCATGAATCGTACCTCAAACGCCATGAATCGACATTCGGGCATTGCTTAAACCGACATACGGAAAATGAACTGGCCGTCCTTTGCACAAAAGGAATAAATGCCGCCGTACTGTTCCATGATGGCACAGATGCTGTGCACGCCGATTCCGTGCCCTGGATTGTCTGTAACTGGGATTCCATGGGAGAAAGCGATGTTATTTTCACAGGAATTGGCAACTTGCAGGAACAATTTATTGTTTTTTTCAAATGCAGAAACATTAATCGAGCCAGGCAATCCTTTTTTTGCCAGTTCCTGGCAGGCGTGCAGTGCATTTTCAAGGGCATTGGACAACAGCACGCACCAATCGCTTTCCGCTATGGGGATGTTATTCGGGATAACAGCCTTGATGTTGAAAGCAATGCCATGTTTTTTCGCACGTTCGAAAAAAGCGGAAAAGATGAGGTTTGTCGCTTCATTTTCACAGAAAACGGTTACCGTCGCCGCTTCAATTTTGGCACAAATTTCCTTGATATACGCCTGTGCCTGCGCAGGCTGCTCATTTTCGATGCACGACAGGAGATATAACATGTGGTGCCTTAGGTCATGGCGGTATGCTTTGGACTGTTCTTGGGATTGTCGTAGGATGCCAATTTCCCTGACAGCCTGCGTTATTTGTAAGTTAAGTGTTTCCTGTGTTTGCTGCAAATGCATACGGATACGTTCGCCCTCCGAAATGCGCAGCGCAAATATTAAATAAGCTGCGCTGCATACGAAGGGCATAAATTCTGCAACGGCTTGGTTCCTTTCTGAAAGGAGGTCGGCGTAAAAAATGGTTAGGTAGTCGTACCCATAATATAGCAAAGGAACCAAACCGAGCCGCTGTTTTTCCGCAGTGGTGCAATGTGAAATGGAACGGACGGATGGCGCGATTACACGTAAAAGCAGCAAAAGCAGGGGCAGCGTGGCTATAAGCTCGACGGCGTCCTGCATCAGCTCACCGCCCGAAAAAATGGAAATGGCCAGCAGGGCAAGCCACCTGCGAAGCTGGCAGCAAAGATAGGCGGTCAGGACGGCAATCAGCGGCCAAAGGAATTCTTTGCTCAAAATGCAAAGCGCGATTGTCAGTGGGATGTGTGTGACGAGAGGGTAAAGGCGTTTGGCAGTATGCAAGTCGGCATAAAAAAGGATGATGCCCTGCAACAGCATGATTAAGGACATACTGCCTGCCATAAACAGTTTCTTTTGCCATGTCCAGCGGATATCGCAGAACCTGGCGGACAATATCAGGCCGAATCCCCCCACAGAGGCAAGGTTAAGGATAGCCAGAGCATTCATAATAGGCAGACCTGCTTTCTGCTGCATGCGTATTCGAGGTAGGTTTTCTTGATTTGCGAGCATTTTCCGTGAGGGATAGGGATTTGTGCATGGTTATCCATGGTAACTGCCTTATAGGAAATGCTGCGCACATATTCCATGTTGATGAGGAAGGAACGGTGCAGCCGCAGATAATTTTCGTATTGCGCCAGTTCTTTGCACAAGTCGTTCAGGCTTCCAGCGCTTTCGATGGTAGTCCCGTTTTCCATGTGAAAGGACAAAGTGCGCCCGATTACCTCGCAATACTCCAGCCTGTCCAGGTCAATTCGCGAGATACCGCTTTTGCATCGCAGGATCAGGCTGCATTCCTTTGATTTTTTACAGTCGTCGACCACAGAGTCCATCAGGCGGAAAAATTTTTCCGCGGACAGGGGCTTTATTTGATAGAAGTAAGCGCCTACTGCGTAGGATTGCACTGCATATTCGGGAGTCGATGTTAAAAATATGATTTTTACGACCTTATCGTATTGGCGGATTTCCTCTGCCACGTTAATGCCGTTTTCACCAGGCATGAGGATATCTAAAAACAGGACGTCAAAGCATATGCCCTTTTCTATGTGCGTAAGTAATTCCAGAGGATTATGGAAAGCCGTATATGTAATATCCCTGTTATGCTCCATACGATACTGTTCCAGCAGGATGTTAAGCTTATTTAATGTGGACAGGTCATCGTCACAAAACGCTATTTTTATCATGATGTATGTTCCTCACAAAATAATTTCTGATTTAAAAAATGTATATTTAGGAATCTGGAAACAATGCTTGACGCGGCAGCATGCCATTTCCTATAATGTCATTAAGGGTTTCTATAATACCTGCCAATATTATAGCATGATTGGGCAGGGCAAGGCGGCTTTTGGCGTGAACGGTAGCTGAAAGTGCGCAAACGGTAAGGAAATAGCAAGGGAAATAATATGAAAATACAGATGAAATTTGCAGCGGCAGTGGCGCTCCTGCTTGTTGTTACGGGTATTTTTGGGAACTTTATAGTGAGAGCGGATGAAGCGCCGATGTTTGGGGCTTATTTAGAATATTCACCACAAGGGTGGGTCCTAAGGGGCGTATGGGAAGATTTCCCGGATGACGCCATTTTTGTAAAGCCAATGTGCTCGGTGGACGGGGAAACATACCAAGAATGCGGGCAGGAATGGGATTTGCGGTGGCTTGGTTCTGAGGACGAAGGGGAATTGGCAATGCTGTGCAATCAGAGATGCCTTTTTGGGAGCGAGGAGCCGCTTAAAAGCTACCTTGCCAAAGGACTGGACCGTTTCAGCATAAAGCTGCGCATCGTCAGGGAGGGTGGCATTGCCTATGAAACACAGGCGGCAGTTATTGACAGGGGGAAAAAGCAGCCTGTGCCCAAAGGGGTTCAGGCGGCAGCCATCTTCGCGCCGAGCGTGTCTGTGCGTGAAGGGCGTCCTCCGAAGATCCAATATTACGGCAGATGCCAGATTACTATAAGCGAGGATGAAGGCGAGGAGGAGGTATCCGCATTTCTGCCGGATACGCTGCCCGTGACTATCCAGCTCCAGAAGGGATTGGAGTATCTGGGTGACGATACCATAGACTGCCCGATCAAATGGAAGCCGTTGAAGCTGCCAAAGCTTACGGCAGGCGAGCGTGTTTCTGTCCCAGATGCGGCGGAGGAAATTGTGATACCTGCCGGCGCTATTTTGAAAACCCAGACGGGCATATACCAATTGGATGAAGCGGTAGGCATGCAGCAATACGGTAGGTCGGATGAAGTCAGGCTTGTCCTGAATGTCGTTGCAAAAGACGCGCAGCCTACAGGGACCCTTTCAGCAGAAAATTACGGGCTGGAGCTTTCCTTCCACTTAAAACCTACTGGCGCTGCGTCCATCCGTGCATATACCTTTACGGAAGGGGACGCAAAATGGACGGAGATCTTGGGGCTTTCATTAACGGACGCAGTTAACACACAGCATTCCACTGCAAACAGTGGTTTTTCGCTTGTGTTAGGGAAAGGACAGGAGCCTTATCGGTCTTATTGGAAAGCAGAGGAGGCGGGAGAAGAGCCAACGCCTTTTTTGGTAGGGATAAAAATTGAAGGCGGGGTGTACGATGGCAGGCAGCTTGTCCTTGCATGGCCGGATACATATGAACTGCCGCCTAAATTGCCGCAAGTTGGAGGCTCTGGCGGGAATGAGGGCAACGCCGGATCGGACGACAAGGATGACAGCACAGAGGGTGGGCAGCGCCCGGGGCTGCCGGCAGCGCCTAAGGATGGGCTGACGCCTGATATGCCTGCAGAACCAGAGGGCAAACAGCCTGGGGCTGGATTGCAAAAAGGGCCGGTGGGCGAAGACGCTCCTTTTATTGTCCAGGAAGAAATACCGGAAATTGAAATGCTAGGAAACACAAATTTGCAAAATAAAAAGCCGGGCGTCAGTACAGGGTTTTTCGGGCAGCGGGTTCAGGCATCTTATAAGCCATCCGAAGCAGCGTCCCAGCCCAAGACGGAAACGGACGACGAGGGATATGAGGAAGGGATTCCAGGCAGCGCCGCAGAAATGGATGCTGAAATAGGGGTTGATTCCTTTGTGGACGTTGGGGAGGACGCCCAGACAGGCGTAGGAGAAACCGTCCGGTCTGATAGAGGAGGGGGCGCCCAGGCCGATAGAGGAGGGGGCGCCCAGGCCGATAGAGGAGGCGGTGCCCAGGCCGATAAACAGGAAAAGCCTGACCGCAGGAACAAAGGGGCAGGCAGCAGGGCGCTTTTTCTCCTGGCGGCGATCGTTGCTGGTTTAGCCTGTGTAGTTACCATAGTGTCACGGAGGAAGCCAGGCGTAAAACTCAAGAGGGCTTTGCACAAACCCTCGCATCATAAGACGTCATGAAATGAATCGTTTCATGGCGTTTTTTGGTCGATTCCATGCATTTTTCGGTCGATTCATGACAAGACGCTCTTTTTCGTGCTGATTACGGTAGACTATATTATAGTAGTGGTTAAAGCCTGTACTGGGAGCTTTACCGATAAGGAGGGATCTGATGGCGGCGATACAGGAATACAAATGCCCCTGCTGCGGTGGCGCGATAGCCTTTGACAGCACGATACAAAAAATGAAATGTCCTTACTGCGGCACAGAATTTGAGATGGAAACGCTGGCAGGTTATGATAATGAGCTAAAAAGCGAGCAAGCGGACGACATGAGGTGGGAGACGGATACGGGGGGTAATTGGCAGGAGGGAGAGGCAGATGGGCTGCGCTCCTATGTCTGTAACTCCTGTGGAGGGGAAATCGTGGGCGATGAAAATACTGCCGCCACGTCATGCCCGTTCTGCGGCAGCCCGGTTGTCATGATGGATCAGTTTTCCGGCGCGCTTAAGCCCGATTATGTGATTCCGTTTAAGCTGGATAAAGGCGCTGCAAAGGAGGCGCTAAAGAACCATTATAAGGGAAAGCGCCTGCTTCCAAAAGTATTTAAGGATGAGAACCATATTGACGAGGTAAAGGGCGTGTATGTCCCTTACTGGTTGTTTGACGCTGAGGCTGACGCAGATATGCGCTATAAGGCGACCAGGGTGAGGCATTGGAGCGACAGCACATACGATTATACCGAAACCAGTTATTTTTCCGTGCGCAGAAGCGGGAGCATTGGTTTTGAGAATGTCCCTGTCGACGGTTCAAAGAAAATGGCAGATGATTTGATGGAGTCACTTGAGCCGTTTGATTTTACTAAGGCAGTGGATTTCCAGACGGCATACCTGGCAGGCTACCTTGCGGATAAATATGATGTGGACGCCGAACAGAGCATCGGGCGCGCGAATGAGCGTATCAGGAAGACTACGGAGGAGGCCATTGACGCGACGGTCAAAGGGTATGCGACGGTTACACGGGAGGCAGGCAGCATCCGTTTCAATAACAGCAAAGTGAAATATGCCCTTTTCCCGGTATGGATTCTCAACACGACATGGAATGGGAAAAAGTATCTTTTTGCCATGAACGGGCAAAGCGGGAAGATGGTAGGCGACTTGCCCCTGGATAAAGGCGCGTACCGAAAGTGGCTGTTTGGGCTGACAGGCGCGATTGGGGCTGTGGTCTATGCCGCGCTCTTTTTGATTAGCATACTATAAGGAGGCAGGCTATGAAAAATAAACATAAAATAGCTGCGGCGCTTTTGGCGCTGCTTATAGGGATTGCCTTTGTCAGCGCCATGGTTCCAGCAGCCACAGCGGATGCTGCCAATGACCTGATGCGGATTGTGGACTGGGCGGATTTGCTTTCTGACAGCGAGGAGGCTCAGTTATCGGATCAACTGGATGAAATCAGCGAGCGGCAGCAAGTCGACGTGGTGGTAGTGACGGTTGCTTCCCTTGAGGGGCAGGCCGCCATGGAATACGCGGATGATTTCTATGATTATAACGGTTATGGCTTTGGGGAGGGGCACGATGGAATCCTTTTCTTATTAAGTATGGAGGAAAGGGACTGGTATATAGCGACAACGGGCTTTGGGATAACGGCTGTCACTGACGTTGGAAGGGAGTATATGTCTGAAAAATTCCTGCCTTCCCTGAGCGATGGGGAATATGCCGAAGCATTCGGCATATTTGCGGAACAATGCGACGATTATATCACGCAGGCAAAGGCAGGGACGCCCTATGATGTCGACCATATCCCCACAGAGCCGTTTTCGCATGTGGGGGCCCTGCTGATTGCTGTTGTGGCAGGTTTTGTGATAGCGCTGATTGCCACAGGCTTCATGCGTCTGGGCCTGCATTCTGTCCACATCCAGCCTGCGGCAGACAGTTATATGAAAAGCGGCGGCCTGAGGCTGACAAGGGAATACGAGCTGTTCCTTTATAAGGATGTCACCCGTAGGGAGAGGCCAAAGGAAGATGATTCACCTAAGAGCAGTCCGGGCGGCTCGCAGACGCATACTTCCTCTTCCGGGACGACGCACGGCGGAGGGGGAGGGAAGTTTTAAAAAATACATAGCCCATCCCTTGTGCGGCAGCACAATATATGGATATAAAAGGAGCGGAGCCGAAAAGGTGCCGTTCTTTTTGTGCTTTTGTTGAATAAATTTGTGAACCAAAAAGAAAGTTATTACAATGTATAAGTGAAAGGGCACAAAAAGCCTGAAAGATATCTGTAAGGCACGGCGCTACGCCGTTGGAGGAAACAATGGACAAAGTACAACTGGAACAGTGCATCAATGAATATGGAAAAGATGTATATACATTTTGCAGCCGGATAACCGGGAACCGCCAGGAGGCTGACGATCTTTATCAGGACACGTTTTTAAAAGCAATGGAGATGAAGGAAGGGATTGATTATAACCAAAACCCCAAAAGCTACCTGTTATCGGTTGCTCTGCGCATCTGGAAGAACCGCAGGCGGAAATTTGCCTGGCGCAAGCGGATTGCCGGGACCTGCGCGCTCACCAAAGAGGCGTCGGACAGCCTGGCGGGACAGGAAGGTTCTGCGGAGGATATGGTGTTGAAAAAGGAATTGGCAAGCCAGGTGAGGAGGGCGGTAGGGGATTTAGCTGAGAAATACCGCATCCCGGTGTATCTTTATTATACCCTCCAGCTTTCCGTGGAGGAGATTGCAAATGTATTGGAAATACCGCAGGGCACAGTGAAAAGCCGGCTTCACAAAGCGCGTGCCCTCCTGAGGCAGGAATTGGAGGTTGTTTTGGATGAAATATGACATGGATGAATTATTAAAAGACGCCCTTTCAAAAAAAGAGGAGCCGGATTTCTGGCTGAATCAGAGCATTATAAAGAAAGCGCAGGAAAAGGAGAGACGTAATATGGTTAAAGTGAATAAAAGAATCAAAATCCCGGCAATGGCAATGCTGGCAGCGGCAGTGGTTGTGGCAGGTTCTGCATCTGCTTATGCGGCGTGGCGATACCTGACGCCCCAGCAGGTGGCGCAGACCAATGAGGACCAGGGGCTTGCGGCAGCTTTCCAGAGTGAGGACGCCGTGGACGTGGGCGAGGTCCAGGAGTGCGGGGATTACCGGATTACGCTGTTAGGGCTTGTATCGGGGAAAAACCTTAGTAAGTATGCCGTTACAGATGATACGGGGGAAATTTTGGATGACCGCACGTATGTGGTTACGGCGATTGAGAATGCGGATGGCACGCCAAGGAAGGATACCAGCGAGGAGGGTTATGGGGAAGATCCCCTTTTCGTATCGCCGCTGGTCCAGGGGCTGAACCCGGCAATTTACAATATCGTGACGATGGACGGCGCATATTTTGAGACGGTAGAGGACGGCGTCCAGTACCGCATCGCGGAATGCGATAATGTGGAAAAATTTGCAGACCGCCCGGTTTACCTCTGTGTCTGTGACGGGACCTTCTATAACAATGACGCCTATATTTATGATGAAAAGAGCGGGGATATTAGCCGTAACGAGCAGTACCAGGGGTTGAACGCCTTGTTTACGCTGCCGCTTGATAAAAGTAAAGCTGACAAAGAAGCGGCGGAGGAATACGTGAAAAAGATGGAAGACGAATGGAATGGATATGGAGAGCTT
This sequence comes from uncultured Lachnospiraceae bacterium, assembly GCA_949879775.1. Lineage (GTDB taxonomy): Bacteria > Bacillota > Clostridia > Lachnospirales > Lachnospiraceae > Petralouisia. The sequence continues at coordinate 13,173 of CATLBW010000019.1, forward strand.
GAGGAAGGGACAAAGGCAGGCGCCTCTGAATCAGGTAGTTCTGAAACAACAGAGGGAGGCTCAGAATTGCCGCTGGCCTCTGAGGAGGCGGATTTTACTTCCCAGGCCGCTGAGGAAAGTAAGGATTGGAAGCTTGAGGACTTTGAGGAAAATACGGAACTGGTGAAGGAAATTACGCTTACGGCGGATGAAAAAGGAAGTTATGCTTACAAGTATGAGCTTAGCCCGGATGGCATGTCTTGTGAAGGGATTGTGGATAAGGAGACGCTTTCTGACAGGGACGAAGGCAATATGGCAAAATTCCGCGGTGTCATGGGCGGCGAGGATTCGCAGACGGCGTATATTGAGACATATACCATGATGGAAGATGGGAGCGTGCTCTTGCGCGTCTATAAGTATAGCAAATAGAGGACAGCGCCGTAAAATGCAGGAATACAGTTAAGGTTAGGATGCCCCAAGGCGGTAGAAAGCTGCTTTGGGGCGTCCCGGCTGTTGACAGGGAAGGGTGGAGAGGGCTATAATAACCGTGGATTTAATCCCCATGGGCAGTGAGGGAAACAGATGTGCGCCATGGATATTTTCGTGGCCGGGAAAGGGGCGTAGGTGCATGAAAGGGAAAAAAGGCAATTTATGTTATGTCTCTGCCGCGTTTTTTCTTCCAGTCCTTGCAATGCTGGCCATATATGCATGGATTGGCATATATCCTTTCGGCAGCGACAGCATATTGACAATAGACCTGAATAACCAGTATATCTCGTATTTTTCCTATTTGAAAAGTATTTTCCAGGAAGGGCATAGCTTTGCCTATTCTTTTTCTAAGACTTTGGGCGGTGATATGGTCGGCATGTCCGCTTACTATTTAATGAGCCCTTTAAACCTTTTGTTCCTGGTGTTTCCGGTATCGGAGCTTCCAATGGCAGTTGAAGTTATCACATTGGTAAAATTAGGGTTATGCGGCATGTCCTTTTATGTATGCATTTTTTCCCAAAAACATTCCTGTCATTCCTTTATTTTTTCCACAGCTTACGCGCTGATGTCGTACAATATCGTATATCAACAGAACATTATGTGGCTAGATGCGATGGTGATGCTCCCGCTCATGGTTTTGGGCGTCCAAAGGATTTTCCAGGGGAGGCGGCCATTTTTCTATCTGGGGGTTTTATCTTTCGCTATCATCCTAAATTATTATATGGGGTTCATGCTTTGTATTTTTTCTGTGCTGTATTTTTTGTATTATTTCTTTTTTGCGGACGACAGGGAGAAGTTTTGGGATTTCAAAATAATTTTTTCTTATGGCGCGGCCTCGGCGCTGGCGGGCGGGCTTAGTATGTGGCTGTTGTTTCCCGTCTTTAAATCGCTCGCTGGCGGAAAGGCGTCGTTTGACCCTTCTTTGCTGACGATGCGGCCCAATTTCCATTGGAGTGATTTCCTGGTAAAATTTTTTCCGGGGAGTTTTGGTTATGGGCAGGTGCAGGCAGGTTTGCCCAACGTTTTTTGCGGGATGGCGGCAGTCTTTTTCCTTGCTTTATTTTTCCTTAACCGCAACGTGCCGATACGCAAAAAGGCAGGAGGGGCAGCGCTGCTCCTTGTCTTGTGCTGCTCCTTTTATTTTTGCGGGGCGAACCTGGTATGGCACGGCTTTAACCCACCGGCATGGTTCCCCTACCGGTACAGTTTTATTTTTAGTTTTTTGATGCTCCTGTTTGCTGAAGAGGGGTTTCGCAAAGCCAGGCTGTGCACGGTAAAGGAGTATTTGGCGATGTACGCAGTGACCCTATTGGGATTTCTGCTGCTGGCATACCGTTTGGACCAAAAACCATTTCCTTTTATGTCGAAAGAAAAGTACCTGCTGGGCGTTGCCGCCCTGGCGGCTTATGGGCTGTTGTATTTTGTGTATGCATATGGCGGCAAGGTTTTGGGGCGTACGAAAGCGCAGGGAAAAAGAATGCTGCTTATAGGAAAGTTAGCGGGGGCGGCTGCGGTTTTTGCGCTGCTTGTGTTGGGTGTTGGGGAATTGTGCGCCAATGGCGTATATTCGCTCAGCGAATTTCATTATGCGGACTATGGCGATTATCGAAAGTTTGTGCAGACGGTGGAGCCAGCGGTAGATTATGTGAAGGAATTGGACCAGGGATTTTACCGGATGGAAAAGACCTTCTGCCGCAAGCAGTGTGACCCGATGCTGCTGCGGTTCAACGGTTTATCGCATTACAGCTCGACGGAGAAAGAGGCTGTGAAATATTTCATGGGACAGATGGGGTTTCGCAATAATGGGAACTGGTCGTATTATAACAGGGGCTCTACTTACGCGATGGATAGCCTTTTGGGCGTAAAGTATATTTTGTCTAAGAAGCCTCTGGGGGCGCCATATCAGCTTTTGCATACAGTCAACGGCATTTCCATATATCAAAACCCTTACAGTTTTCCGATTGGTTTTCTGGCTGACAGCCGCATGTTGTCTTTGCAAATCGACAGCCCGCATAAATTTGAATTGCAGAATGAGCTATGGCGTTCGCTGTATGGGAAGGTGCAAAAATCCGTTTTTGGGGAGGAAAAAATAGAAAATGTCAAATTAAAGAACCTGGAAAAGGTTGATGGGGGCAAATCATATGTAAAGGAAGATAAATCGAAAAAAGCTTCCATAGAATATACGTTTACAGCGGCAAGCGCCGACCCTGTGTTTGCGTGGTTTGGAACAGAACAAATGCAGCCGGTGAAGGTAAAAGTAAATGGGAAAACCATTGGAAAATATTTTGATGTTTACAATTATGATATTTTGCGCCTTGGGGCTTTTGAGAAAGGGGAAGTGGTAAAAGTGCAGCTTGTCCTTGAATCCGATACTGTGAATTTAACCGATATCTGGTTCTACTATCAGGATATGGAGGCGTTTTCGCAGTATTTTGTCAACCTTTCGCAGGGGTTTGTCGAAAACGAAACATTTTCGGACGCCAGGCTTGTGGGCGCTGTGCCGGATGTGCCTGGCATGGAGTATGCGTTGTTTACCATCCCTTATGAAGAGGGCTGGAAGGCTTACATAGACGGGGCAAAGGCGGAGGTTTCCAAGGGGATGGGAATCTTTTTGGCAGTTAAAGTACCTGATGGGCCGCACAGGATTGAGCTTCGTTATGTCCCGGCAGGAATGGAAACTGGGCTAGAGATTTCAGTACTCAGCCTGATCGGCGTGTGCTGCTGGGGCTTGTGGGGCGCCCGCGGTAAATTCCATGGGCTGCACGCATAAACCGGTAAAAGAGAAATTTAATATCTGTTGTACTAAGGAAAACAGAGGAGGGACAAAATGGAGCAAAATCAGGAAAAGGAAGCAAGGAAGGGGCAGGGCATGGCGCAAGGGAGCCTGCCGACAGCAGACGAGATAGAAAAAAGCATCCGTAAAAAATTCCATAAACAGTTGTTTTCCCGGTTTGCCAAGGCAGTCCGGGATTATCAGCTTGTGCAGGAAGGGGACAGGGTTGCCGTCTGTATTTCCGGCGGCAAGGACTCCATGCTGATGGCGAAATTGTTCCAGGAGCTGCAAAAGCACCGGAAGGTATCATTTGGCTTGGAATTCCTGGTGATGGACCCGGGCTACTTGAAAAGGAACCGGGAGCTGATTGAGGAGAACGCCGCAAGGCTTTCGGTCCCCATCCGTATTTTTGAGACAGAAATTTTTGACGCGGTGTATGAGGTTGAGAAATCCCCCTGTTATCTCTGTGCAAGGATGCGCAGGGGCCATCTTTACAATCAGGCGAGGAAGATAGGGTGCAACAAGATTGCCCTGGGGCACCATTACGATGATGTAATCGAGACGATCTTGATGGGGATGCTTTACGGCGGGCAGGTGCAGACGATGATGCCCAAGCTGCACAGCACGAATTTCCCCGGCATGGAGCTGATACGCCCTATGTATTATATCCGGGAGGACGATATCAAACACTGGCGGGATTATAACAGGCTAAAATTCCTCCAATGCGCCTGCCGGTTTACGGAGGATTGCGCTGCTGCAGGGATGGACGGGCAGGCATTATCCAAACGTATGGAAATCAAACGGTTAATTGCCGCGATGAAAGAGAGCAACCCTTTTGTGGAGGCAAATATTTTTAAGAGCGTGGAAAATGTAAATTTAAGCACGGTGATAGCCTATAAGGAGCATGGGAGGCGCCATCATTTCCTGGATTCTTATGCCTGCGGCATACTGAGTGAAAAGGAGGAAGGAAAGGAAGATGAAAGAGCTTACCAATGAGCAGAAAGAGCGTTATGCAAGGCACCTGGCGTTGCAGGAGGTGGGGGAGGAAGGGCAGAAGAAGCTGCTGTCTGGCAGGGTATTGATAATCGGCGCCGGCGGGTTAGGCTGCCCTGCTGCAATGTACCTTGCGGCGGCGGGCGTGGGGACGATTGGGGTTGCAGACGCGGATGTGGTGGATTTGTCAAACCTCCAGCGGCAGATTGCCCATGGGATGGAGGATATCGGCAAGGCAAAGGCGGAGTCTGTCCAGGAGACGGTAAATGAAAGGAACCCGGATGTGCAGGTCCATACATACCAGGTGTTTGTGTCAAAAGGGAATATTGCAGACCTGTTAAAGGACTATGATTTTGTTTTGGACGCGACGGATAACTTTGCGGCAAAATTCTTAATCAATGACGCCTGCGTCAAAGCCCAAAAGCCTTTCTGCCATGCAGGCATCCTTCGTTTCCAGGGGCAGCTTATGACGTACGTTCCGGGGAAGGGACCCTGCTATCGCTGCATTTTCCACGAAGAGCCGCCGGAGGGGGCGGTCCCCAGCGGTAAAGAAGCAGGGATTATCGGGGCGATGGCAGGCGTGATCGGGAGCCTGCAGGCAATGGAAGCTATCAAATACTTGTCAGGGGCAGGGGAATTGCTCACGGGCAGGCTCCTGACGTACGACGCTTTGAAAAATGAATTCCGTACCGTGCGCCTGCCCGCGCATGTGCCAGATTGCCCCGTTTGTGGGAAAATGTGAAGGCTGGATAGTAAGGAAATGGGAAGTATTCCCAAATTACCTATTGACATACTAGGGAAAGTGAGGTATAGTGTACCCAGATAAAACCTATTACTTTAGTAGGAATAAAGAAAAGGAGAAGCATTATGGGTAAAAAAGCATATGAGGATAGAAATTTAAAGTTTGAGACATTACAGCTTCATGTCGGGCAGGAGCAGGCGGACCCGGCCACGGACGCCAGGGCAGTCCCCATTTATGCAACGTCCTCTTACGTGTTCCATGATTCGGAACATGCAGCCGCCAGGTTTGGGCTGCGGGACGCAGGGAATATTTATGGCAGGCTGACGAACCCTACGCAGGATATTTTCGAGCAGAGGATAGCGGCTTTGGAAGGGGGAGTGGCAGCGCTTGCCGTAGCCTCCGGGGCGGCAGCGGTCACTTACACCATCCAGAACCTGGCAAAAAGTGGCGAGCATATCGTGGCGGCGAACAACATTTACGGCGGCACCTACAACCTTCTGGAGCATACGCTCCCGGAATATGGCATTTCCACAACGTTTGTGGACCCTTCGGACGTCAGCAATTTTGAGGACGCCATCCAGGAGAATACAAAGGCTCTCTACATAGAGACTCTGGGCAACCCACGTTCGGACGTTACGGATATTGAGGCTGTCGCCAGGGCGGCACATGCCCATAAGATACCGCTGGTTGTGGACAGCACCTTTGCCACGCCGTTTTTGGTAAGGCCGATAGAATATGGGGCGGATCTTGTGGTGCATTCCGCGACCAAATTTATCGGAGGGCATGGGACGGCTATTGGCGGCGTGATTGTGGACAGCGGTAAATTTGACTGGGAAGCGTCCGGCAAGTTCCCCTCCATCACAGAGCCGAACCCCAGCTATCACGGCGTGAGCTTTACCAAGGCGGCGGGAGCGGCGGCGTTTGTGACAAAAATCCGCGCCATCCTTTTACGGGATACCGGCGCTACGTTATCGCCGTTCCATGCCTTTATTTTCCTGCAGGGCTTAGAGACGCTGTCCCTTAGGGTGGAGCGCCATGTGGAAAATGCCTTGAAGGTGGTGGAGTATTTAAATAACCATCCGCAGGTAGAGAAGGTGCACCATCCCTCTGTCAGCGATAACCCAAGGCAGCAGGGATTGTACCGGAAATATTTCCCCAATGGCGGCGGCTCTATCTTCACGTTTGAGATTAAAGGGGATGATAAGACAGCAAAGGCTTTTATTGACAACCTGGAGGTTTTCTCCCTGTTGGCGAACGTGGCGGATGTGAAATCCCTTGCCATCCATCCGGCGTCCACAACGCATTCCCAGTTGAATGAGCAGGAGCTTAGGGAACAGGGGATTGCGAAAAACACCATCCGCCTTTCGATTGGGACCGAGCATATCGACGACATAATCGAAGATTTGGAAGAGGCGTTTAAGGCAGTAAAATAATAGACGGCGATTAATTATCGCTATCTGCGCCGGGCACGGCCGCTCTGCGGCATCTATATATTCGTGCGAGTGCGCATCCCCCGGAGGGTCTATCTATCTGGCAAATATTTAATGCCAGATAGATAGCAGAGATTTTATGCATATTTATGATAATTATAAGAAGGAGGCGGGCATCATGTCCAATATATATCAGGGAATCGAAGGTTTAATAGGCAACACGCCGTTGGTGGAGGTTGTGAATTTGGAAAAGAAGCATGCGCTGAAAGCGAAAGTGCTTGTCAAGCTGGAGTACCTTAACCCGGCGGGGAGCGTTAAGGACAGGATTGCCAAGGCGATGATTGAGGATGCGCAGCAGAGAGGGGCCTTAACGGAGGGGTCCGTGATCATAGAGCCGACGTCGGGCAATACAGGCATCGGCCTTGCCGCCATTGCGGCGGCGAAAGGTTACCGCTTGATTCTCACAATGCCGGAGACCATGAGCGTGGAGCGCAGGAATATTTTAAAAGCTTACGGAGCCGAGATTGTGCTTACGGAAGGCGCGGCGGGCATGAAGGGAGCGATTGCCAAAGCACAGGAACTGGCAGAAGAGATAGAAGGGAGTTTTCTGCCGGGGCAATTTGAGAATCCGGCAAACCCCGAAATCCACAGAAGGACGACAGGACCGGAAATCTGGCAGGACAGCGATGGCTGCGTGGATATTTTTGTGGCAGGCGTGGGGACCGGAGGCACCATCACCGGGACAGGCGAATACCTGAAAGCCCAAAACCCTGCGGTGCAGGTAGTGGCAGTGGAGCCTGCAGATTCCCCGGTATTGTCTAAGGGGAAGGCAGGCGCCCATAAAATCCAGGGAATCGGCGCGGGCTTTGTGCCGGATGTGTTAAATACCAAAGTGTACGACGAAGTCTTCCCGGTGGCAAACGAAGCGGCCTTTGAGGCAGCGAAGGAGTTGGCAAAGGCAGAGGGCGTGTTGGTGGGCATTTCCTCCGGCGCAGCCCTGTATGCAGCCTTGGAGTTGGCGAAGCGTCCGGAAAATGAAGGCAAGACGATTGTTGCGTTGCTGCCTGACAGCGGCGACCGGTATTATTCAACCGCTTTATTTCTGTGAGCAATGAGCCAAGCAGCCGCGCTTGCGCGGATATTTGGCGAATGCCGCGAGGGTCAAATACCCCGTAGCTTGCTGCGGGGTATTTGACTTGTGGATTAGGGGACAGTAAATAGCATCCTTGTATTTGAGGCCCGCCCTTAACGCTCATATGCGAAGGGCGGGCTTTGTATGCCTGCTTTCGCATCCGCACTTTGCTCATTGGGGAGTGGGTTGCATCCGCACAGGCAGAAACTATTTTAATGGTTGCAAACAGGTTATTTCATGGTAAAATATTTATGTTAAGAGCGATGGAAAAACCTAGAAGATGTATGGGAAGGGCTGCTTAAAAAGAAAGGAGGAGTTTTATGAAAGCAGGAACAGTGAAAAAAGTGTCCGCGCTGCTTTTGGCGGCGGCAATGGCGATACCATCAGTGCCGTCCCAGGCAGCGGGGGCGCTGCAGGGAGGCGCACAGGGCCGTGTGTCTGTGCCGGAGCCTTACTATGAATTTACGTTTGACGGTGAGGTGAAGGATGGGAAGGTAGAGAATGAGGGCACGAAAAAGGGAGCGGCGGCAGTTATTTCCGGGGATGGAGATAAGCTTGGCGTCGTTGACAATGAGGTAAGGGGGAATAAGGTTTTAAACCTGCCGGGCGGCGGCTTGGACAAGGGCAGCCTCCTGCTGCCGGAAAATATGTTTGAGGATGTGGGGAGCGATGGGTTTGCTTTCTCGTTCTGGATTAATATTGATGCGAAGGCGAACCAGTACAGCCGAGTTTTTTCGGCGACGCCATTTGAGCTGAACTCCAATAACGGGGATAATGGGGCATGGAACGCGCCGGAGTTCACGTTTGTGGTAGGCTCTGATACGAATAGCGATATGGAGGCGGGCGGCAGCGGGTATAATTCTTCTGTCATGCTCAATGACCGCAGTTCCCAGATGAAGCTGGTGTGGGAGGAGCAATTTGCCAAAGGGACATGGCAGCATGTGACGCTTAGCGTGTCCCCAACGGATTACGATGTATATCTGGATGGGGAGAAAGTGGGGATAAAGTATGACAGGAAGGACAATAAGGGAGCCATACTGTCCTCTTTGTTTGCCAATCATGCGGCGGCGCTGAAGACCTATACCCATAATGCCATTGGCCGTTCTGTCTACAGCACGGACCATGATATTAAGGCGCAGATGGATGAGTTCCGTTTTTATAATACATACTTGAACGCGGAGCAGGCGAAAGCCGCGTATGACAGTTACGCCGTGCAGGCTTCTGTGGTAAAGCAGCTAGAGGATAAGGTTGCGCAGGCAAAGGCAAAGAGCATAAGCTTTTATACGAAGGACAGCTATGGGAAATTACAGGAGGCAATCGCAGAAGGCCAGGCGGGGATTGACAACCCGGTGACGGAGGCTAATGTAAAAAGGCTTATCGGTAACCTGGATACGATGATTGCCGGCTTAAAATTTTATGAAGGCGTGACGGCGTCGACGACATTTTCCAATGCACAGTGGGCAAAGGAAGTCAGGGAAGCCAATGTCATCCTTTCCCAGGGAGGGCTGTCGGCAGCCAGCGAGCGTGAAATTAAGGCGGCGGTGGAGAAAGCCGAACAGGCGTTGAAGAGCGCGGACCAGCAGGCGGTGGACGAGGCTTTGCAGGCAGTCCGGGACGCTGTGGGGGATATTTCGTACGGCGCAACCTTGCATTTTGACGCCGCCCCTGTAAGCAGCAAATCGGAATTGCTCCATGGCTCCACAGGATTTTTATATGGCGTCAGCGAAATCGGCGTGCCGTCAACGGATTTAATCAGCGCCATCCAGCCGAAAATCCTGGTGCAAAAGGCGGCGGATGGCAAACAGCACCCGTCAGGGGACGGCTACCGGCTGACGCCTTACCTTAGGGAATGCGGCGTAGAGAACATCCAGATTTATCTGCAGGATTATTATCTGCAATGGCCCTATGAGAACACGGGGATTGCGGACTATAATGAGAAAGTAGATAAGATTGTCCGTAAAATGCTGGAAGGCAAGACGCCGGAGGAAGTGGACGCATACAGCCTGGTATTGTTTAACGAGCCGGATGGGATCTGGTATAATGACAGGAACTGGACACGTTTTTGCAACGACTGGCTGACAATTTACCAGACAGTCAAGGACATCGACCCGTCAATCAAGGTAGCAGGACCTAATTTTTCCGTATATGACGGCAATGCCTATAGGACGTTTTTTGAGTTCTGCCAGAAGAACCATTGCCTGCCGGAGTATATTACTTGGCATGAGCTACAGAAAGATAAGCTTGTTAGTTTTAAGTCTCACTGCGATCAGGTAAAGCAGTATGTTGATACATATTATGCGGGTTCCGGCATAGAGCCGATTCTATTTGTCAACGAGACGGTGAACTTTGATGATGTGGGCAATCCGGGTGCATTGGTGAACTGGCTTGCTATCTTTGACGAGGAGGACGTCTACGCGTCCCTGCCCTATTGGGGGCTGGCGAATTCGCTCAATGAGCTGGCTGCGGATACGAATAAGCCCAACGGCGCATGGTGGGTATACAAGTGGTATGCGCAGATGACAGGGAAAAAGACGCCGCTTACGCTTGAGAATATTGAAGGGCCAGGGGCCTATGGCAGGCTGTATGGGCTGACGAGCGTGGATGACGACGCCGGTATGGTTTACAGCTTATTCGGCGGCCAGGCAGGCAAGCAGACAGTCAGCATTGAGAATATCAAAGCGACGAAAACATTTGCAGGAGCAGATAAGGCGCATGTGAAACTGTACAGCACGAAATACACCGGGCACCATGGGTTTGCGGACGATATTCCCGTGGAATTTGAGGGAAACCTTGCATTTTCCGGTGATGACCTTGTATTTACGGTTTCCGATGCGGAGCTGATGGACGCCTATTTTGCGGTGGTTACGCCCGCAACAGGCGAGACGGCCAGCGTTATTTCATCCTATGATAGGAACTGGGAACAGACGTATGAAGCGGAGGACGCGGAATTAATTGGAGGTGCAAAGGCGTATAAGAAGACGGGCGGCAGTGACTTGGCGCGCTCTAACCGTGCGGAAGTCGGCAGCCTGGACACAGAGGAGGACGGCGTGAAGTTTACCGTCAATGTTCCCAAGGCGGGAAGATACCGCCTGAACATTTATTATTCCAGCCAGGCGCCGCAGGTGAATGCACAGACCCTCGAATACGTCGCTTCCGGCGGGCAGAACCGCGCCATCGGCGCGCTTTCCCGGCATACGCTTACGATTGACGGCGGGCAGCAGCAGGAAATTGTTTACGGCTCTACCGTAAAATGGGGCTATTACAATTACAAGACTGTCTATGTGGATTTATCAGCAGGCAGCCATACCATCCAACTGATGTACAAGGGGGAGAGCCAGAAGGGCAAAGCGGAAGGCTCCATATTATGCGCGCTGCTCGATAAAATTGATTTGTCCTGGGCGCCGGAGGGACCGGCAGTCCTTAAAGTAGAGCCGGAAGAGCTTGTCGCAAGCCAGCAGGGCTTCGCGCTGACCCAGCAGGGCAGCTATAAAGGGGCAGGGAGCGCATCTGGCAGCGGCACGTTTGATTTCTATGTCTGCGCCCCAAGGGACGGCTATTATACATTTGGCACGGCGGGGAGCGGGACGGCGACCCTTGCTAAGAGCCGTATGGATTATGCCGCCGATGCGAAAGCAGAATCCGCGGTCAGCTTAGGATGGACGGATCTTTTTAGTTTTACCGTAGGGAATAAGGATGCAGGGAAAGTCTACCTCACGGCAGGCATGAACCGTTTTCGCATAAAAGGCGCTGGGCTTGTATTGGATGAGCTGGCATTTACCGAAGAGCAGGGTTATACGCAAAAGAATTCTTATGTCGTGGAAGCGGAAAGCTGCGGGCTGTTTGGCAGCGGAATTTTTGATGATGCGCAGGGATATAATTATCTTCCAGGCAGCGTGGCAATGCCCCAGGTGATTGATAATGAGTATGCCTCCGGCGGCAAAGCGGTGGAAGGTTTCCGCGGCGGCAAAGATGGCAGGCTGACAATGAAGGTGAACGTGCCGGCGGCGGGCGACTACAAGCTTTCTGTATTTTATGCCAATAATGAGCCTGCGCCTGTGATGAAGAAGCAGGACGGCTCGAATTATGTCCATCCCTACAACACGGATTTGGTGGAGCGTTATATGCAGGTTTCCGTCAATGGGGAGGCGCCGCAGACGGTATATTTCCGCAACACATTGTGCTGGGACACTTTTAAGAATACAGTTGTGGACGTGAAGCTGAAAAAGGGTGAGAATGCGATTACGTTTACCAATGATAATTCCTACAAATTCAGCGAATTGCAGGATGATTTCACGCCAAGGCTGGACAAATTCGTGATTGCAGCATCGTCGGAGAAGACGGCAGTGAAGCCGCCTGTAACCCCGGTTAAGAAGGATCATAAGATTACCGGCGTCCCTTCCGGCATTAAGAAAACGTATGGGAATAAGCCGTTTACCTTAAAGGCGAAGGGCAAGGGCGCGATTACCTATACGTCTAGCAATAAGAAAGTTGTGACGGTCGGCAAGACGAGCGGCAAAGTGACGGTGAAAGGATGCGGCAAGGCGGTAATCACAATCAAAGCGGCGGGCAACAGCAGCTACAAGGCGGCAACGAAGAAGGTCACCGTGACGGTCGCGCCGAAAAAGATGACGCTTAGCAGCGTGAAATCCCCAGCAAAGAAAACGCTTAGCGTAAAGTGGAAGAAGGACAGCAAGGCGGACGGTTACCAAATCCAGTACTCGACCAGCAAGAAATTCAAAGGCGCGAAGACCGTAGACGTCAAGAAGAACCGTACCACAAGCACAAAGATTAAGAAAAGCCTCAAAGGTGGCAAAAAATATTATGTGCGGGTGCGCGCGTACAAGAAGTCCGGCAAATCCAAGATTTACGGAAGCTACAGCAAGTCCAAGAGCGTGAAAGTGAAAAAGTAAAAAAAACTCTTGCCAAAATGAATAAAAAGCGCTATGATGTTCAAGATTAAAACATTAACAAGTTAAAGCGTTGAAGGAGACTCTTGTTTTCAGAGGCCGACAGGAATATGGCGTCACCGACTGAGAGCGCCGTTTGGAAGAGGAGACAAAGGGAACACTCTGGAGCAGACCGGTTGAAATTAAGTAGGTCGGTACGTCCATGCACGTTACGCATAAGAGTGGGGAAAGAATTTCTGGGACATGAATGCTATACGATAGCATACCAGAGGAAGGTTTTTTCCCAATGCGGGTGGTACCGCGGATAATCAGTTTATTCGCCCCGGGATACTAACAATGTATTCCGGGGCTTTTTATCTTATAGGGAAGTAGTAGCAGGACCACTATTCCCTAGCGACTATCCCCTATAAGATAAAAAGCAATTATGCGCACTAACACAAGAGGAAAATATTGCTTCGCAATTGTGCTTGGCGCGTCAAAGTGTGCATAGCCCCGGAATACCGCATCAGAAAAGGAGTGACCATTATGAGCAACATTTACAGAGACATCACATTGGAGAAGGTAAGCGAGAAAGACATCGGCAAGACCGTGCGTGTGGCAGGCTGGGTAGAAAATATCCGCGACCATGGCGGCGTTTCTTTTGTGGATTTGCGCGATATGTATGCAGTGATGCAGGTGGTAATCCGGGACGGAACGTTGTTGGAAGGAATTCGTAAAGAGCAGGCAATATCCGTGCAGGGTTTGGTTGAAAAGAGGGATGAAGAGACTTACAACCCCAAGATTCCTACAGGGACCATTGAACTTGAGGCCAAGGAAATTGATATTTTGGGAGAAGTCTATACTACGCTTCCCTTTGAGGTGATGACAAGCAAAGAGGTGCGGGAGGATGTGCGCCTGAAATACCGTTATCTGGATTTGCGCAACCAGAAAGTGAAAGAAAACATCCTCTTCCGTTCAAAAGTGATTGCTTTCCTGCGCCAGAAAATGACGGAGCTTGGCTTTGTGGAAATCCAGACGCCAATTCTGTGTGCGTCCTCGCCGGAAGGAGCCAGAGATTATATCGTGCCCTCCCGCAAATACAAAGGAAAATTCTACGCGCTGCCCCAGGCGCCGCAGCAGTATAAGCAGCTATTGATGGTGTCCGGGTTTGATAAATATTTCCAGGTTGCCCCCTGCTTCCGGGATGAGGACGCCAGGGCGGACCGTTCCCCCGGAGAATTTTACCAGCTTGATTTCGAGATGAGCTTTGCCACCCAGGAAGATGTATTTCAGGTTGGCGAAGAAGTATTAGCGGCGGCATTTGAGGAATTTGCGCCGGCGGGAAGCGTTGTGACAAAGACGCCGTTTCCGGTTATCAGCTACAAACAGGCGATGTTAGAGTTCGGCACAGATAAGCCGGATTTGAGAAATCCGCTGCGAATTGTGGATGTCACAGACTTTTTCCAGAAATGCAGTTTTAAGCCTTTCCTTGGGAAAACTGTCCGCGCCATCCGCGTACATGCGGAAATGTCCAAAGGGTTCCATGAGAAACTGCTGAAATTTGCCACCGGCATCGGTATGGGCGGACTTGGTTACCTGGAAGTGATGGAGGATGGCAGCTATAAGGGTCCGATTGATAAATTTATTCCCACGGATTTGAAAGAGGAATTTCGTCAGCTTACCGGATTGGAAACAGGAGACACCATTTTCTTTATGGCGGATAAAGAAGCGCGCGCCGCCTACTATGCGGGCATGGTTCGCACTGAGTTGGGAGAGAAATTAGGTTTGCTGGAGAAAAATGCTTACCGTTTCTGTTATGTCAATGATTTCCCGATGTTCGAGCGGGACGCGCAGACCAAGCAGATAGGCTTTACGCACAACCCATTTTCTATGCCACAGGGCGGCCTTGCGGCGTTAAATGACCTGGACCCGCTGGAAGTGCTTGCCTATCAGTATGATATCGTCTGCAATGGCGTGGAGCTTTCGTCGGGAGCAGTCCGCAACCATGATTTGCAGATTATGGAGAAAGCGTTTGCAATTGCAGGTTATGATAAAGAGGTATTGAAAAATAAGTTCGGGGCGTTATACAATGCATTCCAGTTCGGGGCGCCGCCCCATGCAGGCATGGCGCCGGGCATTGACCGTATGCTGATGCTGCTCAAGGGCGAAGATAACATCCGGGAGGTCATTGCTTTCCCCATGAATGGAAATGCGCAGGACTTGATGTGCGCGGCGCCGAACGGGGTGACAGAACAGCAGCTTCGGGAAGTCCACATTAAGGTGCGGAACTAGTAAAATATGTGAAAACGTGCATTAACATGCGAGGCCGAAGGCTTGTATGTGAAAATACGCAGCAAGGCGCAATAGCAAAAGAGATTAGGAGGGAGCAGGTTTGGAGCAGTTTGAGAAGAAAGCAGGCGCAAAAGCAGACAAAAATGTCATATCCGACGAGACCATGGAGTATGTGGGCATCCTTGCCAAGCTGGATTTGTCAAAGGAAGAGAAAGCGGCGGCAAAAAAGGATATGGAAAAGATGCTCGATTATATTGATACATTGAATGCACTGGACACATCGGGCATTGAGCCTATGTCCCACGTTTTTGCGGTGGACAATGTGTTCCGTGAGGATATCGTAGAGGACAAAGACGGAGCCGAAGACACGTTGGCGAATGCGCCGGAGTGCAGGGACAGGGCGTTTGTAGTCCCAAGGACCGTAGAGCAGTGAGGAGGGAAGGCATGGGTTTATTAACATTGACAGCCGTAGAGTTAGGGAGAAAAATCAAAGCCGGGGAGGTTAAGGCAGAAGAGGCGGTGCGCGCCTCGCTGGCTGCCATTGAGGCTAAGGAGCCGCAGGTAAACGGCTTTGTGACCGTGGACAAAGAAAATGCAATGAAGCGAGCCGCAAACGTCCAGAAGCAGATAGACGACGGGACATTGACCGGGCCGCTTGCCGGGGTCCCGGTGGCAGTGAAAGATAACCTTTGCACGAAGGGAGTATTGACGACGTGCAGCTCTAAAATTTTATATAATTTCATCCCGACCTATACCGCAGAGGCTGTGCGCAATCTGGAAAAGGCAGGGGCCGTGGTGATTGGCAAGACGAACATGGATGAATTTGCCATGGGCAGCACGACGGAGACGTCTGCTTATGGAGTGACAAGGAATCCCTGGAATACCGCGCATGTCCCGGGAGGATCTTCCGGCGGAAGCTGCGCGGCAGTGGCGGCAGAGGAAGTTTGCTGTGCGCTTGGCTCCGATACCGGCGGCTCCATCCGTCAGCCCAGTTCCTTTTGCGGTGTGACGGGTATCAAGCCGACCTACGGCACGGTTTCACGATATGGGCTAATCGCCTACGGTTCTTCTTTGGACCAGATTGGGCCGGTGGCAAAGGATGTGGCCGACTGTGCGGCAATATTGGAAATTATCAGTTCCCACGATAAAAAAGATTCCACTTCCATCAAACGAGACGATACGGATTTTACGGCCGCGCTTGTCGATGACGTCAAGGGAATGAAAATCGGCATTCCTAAGGATTATCTGGGCAGCGGGTTGGACGTGGAGGTAGAGGAAGCTGTGTTAAAAGCCGCCAAAGCCCTCGAAGAAAAAGGGGCTATGGTGGAAGAATTTGACTTGAGCCTGGTGGAATATGCAATCCCGGCGTATTATGTGATTGCCGCCGCCGAGGCCAGCTCTAACCTGGAGCGGTTTGACGGCGTGAAATACGGCTACCGCGCCAAGGATTATGAGGGGCTTCATGATATGTATAAGAAATCCCGTTCCCAGGGCTTTGGCGCGGAGGTGAAGCGACGGATTATGTTAGGCTCCTTTGTCCTCAGTTCCGGCTATTACGACGCATATTATTTGAAAGCACTGCGAACCAAGGCGTTAATCAAGCAGGCATTTGACAAAGCATTTGAAAAATATGACGTTATTTTAGGACCGGTGGCGCCTACGACAGCCCCCAAACTGGGCGAATCTTTGTGCGATCCTTTGAAAATGTACCTCGGAGATATCTACACCGTTTCCGTGAACCTGGCGGGGCTTCCCGGCATCAGCCTTCCCTGCGGGCTGGACAGTCAGGGGCTTCCGATTGGATTACAGCTTATCGGAGATTGTTTCCAGGAGAAGAAAATTATCCGCGCGGCGTTTGCCTATGAGCAGACCAGGCATTACCATCACAGCCCATTGTCAGAAGCGTAGAGAGGAGAAAGATTATGAGTAAAGAATATGAAACCGTCATTGGGCTGGAAGTCCATGTAGAGCTGGCAACGAAAACGAAAATCTTCTGCTCCTGCTCAACCGCTTTCGGCAGCGCGCCCAACACCCATACCTGCCCGGTTTGTACCGGTATGCCCGGATCGCTGCCTGTCCTTAATAAAAAAGTTGTCGAGTATGCCATGGCAGTGGGCGTGGCGACAAACTGCCAGATTAATCAGTATAGCAAGTTCGACCGCAAGAATTATTTTTATCCTGACAATCCGCAGAATTATCAGATTTCCCAGCTCTATCTGCCTATCTGCCATGACGGCGGCATAGAGATTGAGACGGATGCGGGCAGCAAAACCATTGGCATCCATGAAATCCATATGGAAGAAGACGCCGGCAAACTGATCCATGACGATTGGCAAGAAGTTTCCCTGGTAGATTATAACCGTTCCGGCGTGCCCTTAATTGAGATTGTTTCCGAGCCGGATATGCGCTCGGCAGAGGAAGTGATTGCTTATCTCGATAAATTGCGGATGATAATTCAGTATCTTGGGGCTTCCGACTGTAAAATGCAGGAGGGCTCCATGCGTGCGGATGTGAACTTGTCTGTCCGTAAGAAGGGGGCGGCTGAATTTGGCACCCGTACGGAAATGAAAAATATCGGTTCCTTCAAGGCGATTGCCAGGGCGATTGAGGCGGAAATGGCGCGTCAGATTGACTTGCTGGAAGCTGGCGAGAAGGTTGTGCAGGAGACCAGGCGGTGGAATGACGAGGAGGGCTATTCTTACGCCATGCGCTCCAAAGAGGATGCGCAGGATTACCGTTATTTCCCGGAGCCGGATTTAGCGCCAATTGCCATTAGCGATGAATGGCTGCAAGAAATCCGCGACAAACAGCCGGAGCTGCGTGATGCGAAAATGAGACGCTATGTGGAAGAATTTGGCTTGCCGGAGTACGACGCGAAAATTCTCACTTCTGTGAAAAAGCTTGCCGATTTCTTTGAGGAGACTACAGCGTTGTGCAGTAAGCCCAAAAAGGTCTCAAACTGGTTGATGGGTGAGACAATGCGTCTATTGAAAGAGCATGAGATGGATGCGGAAGACATTTCTTTTTCCCCGGCGAACCTTGCCAAAATCATTGCGTTTACAGAGGACGGGACTATCAACGGTACGGTGGCGAAAGAAGTGTTTGAACAAGTCTTTACTAAAGATATTGATGTGGCAAAGTATGTCGAGGAACATGGGCTGAAAACGGTCAATGACGAGGGCGCATTGCGCGAGACGGTCGCCAAAGTCATAGCGGACAATTCCAAGTCTGTAGACTATTACCGAAACGGCAAAGAGAAAGCCATCGGATTTCTGGTAGGCCAGACCATGAAAGCCATGAAAGGCAAAGCCAACCCCGGCATGGTAAACAAGATGTTAAAGGAGATGCTGTAGAAGCGTCTCCTTTAAAAATCAGCCAATTTCCCCGCAGAAGCCGTTATCAGAAACGGAGCGCCCCCCTTTAAAATATAATCGGCATCAGCCCCGCAATCAGCATCCCCCTTTAAAATATAATCGGCATCAGCCCCGCAATCAGCATCCCGCCGCCAAAGGAAACAATATTTGCCGTCAATGTATAAAGGATAATGCGCCCTTGAGGGATGGTAAGTGGGCTGGTCTTGGGGAAGAGCGCCAGGTATGAGGCGGATTCTATAATGAACACAAAACATTCCAGCAGTACATAACTGGCTGTAAAAGGCAGGCTGCCGCTGTTGTGGAACGTAAAGTTCAGGGTCAGGTTTAACAGTATTTGCGTGACAATATTGACGCCGCCAATCCAGATAAGGAAATGTTTGCGTCCAAAGCCAAACAAAAAAGCAACGCCGAGTTCCAAAAGGATGGTGATGATAATGCGGCAAATTAGGCCAAACAATTCCCAGGCTGCACTGTAAGCCTTCCTAGCCACGAGTACAGGCGGGGTATTTTCTTCATCTCCTTCATCGTAGTATGTAGGGCGGTTTTTTACATAACGCGCTTCATCTTGTTCTACGCAAGCAATCTGAATGTTATCCATATTGACCTTAAAATAACTGTGAAAAGCAAACCTCTCATAGATACCGCTAGAAATAAAAGTCTCTGTTTCGGGATAATAGAGGAGGATCTTAAAGCGGTCGGGCGGGCAGTAAGTCCATTCGATCTTCTTATCGGCGCTGCAAAGAAATGTTTCCTGTAAAAAGTAATAGCCGTCCTCATCCTTATAATCCACAAAGGTTTTCCAGATATCCATGTCTGTGTATGTGGGGTCTGGCATATCATCTTTGCTGCCATCCCAAACGTAAAATGCCCCGGTGTTGTCCTCTTCGGACAGTAAAGTGCCGTAACACAGTTCTTCTCCCATATTCTCAAATTCAATGATAATAGAAGGTTTCGGCCCGGTGTCCGCGTCTGCGGTTATGGGCAACAGCAGGCAGGTAAGAAGGATGCAGGATAATAGGGCAGTAAGTGTTTTCTTCATATTGATACTCTCCTTCCCTATGGTGATTTCTTATCTTTATAGAGCCAGGGAATGGGGATTTTGTTGCATTATGAAATTGCCAGGTTATTTGACTGCAAGCTCAGAAAAGTGAATGGATAGGTTTTCGTAGATGTTGGCTTTAACGTCATCGGAAAAGGAATATATCACAGGGGCGGCAGCGTGCTCCATATCATAAACAAGGACAATCTGCTTCATAGGGTCCACAATCCAATATTCCCTCACGCCAGCGGAGCGATATAAAGATAATTTCGTGTAATAATCCATAGAGCGGCTGCTTGGAGAAACAATTTCAATGATCCAATCAGGCGCCCCGCTGCATCCTTGGTCATTTAGTTTGCTTCTGTCACAAATTACGGAGATATCCGGTTCTAGGTATTTTGAGTCGTCTGCAAAAAGAAATACAGCAAAGGGGGCAGGGAGAACTTCACACGCTCCCTTATTTGCCCGGATGTGGTTTCCAATTTCTAAATGTAAGAATGATAATATTCTTTGGTGCGTGGTATTTGGAGGCGCCATGTAGTATATTTTGCCGTCAATCAGTTCTGCGCGTTCTCCATCGGGCAGGGTATAGATATCATGAAGGGTATATGATTTTTCTTGTGCAAATGCAGGTGCCATGGTGACAGTTCCTTTCTTGTCAATTTTATGTGATGATACATTCTGTGTCTATATTATATCATATTTAGGAAAATGATATCTATAGTAAACGACAAAAATAATTGTCGTAGACTATAAAATATTTAATAGATTGAATCAAAAACATCTGCACCGGAAGAAAAGGGCGTCAATATGGCAGGCTTCTGATTCTTGCTTTTTCAAAGTAGGTATTGTAATATGGAAACATCTTAGTTATGTACATGAAAGGTTTGGAGGTATTATGGCTCTTTATCATGCAAGTAAAGAAATTGTTTCGTTTCCAGAAGTGCAGAAAACGAAAATTTTTAAGAAAGGACAAAAGAGATGAACAACTTACCAGAAAAAGAACGAAAAGCAATTGAAGAAATCAAACGTCTCTCAGCCAGGCAGGCGGTAAACATGAAGATTAACCCTCAGAAGAAGCCGGGCATAACCGACAGCAAATTCGGCGGGGCGCCTTATTGGGATATGAGCATGGATTATCCGAAAACAGAGGACGGCAGTTTATTGATGCTGTTGGCGCAGATTAATTTAGACGAGCTGAACAGGGAAGGGAACAATCCGGGCAATAAGCTCCCGCAAGGCGGTATGCTGCAGTTTTTTATCGCCATGGACGATGTGTTTGGCATGAATTTTGATTACACGACAGACAGTGACGGGAGATTGTTGCAGGAGGGTTATCGGGTGGTCTACCACAAGAATATTGATTATGCTGTCCCAAGAGAAGAGATAGAAGCGCTGGGTATGCCCAACAGCGCGGCGGAAGATTTGGAGGAATCGCCGCTCTGGGGCGAGTATGGGCTTACAGTGGAAGTTAAGGAAACGTACATAGGCATGGACGATTACCGCTTTGAAGATATTTTCCGCCA
>CATLBW010000020.1 GCA_949879775.1 uncultured Lachnospiraceae bacterium
GATTACATACAATACAACATAGAGGGGGCGAATCAGGCAGAAATTACAGTGTTTGAAGACGAAGGGTATTCCGGGAAGAATACCAACCGCCCCCAGTTTCAGAAAATGATGCAGGAGATTAAGAAAGGCGGCTGCAATTACCTTGTCTGCTACAAGCTGGACAGGTTGGGGAGAAATATTGCAGACCTGGCAAACCTTGTGGAGACGTTGAATAAGCTTAACGTCTCCTTTCTTAGTATTAAGGAGCGGTTTGACACGTCCACGCCCATCGGGAAGGCGATGCTGTACTTTGCCGGGGTGCTGGCGCAGATGGAGCGGGAGCAGATTGCAGAGCGCGTCCGCGACAATATGATTATGCTTGCCAGGAAGGGAAGGTGGCTGGGCGGCAACACGCCCTTGGGATTTCGTGCGGAATCGGAGGAGAAGGTCGTTATCAATGGGAAAAATAAAAAATCGTTCCGTCTTGCCGTGGATGAAGAAGAGATGAAGACGGTTCGGTTTATCTTTGAGGAATATCTAAAACAACAGTCGCTCATGGGAATCGTAAGATACTTCTTGAACCACGATATCAAGACAAAACGTGGGAATGAGTATACGACTACAGCCATCCGCGATATTTTGACAAATCCGGTGTACTGCCGAGCAGACCGGGAGGCTTACCAGTATTTCTGGAATCTTGGCTGCCAGGTGTGTATGGATGAAGAGGAAGCAGATGGGAAATATGGTTTGATTGCCTATGCGAAAACATCTTCATCACAGTATAAGAATAAGGGAAACGCGCCGGAAAAATGGATTGTGGCAAAAGGGAAACATCCTGGGATTATTTCCGGGAAGGATTTTTCCAAAATCCAAAATCTTCTTCTTAGGAACCGCTCCAAAGGGGAAGCATGGTATAAGGCGCAGAATCAGATTGCGCTCCTGTCGGGAATCCTGTATTGTTCCTGCGGCCAACGGATGCGCCCGAAATATTATTCCTCCAAACAGGTGACGGAGCAGGGCGAGCGAAAATTTTCCTATCTTTGTCCCTATAAGGACATGACCCACGGAGAAAAATGTTCCGTGCCTAATGTCCAGGGCAATACCCTGGATGAACTGGTGTGCAGGGAGGTACTGCGTTATACAGAAGAAAACTCTAATATTTATCAGATGCTGCAAAAAGCGATGGAGCGCATAGAAGATACCAAAGAGGAAAAAGTGACGTCACAAGACCTTCTGGAGCGGGAGATACAGAAACGGAAAAAGGAAGTGCAGAATTTAATCTCCACGCTGGCAAAATCCGGCGGCGATGAGCAGTTTATCAGCCAGATTGAGCAGGAAGTCCTAAGATTAAACAGGGAATGTGCGTCGTTGGAAGAAGAAAAAGCAGAACTGGGAGCGGAAGGCGCAGATATCCGTGGGGACAGGCAGCAGCTTGCATTTTTGATGGAGCAGCTATCTTCCTTTCAAAAGCTGTTTGACGCCTTGAGCGTGCCGGAAAAGAGGGAGTATCTGCGGATGATATTGGATAAGGTTGTCTGGGACGGGGAACAGGCCCATATTTTTATCTATGGCAGCCATTGATGGGGAGCGGGCAAAGAAGTATCGGTGGCTGCCGGAGATTTTGGGCAGGCAGCAATGCCATTTGTTTCCGTTGCAGAACCATTGCATTGCCACAGCCGCTTGGTCCTACAATCGCCAGAAAATCACCCTTATGAACCGAAAAACATATATTATGAAGCGCGGGAGTTTCTCCCTGCATCGTATGGTAAGAATATCCCGCGTGGTTGATTTCCATTAATTTTTCCATAAGATTCTCCTTGTTATCGCTTATGTTATTGTATGAGGGAAAAGGGAGATGGTGCTATTTCGCGAAAGACACTGCCCAGGAAGAATGATATCGTAACGGGGCTGTCGGTTAATACTGATTTTTAAACCCTGATAATACAAGAAAGGATTTACACTTAAACCTTGTGTCTGGTATAATGAAATCACCATATAAACTGGCTATATAAAAGGTGGTGAGATTATGGATAATCAAGAGTTATGCATATTGCTTGATTCTATACTGGCATTGCTTGAAACAGATAATACAGAAAAAGCAAAAGAGGTTATAAAAAATGGTATAAAACGAATTGACAAAGGTACGACAAGCAGCAGTTCAGAAATGAATAAAGAGTAACGACAGGCATCTGGACTGGAAAAGCAATTGTGATAAGGCATTTTGATTGCGCCACAGCCCTTGTATTTTCAAGGGGTGTGGCGTTTGTTTTTCTAACCAGCTATCAAAGATGGTGGACACGAAGGTGTCCTGAGAGGCGGTATGCTGTCTATAATTAACAGGCAGCATAAAAATCTCATCCAATTTTAAAATGCTTACTGGCTGTCTGGAATGAAAAATGATTTGCCTGCAGATGAAAATCGACAAAAAAATATTGCCAATGACAGAATCTGTCGTTGCCACTATGTATAATGGGGTTGTGAATGGGGATATGATAAGCGGGCTGGTAATGGTTTTAGAAAATAAGAAGCAGTAAGAAAGGAAGAAGAGACATGGGTGAAAAAGGAAAGGAACCTTGCAAGGCATTGGCTCAGGAAAAAGAGCACAGAAATGAAGCATACGAAAATGAGGTGCAGGAAGCAGTGCAGGAGCTTTCCCGGCTGGCGGCAAACGGGCGAAGCGGGCGGCTAGAGGAGCAAGTGGAGGGGATATTGGACAAGGTGCAGAACTTGGCGTTCATGGATGGTTATCATTATGCGCTTGCCGTTCTTGAGGAAGGGCTTATGAACATGAAAGCATAAGAATTATTTTATATTACCGCCGATGTCACGGATAATCTGCCGGATATGGGCAAGCTGTACGTCGGTCAGCCCGCTGACTTCAATGTATTGCCTTTCATCCAGTTCCAGCAGATAATCCGTGCTTACGGAAAAGAAATGGGAGATTTTGACCAGCATTTCAATAGATGGAAGAATGTTATTATTCTCCCAATTGGAAACGGTCTGTTTCGAAACATTCAGTTCTGCGGCTAATTGGACCTGGCTCAGGTTGTGGGCGGTGCGTATTTTTTTAACAATCTCACCAAACATAAGAAGTCTCCTTTGCGGAAGTTTTGTTTCAATAAGTGAAAAATAGTTTATTCTTAAGAATATCAAAATTAGTTGCTATTTACAAAATATAAAAGTATGGTAAAATATGTCCTAAGGAGGGACCCAACGAAGTTGGGAGGATGCCTTAGGACCAGTATCGGTGAGAAGGAAGAAAAAGTCCTAAGGAGGGACCAACTGACCGGAGGGGGGACCCAACGAAGTTGGGGAGAGTCCTGAGGTCAATTCTCGATTTTCGAAGAAGAAAACCGAAGTTGGGAGGATGCCTTAGGGATTATCAGGAGGATATTATGGACAATAGGAAAATAAATAGGGTTTTAGGCATTTATACGAAGCTTCAGGGGGGCTATCTGGTAAAGAAGCAGGAAGAAGCGAATAATTATGGAGTGGATGAAAGGACCATTGAAAGGGACATAAGCGATATCAGGAATTTTATGGACGCCGATATCGAAAGCACGGGCATTGTCAACTCGGTGGTGTATGACCATGAAGATAATGGTTACCGCCTGGAACGTATCTATCAGTTGAAACTTACCAATGGCGAAATCCTTGCCATTTGCAAGATACTGCTTGACAGCAGGGCGTTTTGCAAAGAGGAGATGTCCGATATTTTGGGCAAGCTGATTTCTTGCTGTGTCCCGGAGAAGAACCAGAAGATGGTGACAGAGCTTATCCGCAATGAGGAATTCCATTATGTGGAGCCGAGGCACAAAACAAAGTTCTTAGATATTATGTGGGAGCTTGGGCAGGCGGTCAGGGGCTGTTCGTACATAGAGATAGATTATATGAGGGCGAAGGATAAGGCGGTGGTAAAACGCAAGGTTAAGCCCGTGGCAATCATGTTTTCCGAGTATTATTTCTATCTGACAGCGTTTATTGACGACGAGGAGGTACGCAAGGGCTTTGATGTGGTAAATGATTCCTTCCCGACAATCTACCGTATTGACCGCATCAAAAGCATGCGTGTGTTGGATGAAAGGTTCCATATCCCGTACAGCAGCCGTTTTGAGGAAGGGGAGTTCCGCAAGAGGGTGCAGTTTATGTACGGCGGGAAGCTGCAAAAGATTAAGTTTAAATATTCCGGCTATGATATTGACGCTGTGCTGGACAGGCTCCCCACAGCGCAGGTGCTGGACGAGGAAGGAGGGGTATACACCGTAAGCGCGGAAGTATTTGGCAAGGGCATTGATATGTGGCTCAGGAGCCAGGGGGATGTGGTGGAGGTAATATAGAAAACGGTGAAAAGCAGCGAAAAGTATGGTTTTTTAAAAATACGGAGGAAATAAAGATGTCTGGAAGTTATGTAATGCATGTAGGAAAGGATTATCTTCCTGACCCTCGGGAGCCGATTATGGAAAGTATATTCCAACAGTATGAGAGGGTTCTCGTGGAGAGTTTGATTACGTCTTTTGGTCTGGATTTTCTGGCAAAAGACAGGCATGGCGGGGATGTCGATACCATTCATAATGTGCGTCAAATTGGTAAAGATGGGAAAATGACATATAAAAATGCATCGAACCAAGGGGCGTATGATCAGAGAGGAGATTATCAGTCCTCGGAATACCATAATAACGCAAAGTTTAAAGCAATAAACAAGGAGTTCAGCGCGCAGAAAAAGGATGGAAAGCTGGTCGATGGTTATACGGGGGAAAGGATAAGGCCCAATGACAAAACAGATTTGGACCATGTAATTTCAGCAAAGGAAATCCATGAGGACAGAGGGCGGGTTCTGGCGGGGATGTCCGGCACCGACTTGGCGAACTGTGAAGAGAATCTGCAAATCACAAACCCTCATACAAACCGGACGAAAAAAGCGGATTCCATGGAAGAATTTCTTGGCAAGCATGGAGAAGAGTACACGGAGGGACAAAAGGAAAACATGCGTCAAAAAGATGCTCGCGCCAGAAAGGCATATGAAGCAAAGCTGGCAAAGGCTTACTATACAAGCCCTAAGTTTGCAAAGGATCTGTCATTGGCCGCAGGGGGCGCCGGTGTGCGCATGGGTGCGCGGCAGGCATTAGGGTTTGTTTTTGCGGAAATGTGGTTTTCGGTTAAGGATGAATTTCAGGGTGCACAAATGCAGGGGCGCTTTGACCTGGGTGAATTTTTTAAAGCATTGGGACGGGGGATTAAACGTGGATTTGAGAACGCAAAAGAAAAATATAAAGAGCTTTTTTCTAAATTTTTCAGCGGGGCAATCGCAGGGGCGCTTTCCAGCCTGACGACAACGATCTGCAATATATTTTTTACAACTGCCAAAAATGTCGTGAAGATTATCCGGCAATCCTATGCTTCCATAGTGGAAGCAGGAAAAGTGTTGTTTATAAATCCGGATAATTATACATTTGGCGAACGGATGCGGGCAGTGGCCAAAATATTGGCTACCGGGGCAAGCGTGGTCGTAGGCGTATTGGTGAGTGAGGCAATTGAAGGAACGCCCATTGGACAGATACCGGTTCTTGGCGATGTTGTCCAGTCTTTCTGTGGTGCGTTTGTAACAGGGATTATGAGTTGTACGCTGTTGTATTTCTTAGATAGGAGCGAACTGGCACAGAAGCTTTTTCATGTGCTTGACAGTTTGCCGACTGTGGAAAAAGAGATTGCTTATTTTCGTGAACAGGCAGAATATTTTGAACGTTATGCCGCACAAATAATGGATATAGATTTAGCACAGTTTAAAAGGGAAACAGCAATGTACGGAAGCATCGCGGTAAAATTAGAGGGAGTCCGGTCAGAACAGGGATTGAATGAAGTTTTGAGCCAGAGTTTCCGAGAGGCAGGGATGGCATTTCCATGGAAAGGACATAGCAGCTTTCAAGACTTTATGGACGATGAGAACGCATGCCTGGTATTTGAATAATGTTTTCATGTGACCGATGCGGCGAGTGCTGCAGGCATGTTAACCTGTCTCAACTGTACTGTGGGCTTGACCGCGGCGATGGTATATGTAGGTATCTGCAAGGGAATCTGTGCAGTATTTATGAGACGCGGCCGCTTTTGTGCCGTGTAGATGAAAGTTATGAACTGTTTTTCAAAGATAAAATGAAAAGGGAAGATTATTATAACCGAAACAAAAGAATGTGCGAAAAATTTAAAAAATACAATAGATGAAGGAGGAAATATCATGCCATTACCACTTATTTTAGGAATTGGAGCGGCAGTTGCCGGAGTAGCAGGCGTTGGAACAGGTATTCACGGAGCAGCCAAAATGAAAGAGGCTAACGATACCATGAAATCTTCTGAAAGGCGCCATGAACAGAATTTGAAGAGGTTTGAGAAACAAAATGAAGTTACAAACCGCGATATGGATGCATTAGGAAAGCTGGAGTTGGAGATACTCAATAGTTTTCAGGAGTTTTCTGATGTTTTTGAAAAAATTAAGAATCGCCCAATGTTTAAGCCTTATTCTAAAAATGGCATTAGCATACCTGACTATAATGGTGAGAAGATAAAAGAAGTTTCTGTCGGTGCAGGTGTTTTGCTAGGAGGAATTGGAGGGGCAGCGGCCGGCACAGCCGGAGGATTTGCAGCGGCCGGGGCTACAACGGCAGCGGTTATGGCTCTTGGGACGGCGTCTACCGGAACGGCAATCGCGTCTTTGAGTGGAGCGGCAGCAACCAACGCTACATTGGCGGCGCTAGGTGGCGGAGCGATTGCTGCCGGTGGCGGAGGTATGGCTCTTGGGACGACAATCCTTGGGGCGGCTACGCTTGGCGTAGGCCTTCTTGTGGGAGGCATTATCTTTAACGTGACCGGGTCCTCGCTTTCGGAGAAAGCAGATGAGGCCTATTCGCAGATGTTACGGGCAGAGAAAGAAATTGACCGTATCTGCTCGTATATGCGGGATTTAAGCCAGGAGGCGGAAAGGTACATAAGGTCGCTGTCAAAAGTAAATGAAATTTATAAAACGCATATACAGCATTTGAAATATATGGTTAATGTGGAGCATAAAACGGATTGGAATAACTATGATCTTGACGAGAGGCTATCGACAGAGAATACATCGTTGCTTGTAGGCCTTTTGTATAATATGTGTAAGGTAGAATTGGTATTGCAAACACATAACGAGGATGAAACGAACACCATCAATTATGCAGATATTGATAAGTCTATTTCGGGCGCTAGACAATTCCTCAGAGATAAGGGGCTCACTGCATAAATGTAAAAAAGACCGGGAAACACAAAGCGGAAATTTTGGATTTCCGCTTTGTGTTTCCGGAATCTTATACGGAGGGATAGATAGATGGAAAACATAAGAGATGCATTAGCACAGATCAAAGAAATTAATAACAGATATGGGATCTCCAATGATTCCGTGGCACAATTGCTGCATGAAATGGAAGGTGCGAAAGTATGCACCCCGATTATCGGCAAATTCAGTTCAGGAAAAAGCGCTTTGGTAAATACCTTGTTAGGGTGGAGCACAAGGCTTTTGAAGGAAGATATCACCCCGGAAACAGCGGTGCCGGCGGAGGTTGTCTATTCTGAAATGGAGGATTCCATTACAATCATTGGGAATCATGGGGACAGCAGGGATGTATCTGTGGAGGAATACAGGGAATTTGAAGCGGACGCTTCCACCGTACAGCGTGTGCGTATTAATTTGCGGAGCGCTTTTCTGAAAGAGATACCGGATATTATGTTGGTTGACATGCCAGGGTTTGATTCCGGGTTTGAGATCCATAACAGAGCCATTGACAGTTATCTCCCCCAAAGCTCGGCGTATATCATAGCTTTTCCGGCAGACGACATGATTGTAAGGAGCAGCGTTGGCAACATACTCAAAGAGCTGTGTTTAAATGAGATGCCGCTTTGCATTGTAATTACCAAATATGATAAGCGCGGCGATGATTTTGAGACAACATTTACGCATTTGAAGGAGAGTTTGAAGCGTTATGTGGGCGAGCGTGAATTACGTTACTGCCGTACCAGCAGCCTTGAAGGCGACGCCGAGGAGCTGGAAGAATTCCTTACGGAAATACAGGAAGAATCACAGCATATCCTGGAAAAAAAGTTTGCCAAGCCGACATTGCAGATTTTGGGGAACACTGAAAATTACCTGAAAACCAGGATAAAAAGCAACAGCCTTTCAGAGTCGGAATTAGGCGAGCAGGAAGAGGAATTACAGCGAAAATTACAGACAATAGGAAAAAAGTTTTCCAAAGAGCAGGGGGATTTTAACGCGGAAATCTCTGAGTGCGTAGGGGAAATCAAGGAAGATGTGAGATGCGCGCTGGAAAATGATGAGCCTACGTTGGTTACGATCGTGATGAACAACCAGGACTTGAATGAACGCCTGAATACGATTGTGCGCAATGCAGTGACGGAAAGCGTAAAGAAGAGGTTTGTTCCCAAGGTCGAAAAGTATCTGCGAAGGGTTGCAGACTGTATCAATGGAGAAGCCATTGGCGATATTTGCATTCCCTTCCATTATGATACGGAGAAAGTGAAAAAGGGGATTACCTCCTCCGTGGTGGCAGTGGCAGCGGGCTTGCTTTTGGGTCTGCCGATTTTGGGCGTGGTTGCGGCGTTTGCCCTGCATATTTTCAGGGGCAGCAAACGGCGGGAGCAGATGCGCCAGGAAATCAGGGCAAAGCTGAGGGGAGAGGTCTTCCCGCAGGTTTTAGCGGAAGTTGGAAGGGGGATTGAAGCGACGATCAAGGAACAGATAAGCCTTGTAAACACTTCCATTGAAGAGGAGATTGCCACGCAGAAGGAGACATTGGAAAAGGCGTTGTCCGATGTGAAAAATAAGAGGGAAGAGGAGGAATCCCAGAAGGAGAATTTTGCAGTCGACGTAGAGAAAGACTTGGAAAGGATTGGGGAAATCAAAGATGGCTTACGATGAAGAAGTATATGACAAGCTGACAAAAAACTTTCAGCTTTTATGCAATATTATCCGTCCGAGGGGAAGCAAAGAGCAATTAAAAGTTGATTTGTCTAAGATCGAGGAAATTATCAATAAAAAAATACCGGACACCTTAAAGGAAAATGCTCCCGAGGATTTTTATGGGCTATATACGGACTTTAAGTCCGAGTATGAGAAATTCAGGGATTTTATTTTATATGACAAGCTTATCGGCAAAAACATTGTTGCGCTGGGGGGCGGCTTTTCCAGCGGGAAATCCAGTTTCCTCAACGCGCTGATGGGAAAGCGGGTACTGCCCGCAGACGTTGACCCCTCGACCTCCGTTCCCACTTATATCGTGAAAGGGGAGAAACATGAAGTATTGGGAATCAATGTTTTTGACGCAAAGGTACAGTTACAGCCAAGGGATATCAAGAAAATTGCCCATGGGTTTGGCGAGGTTGAGGATGATGAAGAGGAAAAGGTAACGGACGCAGTTACGCTGGGGCATGTATTGGAGAATATATTTTTTTCCACCCCTCTGCATCAGTATGGCAGGATTGCATTTCTGGACACGCCGGGATATTCCAAACCGGATTCTGAGAAGTATTCCGCAAAGACAGACGAACAGATTGCCAGGGGGCAGTTAAACGCCAGCAATTATATCCTTTGGTTCGTGCAGGCGGACGCCGGGACTATTACGGAGGAAGACATAAAGTTTATCAAGACCCTCCGTGAGGACACGCCGAAACTGATTATCGTGAACAAAGCGGATAAGAAGAACCTGCAGGATTTAAAAGAGATTATCCGTAAAATAAAAGCCAACCTGGACATCAAAGGAATCCGCTATGTAGACGTCCTTGCCTTTACGAGCAAAATGGGCCAGGTGGAAGACGACGCACTGCGCAGCTTTATTGAGGCTGATACGGAAAAGATAAAGGATCAGATAGCATTGTGGGATGGGATGGTATATGAGTCAAATTTTGCCAGGAATTTTAAAATCCTATTTGTCCGGTGCAAAGAATTTTACGAGGATGAGATTGACGAGGAGAGCCGTAAATTAACCAGGCTTAACACGTCCATCACCAAGCTGTCTGTGGAGGACATTGACTCGGAGGTTTTGGAGCCTTTGCAGGCTATGGTCCGGGACGCGCAGAAAGCCGTCAACCAATTAAAGGATATCAGCAAGGCCCTCAAGGAACTCCAGGATGAGTTTTTTACGGAAATTAAATTTATCTCAGATATCGTGGGCATTGCCATGCCGGAACCCTCGGAAATTGATTTGTTGAAGGATAAGGCGTCAGACCCGATGCAGTTATTGGAAGAATTCAAAAAAGAGAAGGGCATAGAGACAGATTTATCCATCGTGGATATGCTCGTGGGCGTTTTTGAAGGCATTGAGCCGGTGATCAATAAAAGCGCGGCGGGCAGCGAATACCGCCAGGAACTTGTCAGCGTCATGATGGAAGCCTGCGCAGTCGGGAAAGAGGATGTCCATATCAATGATGTGTTTCTTCAGACGCCGGAGTATGCAAAAATGATAAAACCGGGAAATATCCATATCAAAAATGTGATGGATCAGACGCAGGAGTATACGGGAATCATGAAATTATAGTAAGGAAACAGGAGAAAAAGCAATGGGCCAGATAGATGCAAAGATTAAGGAAATCAGGGAATATTTTGAGGAGTTTCAGAGTGAAAAGTTTGCGATAGAAAATAGTTTGGTGAAGGGCAAGGATGAATACTTAAAATCGTTATATATGCAAATACTTGCCACGGTTGCCCAGTATGAAAATGATACGGCGAAAGGGCAGGTCCTGTTCTTGCAGCGTATTGCAAAGGGGATTCGCTGTGAGCTTACGGTCGAGGATTATATGCGCAAGTCTTTGGACATTTCAACAGTTGAAGTGAAAGAGTTTATGGATGCGTTTGGAGATGATGATGCAAAGTATTCTTTCGCGTTAAACGGCGTGATTTTAGCAGCCCTTGGGAATAGGGGCGAAGAGAATTATGCCTATCTGTCAGAGCTTGTGCAGATGTTAGGGATCACCTTGAAGGAATTACGGTACTTATCGAAAGTGGCGCAGGCTGTGCTGACGCAGAGTTCAGAAATCTATGACGAAGCGAAAGGGGTGGTTACGGAATCTACAAAGTGCGTAGACTTTTCCCATTACATTGATAATTTCTACGCAGGCACAGTGGTTGATAATGACAGAGAGCTTGTGTTTACTGCTCCGGAAAAGCAGGTTGTCAGCAGACTGGAAAAGGGCGGGATGGAGTTTAAGCAGCGGAAAGTGGTTTTCACCGGAATAGAAATACATATAAAAGGCGATTGGAAATTCCAAGGCTGTGAAGAAGTAAGGTTTGAAAATTGTACCATCCATGGGCAAAAAGGCTCGTTATATTTAAATGGTGTTGGCTGTTTTCATATGGAGGGGTGCGTAGTACAGGACTTTGACAATGCCTTTGCATATTTGGATTCTGTTGGGAAGGTGCAGGTGTTGTCCAGTGAGCTGCGGAATTGTGGCCGTAAGGCAGAAGATAGAAACGGAGGAGGTACATTTAGTTATACGGGGATATGCAAGGAGATGGTATTTCGGGAAAATTTGATACAGAAGTGCTATATTAAGAGGAACGATAGATATGTTACAAGCTTAAACGGTGCATTTTTAGGGGCTACAGATTTGTATAACGAAGGAAAAGTCAGTAGGTTGGAAATTATACGGAATACATTTGTTGGCGGCGAGTGTAGCATAGATGATAGAGGATTAATATTTGAAAGAGGGATTGAGAAAATCAAAAAGGATGGAAATGTAATAAAAGGCGGAATATCGACTTTGATAAGTGACAGATACTAAGAAGGGACAGGGAAAGTTTATGAACTTAACGGATTTACAGGTGGAGCTTCGTTCCATGGAGGAGCGTCTATCTGTGTTACAGAGAGAGATAGAAGGGATGAAGCCGAAAGCGGAGGACGAGAAAAGGGCGCAGTTTGCAGAAATCACCAAACTTGCTCTGAAAAGTCCCCTAAGGAACCCGCAGGTTTCTGCGGCTTCTGAAGGTTCCCGAAAAAAATATATCCAGAGTCTTTCATACCTGCTGTTATCATCGGAAAATGAGATGCTCGGCAAATTGTTGTATTTGAGCCGGCTTGCGGCAGGGTGCGGGGAAAACCTCACTGCGGAAGAAATATACAAGGCAGGGTTAGAGATTCAAGCGGAAGAGTTTGATAAAATCTGTGCAGATTTACAAGATTTGAAGTACCTATTTTTGGTAGATGCGATGGTGATGGCTAATATGTCTGGGGGAAACCCGGAGAAAGACTTTATGGCGATTGCCGATATAGCTGGGATATTTGGATGTGGGAAAGAGGAAGTCTGTATACTCTCTTGGATTGCGAGGGCGGTTTTGACTTGTGATTGGGATGTGTTGGATCATATCCCGGCTGCGCCCCAAAGCATACGCAAGATAAGCGGGGACGTTATAAAAATGCTGCCCAGAGAGTGGATTCGAGCACACCGTATAGAATGCGGGAGGGTGTGTGTGGAATGTAAAATGAAGAATTTGTATTCTGGATATGCTGGCTTTGTCGCATTCATGAGTGATAGTTTTAGTGATGCGAAACGGAATAAAACTACCATTAAAATGCGGCAGCAGGCAGGGACAGTTGTAGAGAAAGGTGACGTATTGCTCAGGTATGAACAGACAAAGAACGGGACTGCAGAAAGAAAAACCATTCTTGCGCCTTGCGATGGAGTAGTATTCTTTATCGAAGATGAAGAGGATGGAAAGGACGAAGAGAGAACATATCTCGTAGTTTATGTAGTGTCATACTTTGACGATTATGAGGATTTTGTTGAGTGGTATAAAACGGCAAGGAAGGAACATTAGATGAAAAGCCTATTTGAGATACAACAGGAGATAAGGGAGCTTGAGGGTGCTGTTAGCGGTCTGTCCCAGGCGATAAAAAATATCAATGCAGACATGGACGCCCTTAGGGATGGTGCGTTGGAAGTGGAGATTGATTATGGGGTGATTGAGAAGCTTTCAGGAACCATAAAGTTTGAGGGCCATCCATTAAGCCGTATGGAAGACCAACTTATTTGTAAGATTTACCTGCGTATGCTTTTGAATATTGTCAGGATGGATTTCGGATCTGAGAGCACAATCAGCAGGCTTGCATTTGTGCAGTGGATGTTGAGTCAGTCCGGGTTAGATGTGCCGCTGGAAGAAATTTTGAAAGACAGCTACCAGCAGGAAGCGGACGCCTATGAAGAATTTGCTTCTGTGCTTCCAAAAGGGTTACAGGAATCATTCGTTGTGGATAGTTTGATTATCGCGAATATTTGCGGCATGGCAGGTCAGGAGACGCTGGGCTATATTGCTGATATATGCAGCGTATTAGGCATTGGGAAGGATAAGCTGGAAGGTCTTTCAATGATTGCGAGAATTGCCTTGTGCCAATGTATAGATAAACAGATGAGGAAAAAAGACTTACTAGGTATAAAGGGCAATATCCATAAATTTTACTATTATTTTAGTACAGAAGTAATAGACCAGGATTTGATGTTTATACGAGTGCTGGCAGTAGAATGTGCGAAATCACAGGTGAAGCGTTATCGGTGGTATGTAAAGCAGCGAGCATATGTGGAGAGAGGAACCGTTATTGGCTCTTATTATAAGCAGGAATATGAAGAGATAAGACGGAAGGAAATAAAAGCCCCATTTGCCGGGACGCTTTTCCAGTTTGAAATTGATGGAGTTTATTATGGGGTCATATCCGCTGCAAGCGATAACTTAGATTCCATTAAGGCGTGGATAAAAGCAGGAGGAAAATGATGGAAATATTTAAGGCAGACAGTCACCGGTTTGATTCATTTATAGAAGAAATGAATGGCGTCGTTGCTGCAATCTCCCCGGCAGCGAAGGAAGAAGACGTCCGAAAAATGGAAAAATTTATTGCGGATTTTCAATGGAAGACGGAGGATTTCTATAGGGAAAACCGCAAATTGAACATCGGCGTTGTGGGACAGGTAAAGGCGGGGAAATCTTCTTTTTTGAACACCTTGCTATTTGAAGGGAAAGAAATTTTGCCCAAAGCCTCCACGCCGAAAACGGCAACGCTGACGAAAATGGAATACTCCCAGGAGAACGTTATACAAATTGAATATTATTCTACCGAAGAATGGGAAGTGTTGGAGGAAAATGCGGCAGTCGATTTGGAAGATGAGATTTATACCTCTGCGCGTGAAATTGTGGGTATGGTAAGGCGAAACGGCGTAGACCCCTATCCGTACCTGGAGAAAGGCATGGAAAAGATTGCCTTTGGTACATATGAAGATTTAATTAATAGCCTGAATGAATATGTGGGCGAGGACGGCAAATTTACGCCGATTGTAAAAGCGGTGGTTTTGTATTTGAATAAAGAGGAATTTAAAGGGCTTTCCATCGTAGACACGCCGGGGCTGAACGACCCCATCGCTTCAAGGACCATCCGTACCAAGGAATTTATGGAGGTTTGCGACGTTGTATTCTTCCTCAGCCAGTCCGGCAGTTTTTTGGACAAAAGCGATTGGGATCTGCTATCCAGCCAGCTTCCGCAAAAAGGCGTAAAACGGCTGGCGTTGATTGCCAGCAAGTATGACAGCGGCATCCGCGATATCCTGCGTGTCCAGGATGATGACGATATCTTTGGGGAAGATGAAAACACGGCGGATAATATTCCCCAGGCATGCAGGATTATTAAGAAGAAATTAAAAAAGCGTGCGAGAAGCAAGGTGCGGCAGTTCGTAGAGGATTTGGAGAAGAGGGGAAGTTCCCGGGAATTGATAGAAGTGATAAAGCAATGTGAAACCCCGCTGATGGTTTCTTCCCTGGCCTATAATATGAGCGGCAAAGGACAGCAGGATTTTAGCCCTGAGGAGCGCAACATTTATTTTGCCTTACAGCAATTTTCGGACGATATGGAATCTGATTTGAAATTGCTGGGGAACTTTGACGAGGTTAAGGGCTTGTTTTCTGAGGTGGCGCGGGAAAAGGAAGCTATTTTGGAGAGCAAGGCAAAAAGTTTCATCCCCAATGCGCTGGAGGAAGCGCGGGATTTGCTGGGCTCTTTTATGGAGAAAGCCAATAAGCGCATCCAGGTATTAGAGAAAAACGACAGGGAGCAGCTTGTAGGGCAGAAGAAATTTATCGAGGAGCAGATGGGGAATATCAAGGCGGACATCGCGGCTGTTTTTGGGGAATTCAATGCCAGGTTAGAGTCCGAAAAGGCAAAAGGCGTCCGGGAATTGCGGGGGTCAAGCAAAGATTTCCTTGAGTTGAAAGAAAGGACCGGCACAACGACGCATACCGGTTATTATACAACCGGGCATCTATGGTGGAAAAAGACGCATTCTTACCAATATGAGGAGCATTATTCTTACTGCATGGCTGCCGACGCCATAGAAAACCTCAGGAAATATGCCGTTGACGCCACCAACCAGGTAGAAGAGGTATTTTCAGAGGCGGTGCGGACGAAAGAAATGAAGCGTAAATTGCTGGACGTCGTTGTAAATAACTTTGATTTGGGCAGTGAGAAATATGATTCTTCGCTTTTTCGGATTCTGGTGGAAGAAACGGTGGGCGCTATAGAGTTCCCGGTCTTTCAGATCGATATGTCTGAGGAGATGAATAAAATTGCCGGGAAATTTACGGGGGAAATTACCTCTGCCGAACAAAAGACCGAGCTGTCCGTCGCGCTTCAGAAAGCGGTTTCGCGCATTTATGAGGGGTTATGCGCCAAGCTTTCCCATGCAGTCCGTGAATTTAAGGACAGTATCGGGATTATCAGCAGGAACGTGGAGGAGTCCTTGCTTAAAAATATGAACGAAGAGTTTGCGTCCTTATTGGCGCAGTGTGAGAATAAGGAAGCGGAGATTTCCAGTTATAAGGAATATGTTTCCTTGCTTGAGGAAAGCCTTAAAAAGTTAAAATAGGAGATGGGAATATGAGAAATGAATTGGCAAAAAAACAGGGAGAGATAGAAACGGACCTGGAACAATCCCTGGACCATGCGGTGGCGATTATCACGAAAAATTATTTGGATAAGCTGGAATCTTATGAAATCATCAAGCCCTCTTATGAGGATATAGATACCAACATTTCCCATTGTGGGAAGTTCTATAAATTGTCCAAGCTGGTGGTGAATAAAGAGGAAAATTTCCTGGATAAGCTTACGACGATCGTTAACGTAGTGTCTTCCATTGACTGCAGCATTGCGACCATCATAGACAGCGATGGGAATAAGATTGATTATTATCTGGGGATTGTTTCTAAAAACGCGCGAGTGGATAATGAGCGGGACAAAAGAAGGAGGGAAGCGAATGCCGCAGCCTTCCGGGGGGCGCTTACGGGCAATTTGATAGGCTCTGAATGGAAGGAGCTGCCAAGCGGCGAGGTTGAGCAATTCCGTAAAACGACGCTGGCGAAAGAGGGCAGTTGCTATGCCTCGGTGTCAGGCATTGTCGCTTTGCGTGATGAGGACGCCAAAGATGCGAAGGGTTATGTCCAGGGGATCGAGAACCTGGTGGATTCCCTCAAAGGGCAGAAATATACAATTGTCATGCTGGCGGACCCCATTGACACGACGGAGATACAGGTGATCCGGCAGGGCTATGAGATGCTGTATACGCAGCTCTCCGCATTTGCGGGCAGCTCTGTGACGATGAGCGAAAGCGATACCTCATCCTTGTCAAAGGCACGGTCGGAAGGCTTTTCAAAAGGGATTTCCAGCGGTATTTCCATGAGCCAGAGCAGGTCAAGGTCAAAAGGAAGCAATTTCGGGGTTAATGCTGAAATGGGAATTGACTTCATAGTGAAGGGTACTGTTGGGGTGAGTGCCGGGTTTCATAGGGGAACCTCAGAGACGACAGGCAAGACAGATACTTTTAGCAGGACAAGGCAGCAAAACAGCTCCGTTACCGATACGGCCTCGACGTCGCTGACGTCCGGGAAGAGCCTGCAATTGAATTACCAGAACCGGAGCGTCAAATCCTTATTGGATAAAATTGATAAGCATTTGGAGCGTCTAGATGAATGTGAGAGTTTTGGGGCTTTCGACTGTGCGGCTTATGTGATTGCAGGCGACCGTGAGACGGCGCTGACAGGCGCCAGCAACTATAACGCCTTGATGCGTGGGAAAAATTCCAGCGTCCAGGCCTCCCATATTAATTCCTGGTATCAGGCGGAGGAGACAAAGATTTTAGGGAAATATATAGGTTCCCTGGTACATCCGCGTTTTAAGCAAAGTGAGACGATTACCGTGACGCCTGCGTCCATTGTCAGCGGGGATGAGCTGGCGATACAAATCGGGCTGCCGAAAAAATCAATTGTGGGGGTTACGGTGATTCCGATGGCGCCCTTTGGGAGGAATATCGTAAACAGCAGCAGGGAATCATTGGTCTTGGGGAGCCTGTACCACATGGGGCATGAGGAAGGCGGCGTTGGGGGTGAACAGAAAGTCCCCATTGACGTGGAAAGCTTATCTATGCATACATTTATCACAGGTTCTACAGGAGCCGGGAAATCAACGGCAATTTATTCCCTGCTTGACCAACTGATGGTGCGTAAGGTGAAGGGGCGGACGGAAAAAATTAAATTTATGGTGATAGAACCAGCAAAGGGAGAGTATAAGGAGCGGTTTGGCGGCTATGCCGACGTAAATGTTTATGGGACAAACAATAAGAAGACGCCGCTATTGCGGATTAATCCCTTCAGTTTTCCCGCGGACGTCCATATATTGGAGCATATAGACCGCTTGATTGAGATTTTTAATGTCTGCTGGCCGATGTACGCGGCTATGCCGGCTGTGTTGAAAGATGCTGTGGAGAGGGCATATACTGTTGCCGGCTGGAACCTGGAAACTTCGGAGTGTATGTATCAAGCCGGGGACATGCAGCCGTTGTACCCTTCTTTTGCGGATGTATTGCGGCAAATCAATGTTGTGCTGGAAGAGTCGGCGTACTCTACTGACAGCAAGGGTGATTATAAAGGGGCGTTGTGTACCCGCTTGAAGTCGCTGACAAATGGGTTATATGGGCAGATATTCACGAATGATGAATTGTCCCAGGAGGAGTTGTTTGACGCAAATGTCATTGTGGATTTGAGCAGGACGGGTTCGATGGAGACGAAAGCGTTAATTATGGGGCTGCTTGTGATGAAGCTCCAGGAATACCGCATGGCAAATGCCAGAGGCGGCAATGAGCCTTTGCGGCATGTCACTGTCCTTGAGGAGGCGCATAACATACTGAAAAGGACGTCCATGGAACAGTCGAATGAGGGCGCTAACTTGCTTGGGAAATCGGTGGAAATGCTGTCAAATTCCATTGCGGAGATGCGTACCTATGGGGAAGGGTTTATCATTGCAGACCAGGCGCCGGGGCTTATGGATTTGTCTGTCATCCGCAATACAAATACAAAGATCATACTTCGCCTGCCAGACCAGCAGGACAGGGAACTGGTTGGGAAAGCCGCAAGCTTAAGTGACGACCAGATTTTGGAATTGTCCAGGCTGAGGACGTTTGTTGCGGCAGTATACCAGAACGACTGGCTGGAACCGGCGCTTTGCAAAATTGATACAAATTTCAAGGACGTCCCGGCGTTTCGTTATGAGCCAAAGGAGGCAGGAGTTGTTGATAAGAAAAAGGTAGTGGATTTTTTATTGATGCCGATATATAAGAAGGATCAGTTAGACCGTAAATATATTGCGGATGTGATTTGCGAGGTACATAGGCTGCAGATGCCGGTGGAAGCGAAAGTTTCATTTTTAAAATATCTGGACGCCTTGGAGAAAGAGGACGCCCAGAGGCTGAGAGAGGAGGTCATATACCAGATATTCAATCCGCAAAAAGCGTTTGCGCTGGCAAAGGATAAGCAGGGCAATGTAGAGGCATGGTACCGCGGCATAAAGGAAATGTTAGATCCGGACATAACCTTATTTACAGAGCGGCAGCAGCGGCAGATTATCATGGCGCTTACCAGGGAAAAGGCGCAGGCAGATAGATCAGAGGAGTCGGCAGACTTATTTGAACGGTTGATGGATTTTATGTAAAGGAGCAGGGAGATGGAAAATATAGGAAGGATGAGCGAGGTATCAGAAGTAAAAGAATTCCGGGATAGTGGGAAAGCGCCGGAGTTCAGCAAGGAGTCGCTTGAAAAGTATGACAGATTATTTGGAGATGATGTGAAAAACTGTCCCGTGGAACATGGGGAGTGGTCTGGGGAAAGGGGCGATTCAAAATGGGAGCCTGAAGAGGAATATATCCCTCAGAAAATGAACCCGGATGGGCAAAGCTGGAGTGAAGTCATGGAAAAGTATCAAATTGACGGCGTGAATTTTCGGGATGGGGAGCCGGATTTCGGGTCGGTAAGCAAAGGGGACGTCCAGATTAAGGAATTTTCCGCTGCCCGGACGGATAATTTTGACAGGGCGGATATGGAGCTTGCCCAGAAGCATGGCTGTACGCCCGGCGAAGTGAAGAGCTGGCGAAAAGAGAACCAATATACCTGGCATGAGTGCAAGGACCAGGAGACCATGCAAAAAGTCCCCAGTATTGTACATAATAACGTAACGCACAGAGGGGGGATTTCCGAGGCAAAGAAAGGAGAGTAGACGATGCTGCACGATATATTTGGAGAAATTGCATTTCATATTGGCTGGAAAGCAGATAGGGAAATTTATCTGTTTGGAAAAGAGTATTCTGTCACAATGAAAATACAGGCGTATTTTGAAGAGGATGGGATTACAAAGGAGCAGGAAAATGCCTATCTTGCCTACAAGGAAAAAGAAGCGAAAAAATTGCATACCATAGAGGGGTTATTGCGTGATTATGCAGATTCGCCGGAAACGCGCTTTGAGCCGAAGACCTTGTTTTTTGACAGGGACGGTTCCTATGCGCTGCTGTGTGATGACAGGGAAGAGCCGGACGAAGGCATTGCGGTGTGCCTGGCGCCCCAGGAGGTCGTGCTTTCCCAGGATGAGTATCTATGAGGAAGAAATTCGCTAAGAAAGCGGCAGCCGCCCTTTCCCTGTCCATCCTGGCGCTAATTTCTTTGTGTGCAATAGGCAATCAGGGAATACAAGGGCTTATGGGCAGGGGCACAACTGAGAAATTGCCATGTTCTGTGAACGGGACAAGCATGACAGAGGAATCACTATGCGAAGGCGTACTCAGTCAGGTTTTGCCGGAAATGGTGGAAGAAAGATACAGGAAGCAAAAAGAGGGCTTTCCTTATGCGGACGCGCATAAGGAAGGTCCTTCCGGCGTACTGGAAGATATGGAAATTTCGGCAGGGCAGGAGGGGGATACAGGGGATTTTCCTGGTGTTGGCGAAAGTACGCAAGCTGCCGCAAATGCGAAAGCTGTCCTGGATATTGCGGACATTCAAAAGATGGAAGCGGGAAGCGTCCTCGATATGTCGGCGATAGGGGAGGATTTGGCGGACGCCTTGTTTTACAGTGAGGAATTAGACGATAAGGTGCAGCAGCGGATTATGGGTGTTTCCTATCAGGAAAATGACAATATTTCCTTGGGGGAGCTGCGGTATCTGCGCGTGCTGCACATGGGCTTCGACGGGCAGACGCATATCGGGGAGCTGTTGGTAAATGCGTCGATTGCCGCGGATGTGCTGGAAATCATGGAAGAGCTTTATAAAAACGGGTATGAGATTGAAAAAATGGTATTAGTGGACGCCTATGGGGCGGACGATGAGCTGTCCATGGAGGATAACAATACTTCTTCCTTTAACTATCGGGAGATTGCCGGCAGCAGCAAGCTGTCGCGCCACAGCCTGGGGCTTGCCATAGATATCAACCCACTCTACAATCCCTGCGTCAAAAACGGCGGCGCCTCCATCAGCCCTGCAAACGCTGGCGGTTATGCAGACAGAAGCCAGGCGTTCGCCCATAAGATTGATGAAGGAGACCTTTGCTTACGTCTGTTCCTGGAGCATGGGTTTACCTGGGGCGGGAGCTGGAATTCGCTCAAGGACTATCAGCATTTTGAAAAATAGATCCCTTAAAATAGTCAACGTCAAAATGAAAAACTTTTGACGTTGACTATATATGCGCAAAGGGGCTATAATGGAGATAATTGTTTGAAATCATGGCAAAATTGATGGGCTGTGACGATATCAGGCGGAGCGCAGCAGAATGGAGGAGATTGTATGCAGATATATATGCCGACCAACGTGTACAGTGAGGATAACTGTGTGATGAACCATAGGAAGGAGCTTGCGGCGTTAGGCAAGAAAGCGCTGCTGGTGACAGGGAAGCATTCTTCGCGGGCAAACGGCTCTTTGGAGGACGTGAAAAACGCATTGCAAAAGACAGGGACAGCGTATGCCGTATTTGACAAAATAGAAGAGAACCCTTCGATTGAGACGGTGATGCAGGCAAGGGAGTTTGGCATTGAGGAAAACGTGGATTTTGTGATAGGCATCGGCGGCGGCTCCCCCATGGACGCCGCGAAGGCGATTGCCTTGATGGTTGCCAATCCCGGTGAGGATGAGAGCATTCTTTACGAGGCACATGAGTTTGAGGCATTGCCGGTAGCGGAAGTGCCGACGACGGCAGGGACGGGTTCCGAGGTAACGCCTTATGCGATCCTGACAATCCATGCTCGCAGGACGAAGCAGAGCATCAGCTATCGGATTTATCCTGTGCTGGCGTTGATAGACAGCCGTTATCTTAAGACAGAAAGCGTGGATACGCTTATCAATACGACCGTGGACGCGTTGGCGCACCTGATTGAAAGTTATCTGAACACGAACGCCAATTCCTATAACCGCATGTATTCGGAGAAAGGATTGCGCCTGTTTGCCAAGGTGAAAGATGATTTATTGCAGTGCAGGCGTTTTGGCGGGGAGCCGAAGCAGACATTGTCTGATGAGGCGTTTGATATGCTGATGCAGATGTCCGCTACGGCGG
The DNA here is from genome assembly GCA_949879775.1 of uncultured Lachnospiraceae bacterium. Taxonomy (GTDB): domain Bacteria; phylum Bacillota; class Clostridia; order Lachnospirales; family Lachnospiraceae; genus Petralouisia. The sequence goes on from CATLBW010000020.1 coordinate 21,900, forward strand.
GCATGGCGATTACCCACACCAGCACGTCGCTCCCGCATGGCCTTAGCTATGCGGTGACTTACGAGATGGGAGTGCCGCATGGCAAAGCGGTGGGAATTTTCCTGCCGGGATTCTTGGCTTATTATGAGGAAAAAGAAGACGTGCGCGCGGCGCTGAGGCAGATGTGCTTTGCCAGCGTAGATGATTTTACGGGATATCTGGACGAGCTGTTGGGGAAGGTTGAGATTGCGGATGATTTGTGGAAAAAGGACGTGGAGATGATTATGGAAAATCAGGCGAAGCTGAAAAATTACCCGTTTACCATGGACGAAGGGACCTTATACAAATTCCGCAGGTAAGGGAAATATTATGCAACTATAAATTCCGCAGTCAAAGGAAATATTATGCAACTATAAATTCTGCAGTCAAAGGAAATATTATGCAACTATAAATTTCGCAGTCAAAGGAAATATTTATGAAACGCAATTACCAAAAAGAGATGGAACAGGTAATCAAAAGCTTGCAGGGGAAAGAACCTGCGCCGTCATTGCTGCTGCATAGCTGCTGCGCGCCTTGCAGCAGTTACGTCCTGCAATATCTGTGCCGTTATTTCCGTATCACGGTCCTCTATTATAATCCCAATATTTACCCGCCAAAGGAATATGATAAGCGCGTAAAAGAGCAGGAGGATTATATAAAACGGTTTTCTGCACATGCCAGGGAGGAGCTGCGTTTGACGCGGCAGCCTGCCGGGGATGGTCCAGGGGAGGCTGCGTGTGTATTTTACCCGATAAATTTTGTGGGAGGGGAGTATGGGCAGGGCAGGTTCTATGAGGCGGTAAAAGGCATGGAGCATCTGCCGGAGGGCGGCGAGCGTTGTTTCCGTTGTTACGAGCTGCGTTTGCGGGAGGCAGCGGAATATGCGAAGCGGCTGCATATGGATTATTTTACCACGACCTTGTCCATAAGCCCGCTGAAAGATGCCGGGAAGCTGAATGAAATCGGTGAGAGTTTGGCGATAGAGTATGGGATTCCCTATCTCTGTTCTGATTTTAAGAAGAAAGACGGTTACAGGCAGTCGGTTGCGCTCTCCAAAGAATACGGCATGTACCGCCAGGATTATTGCGGCTGCGTATTTTCCAAACAGGAGCGGGAGCGGCAGAAGGAAGAGGCGAAAGTGGGTTTGCAGGCTGAAAGCGAAAGCGGGCTTGGAAGATAAATTTCCGCGGCGGGAAAAGGACAGGATAGCAGATATGCAGTTAAGGAGGACAATTATGGCACAATTATGGGGCGGGCGCTTTACGAAAGAGACAGACCAGTTGGTCTATAATTTTAACGCGTCCATATCTTTTGATAAGAAATTCTACCGACAGGACATGGAGGGCAGTATTGCCCATGTGAAAATGCTGGGAAAGCAAGGAATCCTCACGGAGCAGGAAACGCAAGATTTAACGGCGGCGGTCAAACAAATCCTGCGTGAGGTGGAGGATGGCAGGCTTGAGGTTTCACATGAGTACGAGGACATCCACAGCTTTGTGGAGGCGACCTTGATTGAACGTTTGGGGGATACAGGCAAGAAACTGCATACTGGCAGGAGCCGTAACGACCAAGTGGCGCTTGATATGCGCCTTTACACGAGGCAGGAAGTCCTGGCCGTGGACGGTCTGCTCAAAGAGCTGTTACATACGATTTTGTCAATTATGGAGGAAAATACAGGCACCTTTATGCCGGGGTTCACACATTTACAGAAAGCGCAGCCGGTGACGCTGGCGCATCACCTTGGCGCGTATTTTGAGATGTTTAAGCGTGACCGCCAGCGTATGCAGGACATTTACCGGAGGATGAATTACTGCCCTCTGGGTTCCGGCGCGCTTGCGGGGACGACTTATGATTTGGACAGGCATTACACCGCAGGGCTTCTAGGGTTTGACGGACCGACTTTAAACAGCATGGATGGCGTCTCAGACCGTGATTATCTCATTGAGTATCTGTCTGCGCTCTCCACGGTGATGATGCATTTGAGCCGTTTTTCGGAGGAGGTTATTATCTGGAACAGCAATGAGTACCAGTTTGTGGAGATTGACGATGCCTACAGCACCGGAAGCAGCATCATGCCCCAGAAGAAGAACCCGGATATTGCGGAGCTTGTGCGCGGCAAGACCGGGCGCGTTTATGGCGCGTTGGTTTCCCTGCTTACGACCATGAAGGGCATCCCCCTTGCTTATAATAAGGATATGCAGGAGGATAAAGAGCTGGCGTTTGACGCCATGGATACGGTAAAAGGATGCCTGGCGTTGTTTAACGGCATGTTGTCTACCATGAAATTTAACAAAGATAAGATGGAAGCCAGCGCCAGGCATGGGTTTACCAATGCCACGGATGCAGCGGATTACCTGGTGAACCACGGCGTGCCTTTCCGGGACGCCCATGGGATTGTAGGGAGGATTGTGCTGTACTGCATTGACAAAGGGATTGCCATTGACGATATGGGGCTGGATGAATTGAAAGCGATTAGCCCCGTATTTGAGGAGGACATTTTTGAGGCAGTGTCCATGGAGGCCTGCGTGGAGAAACGTTTGACAGTCGGGGCGCCGGGGCAGGAGGCGATGAAAAAGGTCATTGCCCTGGAAAAAGAGGCGCTTATGCAGGATTGGAAATCGGACATCCCTGATTGGGAACAGGCCTTGCTTGGATAAAGGGGCTGCTATATGGCTGTACGCGGCAGGCCGGGGAGGAATGGATGGGCACAGTCCTATCCCCTATACAGAATCCACAGAATCAGTGGCTGCTGTCTGTGAATTTTGTATAATATGCAGGATTGCTTTTTTGACGGAAATGTATTAGTATATCTAACAGAAAAACAATCGTCCGCGCATGACGGACAAGAGAAAGAAAGCTCCCGCGATATTTCAGGGAGGGTGAGGAGATTAGAGATGAGTCAGAAATTGAGAGCAGGAATCCTTGGCGGGACGGGCATGGTAGGCCAGCGTTTTATCGCTTTGCTGGAGGACCACCCATGGTTTGAGGTGACGACGATTGCCGCAAGCCCGCGTTCTGCCGGTAAGAGATATGAAGAGGCTGTGGGAGGGCGTTGGAAGATGGACACCCCCATGCCGGAGGCTGTGAAGGACATTGTGGTGATGAATGTGAATGAAGTGGAAGCGGTGGCTTCTAAGGTGGATTTCGTGTTCAGCGCCGTAGATATGTCCAAAGAGGAAATTAAGGCGATTGAAGAGGCTTATGCCAGGACGGAGACGCCGGTGGTGTCCAACAACAGCGCGCACCGCTGGACGCCGGATGTGCCGATGGTTGTGCCGGAAATCAACGCGGAGCATATGAAAGTGATTGAGTCCCAGAAGAAGCGCCTGGGGACGGACAGAGGGTTTGTGGCTGTGAAGCCTAATTGCTCCATCCAGTCTTATGCGCCTGTGCTGACCGCATGGATGGAATTTGAGCCTTATGAGGTGGTTGCCACGACTTACCAGGCAATTTCCGGGGCAGGCAAGACATTTAAGGATTGGCCGGAGATGGTGGGCAATGTGATTCCCTATATCGGCGGCGAGGAAGAGAAATCGGAAAAAGAGCCGCTGCGTATCTGGGGAGAGGTGAAAGATGGCGTGATTGTGCCAGCGAGCACGCCCACGATTACTTGCCAGTGCGTGCGTGTGCCGGTGTTGAACGGGCATACGGCGGCAGTGTTCGTGAAGTTCAAAAAGAAACCCACTAAGGAACAGCTTATAAAGAAGCTGCAAGAGTTCAGCGGCGTTCCGCAAGAGTTAGGGCTCCCGAGTGCGCCGGGGCAGTTTATCCAGTATCTTGAGGAAGATAACCGCCCGCAGGTGACGCAGGATGTGGATTATGAGAATGGCATGGGCGTAAGCGTTGGACGGCTGAGGGAAGACACTGTGTATGACTGGAAGTTCATCGGGCTATCCCATAATACTGTGCGCGGCGCGGCAGGGGGGGCAATCCTCTGTGCGGAGCTGCTAAAGGCGCAGGGCTATATTTCAGCAAAATAAGATAACAAAAATAAGGCTGCTTCTTTGGGAGCAGTCTTATCTGCATGAAAAAGGAGAGTTTTAAGATGACGGGGACATTGATGGCGGCAATTATCGCAATAACATCGGCGTTAGCATTGTATACAATTGGCGTGTGGTCAGAGCACCGGAGCAGAAAATTAAAAAAAGCGCATTTGGTTTTCTTTTGGCTTGGGCTGTGCATGGATACAACGGGAACAATCCTCATGGGGCAGATAGCGGAGCATCCTATGTTTTCAGGGGGCTTGTCTTTGCACGGCGTGACGGGAGCGCTTGCTATTATCCTGATGGTAGTGCATGCAGTCTGGGCTACTGTCGTTTTGGTGAGGGATAATGAAGGCTCGGCAAAGAATTTCCACAAGTTCAGCCTTGTAGTCTGGGCAATCTGGCTTGTCCCATACATCCTTGGGATGGTAATAGGCATGAAGTAGGCAGGAATTTATTTCGGGCTATGGGAACCCTGCGCAATATTCAAAAGAGAGGAAAGGGAATGGAAGATAAGGAACAGACCTTAAAAATACAGAAGACGGAATGGATTTACCGCCAGATACAGAGACAGCGGCAGGCGGAGGACGCGTTGTTTGAGCGAATCTGCAAGGAGCAGGAAGTATTAGACAGGCTGAAGGCAGACATTGAAGGCAACATGGAGCAGACGAAGGAAGCGAGGAAATATAACCGGGAATTCCAGGAGCGTATGGACGCGCAGGTTTACGCCATGTATGGCATAACTGAGGATAAATTGCAGGGAATCCAGGAGTATAAGAACGCTTACTACAGAGGCTGCGCTTTTTCGCTGTTTTTGCTGTCTGTGCTGTTGGTGGCGTTATGCGGCTTCCTGCATGGGTTCCAGTCGCAGGTCTGCCTGTCCATGCTTGCATTTGCCGGGATGGAAGGGACGCTTCTGGCCAAGCCTCAGGGCAGGGGAAAGGTTATGGATATGGTATGCAAAGTTTTGTACCTGCTTATTTTCCCCCTCATGATGGTAGTATTTATTTGTTTTGAGCTGGGCTATCGGGAGTACCATATGATACTGCCCTGGCTCTCTATTTTTGGGATTTGCCTGCTTATTGTGGGGACTGCCTCCCAGTTCTTTTATAACCCGTACCGCAAGGAGAGAAAGAACATAGGGGCGGCAAAAGATACTATCCGGGAAATCGAAAAGGCCGCCCGCAAGGAAGTCAGGAAAGACCAGAAATCCAGGGCAAAGACGGAAAAGAAGCAGCAGAAGCTTTTAGGCAGGGAAGCAGCCAGGCAGAGAAAGCTTTTGGAGAAGGAAGAAAAAAGGCAGCAGAGGCTTTCAGAAATATCAGGGAAGCGGCGGGAACTTCTTGAGAAGAAAGAAGTATTCCTGGGGCGTTTCCAGAAGAAGGGAAAAGCCATGGAAGCAGAAATTGAGGCTGTGGAGGGGGAGAGCCTTGAAGCAGAAGCCATCGGTCAAAGGGAGAGCCTTGAAGCAGAAGCCATCGGTCAAAGGGAGGCCCTTGGAGCAGAAGCCATTGGACAAAGGGAAGCCCTTGAAGCAGAAGCCATCGTGCAAAGGGAGAGCCTTGAAGCAGAAATTCCTGGTGTGAGATTAATGGAGAAGAAGGGGGAGGAAAAAACGTCCGGGAAAAACGCTCTTTGAATTTGCAAATAAAGTTAAATCGTGATAGTATGAAGGGGGAATACATTCATAGGGCGAGAAAGGACTTAGGGATATGGCAGGAAGGAATTCAGAATTGCAGTATTTGGAGCAGTTATACCGAAAGAGCGGGAACCAGATTCTGGTTCTGTATGGGCGCAGGGAGAACCAGGGCAGGGAATTAATACAGGAATTCTGCCAGGGGAAAAAGTTTTTCTATTATTTTGCTCCGGAGGTTTCGGCGAAGGCGCAGAAGATGCGGATGGGGCGGGAAATTGCGGCGCATTATAAGGTATCGCTGTCAGAAGAAAATTATGATTATTATTTTAAACGCATAAAGAGCGGGGATTCCAGCAAGCTGGTATTTGTAATTGAAGAGTTTCAGCATATAATAAAGCGTGATGCGAAGTTCTGGGAGGGTATTGTGCGTTTGCGCGATAAGAAACTTTATCCCGGCCCGGTAATGGTCCTTTTGTACAGCACGGACATTCCCTGGATAGACCAGGAAATGCAGGAAGCTTTGGGGACGTCAGGGAAGAAGGTTACCGGGACCCTTAAAATAAATGATTTGCCATTTGTGGATGCGGCGCAGTATTTCCCAGGGTATTCGCTGCGGCAGAATGTGGAAGTGTATGGCATTCTTGGCGGTAAGCCGGAATATCTTGCAAAGTGGGATTTGCAAAAAGATGTGAAGTACAATGTCTGTACGCATATCCTTTCGCGGAAAGGATGTTTCCATGACAGTGTTGAGCGGGCAATCCGCAGCCATCTGAGGGAGTTGTCCGTGTACCATACGATTTTGGAGGCCGTGGCAAGCGGTAAGCGGAAGCTCAACGAATTGTACAAAGAAACAGGGTTTTCCAGGGCAAAAATAAGCGTCTACCTCAAGAACCTCATGGCCTTTGATGTGGTTGAGAAGGTGTGCTCCTTTGAGACGGGCGGTTGGGAAAATGCCCAGAAAGGCTTATATCAGATAAAAGATACATATATTAATTTTTGGTTTAAGTTTGTGTACCCACATCTGTCGGAATTGTATAGTATGGAGCCGGAAGCTTTTTATGAGCGCTACATAGCCGGGGAGCTGGAAAGCCATTTGACGCCGTATTTTATTAAGGTGTGCATGGAATACCTGCAATTTTTGGACGATACCCACAAACTACCCCTGGAAATCCATAAGATAGGGACCTGGGTTGGCAAGAGGGGAAATATTGACATTATTGCCCAGAACAGCGTGCGGGAGAACCTGATTTGCCTTTGCAACTGGACGGAGCCTCAAATGACCTTTGAGATGTGCCAGCAGCTTTTTGCCAGCATGGAACAGGCGAAAGTTACAGCTAATTTTTATTATCTGTTTACGGCAAAGGGGTTTGACGAGAAGTTGGTACGGATGGTAGCGAAGGAGCCGCGTATCTTTTTGGTGGATATGAACCGGGTAATTTAGGAAAGTGGGCAAATATAAGAAAGCAGGATAAATTATGGCGAAAGCTTTGTATATAGCTGAGAAACCCAGCGTGGCAAGAGAATTTGCCAAAGCATTAAAACAGGATTTTAAAAACCATGACGGTTACATGGAATCCGGGGAGGGGATTGTTACCTGGTGTGTGGGACATTTGGTGACGATGAGTTATCCCGAGGCCTATGATGCGAAGTATAAGAAATGGAGCCTGGCGACGCTGCCGTTCATCCCGGAGGATTTTAAGTATGAGGTCATCCCGGGCGTGAAGAAGCAGTTCCAGATTGTGGCAGGGCTTCTAAACCGGCAGGACGTGGAGACAATTTTTGTCTGTACGGATTCCGGGCGCGAGGGGGAGTATATTTACCGTCTGGTGGAACGCCAGGCGCAGGTGCGGGGGAAGGAACGCCGCAGGGTGTGGATTGATTCCCAGACAGAGGAGGAAATCTTGCGGGGCATCCGGGAGGCCAAGGACCTGTCAGAATATGACAACCTTTGTGAATCTGCCTATTTACGTGCCAAAGAGGATTATTTAATGGGTATTAATTTTTCCAGGCTTCTGACCCTCAAGTATGGGGATGCGATTTCCAACTTTATGGGCACACGCTATACCGTGGTCAGCGTGGGGCGCGTCATGACCTGTGTGTTAGGCATGGCAGTGCGCAGGGAGCGGGAGATACGTGAGTTTGTTAAAACTCCTTTTTACCGTGTGCTGAGTACGCTGGATATCCAAGGGAAGGAATTGGAGGCTGAGTGGCGTGCAGTGGAAGGGAGCGTTTATTTTCAGTCGCCGAGGCTTTATAAAGAAAATGGCTTTAAGGCAAAGGATGATGCGGAAAAATTAATTCAGGATTTGACAGAAGGGAGGCCGACGGGGACATGGCAGTCCAGGGTGGAGGGGATAGAGAAACGGAAAGAGAAGAAGAACCCGCCGCTTTTGTATAACCTTGCTGAGCTGCAAAACGACTGTTCCAGGCTGTTTAAAATCAGCCCTGACCAGACCTTGCAGGTGGTGCAGGAATTATATGAAAAGAAGCTGGTTACTTATCCCAGGACGGACGCCCGCGTCCTTTCCACGGCAGTGGCTAAGGAGATACAGAAGAATATTGCAGGGTTGAAGAATATCCCGTCAGTCAGGGTTTTTGCGGAAGAGATACTGGAAAAAGGAAGCTATAAGAACATTGCCCGGACGCGTTATGTCAATGATAAGCAGATTACAGACCATTACGCCATTATCCCCACCGGGCAGGGGATGTCGGCAATCCGCAGCCTGAATGAGACGGCGCTTCATGTATACGAGGCTGTTGTGCGGCGGTTCTTAGGGATCTTCTGCCCCTCGGCCGTTTATCAGAAAATCAGCCTTACAGCCTCTATGGAGGGGAAAGGGGGCGTGAGAGAGAAATTCTTTGCCTCTTTCAAGCTCCTCATGGAGCCTGGCTACCTTAAGGTGATGGAATATTCTTTCCAGAAGAAAAAGGGCAAAGACATGGAGGGGACGAAGGATAAGGAGAATACGCAGGTTTGCGACGCGGCGTTTATGGAGCGTCTTATGCAGCTAAAAAAAGGCATGGATTTGCCGGTTTTGGCATTAAATATCAAGGAGGGGGAAACTTCCCCGCCCAAACGGTATAATTCCGGGTCTATGATCCTTGCCATGGAAAATGCTGGGCAGTTGATTGAAGATGAGGAGCTGCGCGCCCAGATTAAGGGGAGCGGAATCGGCACCAGCGCTACCCGTGCGGAAATCCTCAAGAAGCTTGTCAACAACAAATACCTTGCCTTAAATAAGAAGACGCAGGTGATTACGCCGACGCTGCTTGGGGAAATGATATATGATGTGGTAAATGCCTCCATCCGCTCCCTGCTCAACCCGGAATTGACGGCGAGTTGGGAGAAGGGGCTTACCTATGTGGCCCAAGGCAGCATTACCCCACAGGAATATATGGTGAAATTGGAGAATTTTATCAAAAGCCGCACCAGCGGGGTGCTAAGGCTGAATAACCAATATGCCCTGCGGGCGTTTTTTCAGCAGGCGGCGGCATTTTATAAGGCTCCCGCGCGGAAAAAGAAATTATAAGCAGATTTATCTATAATTGGCAGAAGAAAGGAAGAGAAGCATATGGAATCATGTAAAATCAGTAATTTATACACGTTGTCAGAGACAATTGCCGCAGGGCTGTTTGAAGGGCTTGCTTATCCCTGGGAGGCGCTCCCCAAAATCAGCAGTTTTATCTGTGTGCTGGGCAAATCGCTTGATTCTGAGAAATTCGAGCAGAGGGGGGAAAACGTCTGGGTTGCCAGGAATGCGAAAGTTGCCCCTACAGCGAATATCAATGGTCCCGCTATCATTGACGAGGAGGCTGAAATCCGCCATTGCGCGTTTATCCGCGGCAATGCCATTGTAGGGAAAGGGGCTGTGGTTGGCAACTCCACGGAGCTGAAAAACGTCGTGTTGTTCAACAAAGTCCAGGTGCCGCATTATAACTATGTGGGGGACGCCATTTTAGGGTATAAGGCGCACATGGGCGCTGGCTCCATCACCTCGAATGTCAAGTCGGACAAAACATTGGTTGTGGTGAAGGACGGTAAGGAGGAGATCGCCACTGGTTTAAAGAAATTTGGAGCCATGCTAGGGGATGAGGTAGAAGTAGGCTGCAACAGCGTATTGAACCCTGGCAGCGTCATTGGCAGGCACAGCAACATTTATCCATTGTCGATGGTCCGCGGCGTGGTGCCGGCAAATTCTATTTATAAAAATAAGAATGAGATTGTCGAAAAACAATAATAAAGGTTGACAAAAATAATCACATGTACTATTGTATTACAAGAGTAATACAGTAGGCATGTGATTTTTGCGCATAGGAAGACAAAAGGAGAGAGAGTTATGCTGGAGATTCAGGAATTGACAAAAAAGTATGGCGGGTATCTGGCCGTAGACCATGTAAGTTTTACGGTGCCGACCGGGCAGGTGGGCATCCTCTTAGGGCCTAACGGCGCCGGCAAATCAACGATTATTAAGAGTATAGCAGGGCTTTTGCGTTATCAGGGCGGTGTGGGCATTGAACAAATGCCTGCAAGGTCTTTGGAGGCAAAGCGGATATTCGGCTATGTCCCGGAGGTCCCGGCAATGTTTGACGCCCTGACAGTGCGTGAGCATATCGAATATGTCAGGCGTGCTTATGACTCTAAGATTACGGAAGAGGAAGTGAATCGGCTCCTAAGCCGTTTTGAGCTGGATGACAAGCAGGGGAGGCTGGGGCGTGAGCTGTCCAAAGGGATGATGCAGAAGGTCAGCATTTGCTGCGCCCTTGCCATTAAGCCGAAAGTAATCCTTTTGGATGAGCCGATGGTTGGCTTGGACCCTGCCGCCATCAAAGAATTGAAGGAAGTGGTTTTGGAATTGAAGGGGCAGGGGGTCACCGTGCTGATCAGCACGCATATGCTGGAAATGGTGAAAGACCTCTGGGACCTTGTGTTTATCATGCAGAAAGGCAAAATCATAGGGACATTTGACCGCAAGCAGCAGAAGGATGCAGACATTGAAGAACTGTTCTTCCAGATTACGGGAGGTGGTGATGCGCAATGAGAGGGCTGGTTTACCTATATAAACGGACAATCATCAATAGTGTCAAGCGTGCGCTGAAACGCCCTGCCACTTACATTTGGCTGGTGTTTGCTTTGGCATATTTGCTCATGATGGGGTTTGGTTTTGGGACGATGATAGAGGAAGGGGATTTTGGCAAGCCGGAAAATATCGTGGCAATCCTGTCCATTATTATTTTTGCTATGATTCCTGGCAATATTATCAGCTATTCCCGGAGGAGGGGGCTATTGTTCCGGCCAAGCGAGGTGCATTTTGTGTTCTCCTCGCCGGTCAGCCCGAAAATGGTGCTGATGTTTGAGGGCGTCAAGTCGTTTGCCGGGAACCTGGTGATTGGGGTCCTTATTGTTGTCTGCGGGGGGCTGTGGTTCCATATCCCTGCGTGGCAGCTAATGGTTTATTTTTTGTTCTTTGTGGTATTTGAGAGCATTCTGGAGGCGTCGATTATCATCTTCTGTTTTGGCAATGAGTATTTCGGGGAGAAGTTCTTTAAACGCCTGCCGGTTGTGATGTACCTTTTTATG
>CATLBW010000021.1 GCA_949879775.1 uncultured Lachnospiraceae bacterium
GAATGGGATTTGCTCACACCTGAATCATTTTCTTACGGACTTTGCAGTAAATGCAAAGTCCTGTGTGAACAGTAACACCATATCGTTACTTATATACCTACCGAGAGGAGAAACAACCTTATGAAAAGAGAAATAGCCTTTATCACTGGCGCATCCCGCGGAATCGGGCGCGCCATTGCCTGGGAATTTGCACGCGCAGGCTATGCGCTTGCCATTAACTGCCGCCATTCCGCCGAAGAGCTATGCCAATTTGCCAAAGAACTGGACAAAACGTTCCCCACCCCCTGCCTCCCACTCATAGGAGATATAGGGGACATATGCTTTGTGGACCATGCTTTTACAGAGATTGAGCGGCGGCTCGGCCCTGTCACCGTTCTGGTGAATAATGCTGGCGTCTCGCACGTTGGCCTCCTCTCTGATATGAGCCTGGAAGAATGGGAAAGCGTTTTGAACACGAACCTCACCTCCCTGTTCTGCTGCTGCAAACGCGCCATCCCTAACATGGTACACGTAAAATCCGGTAAAATCTTAAATATTTCTTCTGTGTGGGGCAATGCAGGAGCCTCCTGCGAAGTGGCCTATTCCGCTTCCAAAGGCGGCGTCAACGCTTTCACCAAAGCATTGGCAAAGGAACTGGCGCCCAGCAGCATCGCTGTCAACGCTATTGCCTGCGGCGTCATCGACACCCGCATGAACCATTGTTTTTCTGAGGAAGAACGCCGACAACTGGCAGAAGAAATCCCAGCCGGAAGATTTGGGAGCACAGGGGAGGTCGCCCGGCTGGCATTGGCAGTGGTGACTGCCCCTTCCTATATGACTGGACAAATTATCACCCTAGATGGCGGCTGGCTGTAATTCACAATCGTGAATTGAAAATATGTTTCGAATATTTCCAGTATATTTCTGAAAATTTTTCGTAAAATAACTTTAGTACTATTGCAGTTTTTGACTAAAGAGGATTATTTTATGAAATTTTCTACCAGGCTTGAAAATTTATTGGAAGAACGTAATCTCACGCAGAAACAATTAGCCACAGAATTACATATCGCGCCATCCACTTTAAACGGTTACCTGCGTCGCGGCCGCGAGCCGGATTTCGATACGCTGATTAGCCTGGCAGAGTATTTTGAGGTGTCCACAGACTATCTATTAGGCATCACGAATATACGCCGCCCTTCACTCCCACCGGAATGTTATGATGACAAGGAAGGGGAGTTATTAGAAACATACCGCCAGCTCGGTCCGCAAGAACAGAATTACCTGATAAAACAGGCGCACATTTACCACGAGTTCGACTTGGATTAGAGCGGGGAAATTCCGGGCATGGAAGCCTACTGCATAGCGGCGCAGCTTCCATGCCTAGTACAACGAATATTAAGTTTTAGTAGCCCCGGATTGCGTCATTCTCATCCTCTGATGTGTTTTCAATTTGTTTAATCACAATATAATAACTATAGTCTTCATTCACTTTTATCTGTACCCTGTCCCCTGCCTTGTGTCCAAGGATAGCTTTACCAATTGGGGATTCTGTACTGATTAAGTTCTTCATGGAATTTCCGCGTATGGATGTAACCAACCGGAATACCTGTTCTTCGTCGTCCTCCTCAAAATATACCGTGACCGTATTATTAATGCCGACCTCATCCTCTTTGGAATTATCCGACACGATTACCGCTGTTTTCAGCATACGTTCCAGATAACGGATACGGCTCTCGTTCTTATTTTTGTCCTTTTTCGCCGCATGGTATTCAAAATTCTCACTCAAGTCCCCGTGCGCCCTGGCTTCCTTAACTGCTTCTAGCGCTTCCTTGCGCACCACCAGCTTACGGTACTCGATCTCTTCCTCTATCTTTTTGACGTCACTCTTTGTCAATTGTTCGCGCATAATTTTATCCCTTCCTAAACTGATATGCCGCTTTCAGCGGCGCCATAAACCCGCCAAAGCCAAATCATACAATTATGGTTTAACCTTTTTATTTCTTATCTTATAGGAAAGACACTATCACGCTTTAGTGTGACAAGGTATTTCCTGCTAAGATAAAAAGAGGATATCCCAGGGATTACTCCAACCTCCGGGATTTCCTCTCACAAGATGTTATATTTGCCTTTAATATCTACAGAAAACCGTTATTTCACATAGAAGCGGTATATAGTCTTAGTTGTAAACACATCTCCTGCTTTCACAATTGGGGACGCAAAGTTCTCCTGGTTCATGGCATTCGGATAGAACTGGGACTCCAGGCAAAAACCACAGCGTTTGCAGTATGCCGCGCCCCCCTTACCGGTCTGGTCGCCGATAAAGTTGCCCGCATAGAGCTGTACCCCGCAGCAGTCTGTGGACGCTTCCATGGCTATCCCTGTCTCCTCGCAATAAGCATTGGCCATAACCTTCATCTCGCCTGGTTTATCGCTGAGCACATAATTATGGTCATAACCGCCGGTATGCTTCAACTGTTCAAAATCCGCCTCGATATCCTGCCCAATTGGCTTCATGGTCCTGAAATCCATCGGCGTACCCTCTACCGGCGCAATCTCTCCTGTAGGGATGGACTCAGAGTCGTGGACCGGATTGTAAGCCTCCGCTAAAATCTGCAGCTTCTGTCCCATAACGGAGCCGCTGCCATGCCCACCCAAATTAAAGTAAGAATGGTTGGTGAAATTCATAACAGTTGTCTTATCCGCTTCTCCGCGGTAGCTGATTTCCACCGCATCTTCGTCTGTCAGCGTATAAGTAACCTCCACTTTCAGGTTACCAGGAAATCCCTGCTCCTCCTCCGTACTGAGATGGAAAAATGTAATGCTGTTGTCCGTACGCTCCTTCACTTCCCATACAACCCGGTCAAAACCATTAGGGCCGCTATGCAGGTTATTCTCGCCCTCGTTGGCAGGCACCTTGCATAACTGTCCATCAATCATCATCTGCGCTTTATCGATGCGGTTGCCATTCCTGCCAATCGTTGCTCCAAAATAGCAGGTGTGGCTGTCATATTCAGCCGCCTCGTCATACCCCAATACCACATCGCGCACAACGCCATCCTTGTCCGGGATCAGTACCGATACCAGCGTCGCGCCATGGTCTGACACCTTGATTACCGTGTGCTTCTTATTCTCCAACGTATACAAAGATGCTTTTTCCCCCCGTTGGTTTACTCCAAATGCTAATGTCTCCATTGTCTTATTACCTCCTTCTTATTATCTCCTTATGTATTAACCGTTTCCACATTATGCGCGGAAACAATCCCACTACATTCATTTTATACTGCCACTGTGGCAATTACAAGCTATTTTTCTATGCCCCTATCAATTTGTCGGACTTTAAAATATGGTTTGACAGCCAGCCAAACAGGAACTCCATCAACTCCTCTAAATACTCCTGCTGGTTCTGGTCCACCTGTTCTAAGTCAATCTCTTCTAATTTGGAGACAAATGCCTGGTGCGCCATTTTTTGCGCCCCAATCCCAGGATATTGGATAGACTCCATATACTCTTCCTCATCCCGGAAATGTTCTTTGGTATAGTCCTTAAGTTCCCCTAAAATCCCCACTATCTCATCGTACTTATCATGCAAAAGCTCTTCCTTGACCAAATCATTCGCCCGCCCAATAATCTCGAACAAGGTCGCATGTTCCCCATCAATCAAGGGAATGCCCGTATGATACTGTTCTGTAAATTCACAAGGGTTTTCCTTTCCCTTCCACTCCTCTTTCGAAGGCATTTTGCCAATCAGTATATCACTGCCTAAAATGTGGCGGTACAGCCAGCGCGTCAGGTAACGCATCAATTCCTCTAACGTCTCCTGCTGCCCTTCCAACTCGTCGATATCAGAAAAATCCATAACATCTATTTTCTCCCGAAATTCCAGATGCTGCCTTTTTTGCAGCTCCAATTCCGGATCGTTGAGCGCCGCCATATGGGCTTCCTCATTTGCAAAGTGAATGTCCGCATACCGCTTCAATTCCTCAAAAATCCCCTGCACTTTATGGTATTTATCCTGCAAAATGTCATTATGCAGCAACTCCAATGTCTCGTTAAGCAAACTAAACAGCCTCTCATGCTCCTCGTCTACCTGCCTGATCCCTGTCAGGCAGTCCGCTGTAAATTTGTACATGTCCCGCACTTCCTTTCATGGTTAAATTACACTTAAGCAATTGCGAAACTTAATAATTATATAACTTTCATATACATATCAAAAAATTTAAGAGAAAATATTTTATCATACAAAAGCTAAGAAATGCATTTTAGCGCCATGTAACCAAGACTTAAAAATCATGGAAGCCTATGCTGAACATGATTTTAGCAGTAAAAGGCTTGGTGGAATGCTTGGTGCGTCCTGCATTTCGTGGTTTTGCATGAAATAAAATATTTGCTTAGAATTGTATAAATTGTATATGAAATTTTGATAACTTAGTAGTTTCGCAATTACCTATTAAATTACACTGCCTTTTCTATTATAATTGATATAATAGAAAGCGACAATAGGTTTTCGTTTGAGTTTTCCCATTTTGTGAATACATAGCTTATTACAAAAAATGGGCAGCCTCAAAGGTTTCAGTTTTTAGGGCTTCCCCTTGGAAGCAAATTGTCTAACAGCCTATCCCAAGTCGGCTCCAATTGTTAACCATTTTCAAACTTAATGTTGACAATGTAAAAAATTTCAATTATAATACCTCTCAGAGCCAAATACCGCGCAAGCGCGGCTGCTTGGCCATTGCTCGCGGGAATAAAAATTTATACATAAAAGGAGCCGCTATGAAAACACTCGCAAAAAATATTATCGACGGATACCGCCTGACAAGGGAAGACGACCTGTCCATATTTGAACATGCAGACTTAGAAGGACTTGCAACGGGCGCAGACCTCATCCGCAAAGCATTCTGCCAGAACCGCGTACATCTGTGCACGATTATCAACGGCCGTTCCGGGAAATGCTGTGAAGACTGCAAATTCTGTGCGCAGTCCGCGTCCAGCCAAACAGGCTGCGAAACATATGATATGTTAGATGAAGAAACGATTTTAAGAGACTGTAAAGAGAAGGAAGCCGCAGGCGTGCATTCCTACTCGATTGTCACGGCAGGCCGCACCGTCGCCGGTAAAGATTTAGACAAGCTGGTAGGCATATTTGAACGTCTGCACAGGGAATGCCATGTCCGCCTATGTTCCTCCAACGGTCTTTTAAGTTTTGAGGCTTTTGCGAGGCTGAAAGCTGCCGGCGTGGAAACTTACCATGAGAACATTGAGACTTCCCGTCGCTATTTTCCCCATATCTGCACCACACACACCTATGAGGACAAAATCGAGAAAATCAGCCTTGCCAGGAAAGCCGGGCTGAACGTCTGCTCCGGTGGGATTATCGGCATGGGCGAGACCTGGGAAGACCGTGTTGACATGGCCATATCGCTGTCTGAGCTGGAAATCTCCTCCATCCCCATTAACGCGCTGCGCCCCATCCCAGGCACGCCCTTAGGGGAGCTGCCGCCGCTGACGGAAGATGAAATCATACGCACAGTCGCCATGTTCCGCTACATTAACCCCACCGCCTATATCCGAATGGCCGCTGGCCGCGCATACTTCGCGGATGGCGGCAGGCGGCTCTTTACTTCTGGCGCAAACGCCGCCATCACAGGAAATATGCTGACGACTGTAGGAAATAATATCCGAAAAGACATACAGATGTTTCACGAACTGGGCTACGACGCCTCCCCTTAATGCGGCTGGCGCGATACCCATGGAAGATGGAATCTGCTATGGGCATCACAGTAAAACCATCCGTCCGTTTCGCCAAACGCAAAATGAACCAAGAAAGGAAAAATTAACATGTCAAACGCTTATGCTAATACAAACAACACCCAACCTAAGTTTTCCACCCGCCAGCTCGCAGCTATCGGCGTGATGACGGCTGTTACCTGTGTGCTGGCGCCATTTTCCCTGCCGATTGGGCCAGTGCCTATCTCACTGACAAACCTTGCCATCTATTTCTCGTTATATGCCCTTGGCACAAAATCCGGCTGCATCTCCTACCTGATTTACCTGCTGATTGGCTTTATCGGCGTTCCCGTATTCTCCGGCTTCACCAGCGGCCCCGGCAAGCTCTTAGGCCCGACCGGCGGTTATTTAATTGGATTTATACCCATGGCGCTGATAGCGGGCGTCCTCATTGACAAATTCATTTCCAAATGGGCTGTCTGCCTCTTGGGCATGATTGGCGGCACAATCATTGCTTACGCCTTTGGCACGGCCTGGCTTGCCTACCAGGCCGGCTTGGATTGGAAAGCTGCGCTTTGGGCAGGCGTCATTCCCTTTATTCCTGGCGACCTGGCAAAAATGGCTCTTGCCCTGATTGCCGGCCCGCAGGTCCGCAGGCAGTTGGCGCGGGCTGGACTGCATTCTTCTTAAGGCTTCACAGCCGCGGGCTGGGCTGCATCCTTCTTAAGGCTTCACAGCCGCGGGCAGGGCTGCACTACCCTATGACTGCACTAGCTCACGAACTTCCACTTCCTTCACCTTCCTCGATGATAAATATGCAAACACGAAGAATCCTGCGCAAACCACGGAAACTGGAAGCAGAAACGTCAGTAGGCCAAACGTCGTCTTAAAGCTGGTTATGCCAACTCCATATAAGAGCATCCCCAATATCCTGGCGGAGAAGGCATAACTGGCTGCGGCGCCCAGGCAGGAGCCAATCGCAGCCGCCGTCAGGAACCTTACGGCAAACTGAAGCCTCAGTTTCCCAGCCGTAAACCCGATTGCCTTATAGACGCCTATGTCCATGCGCTCCTGGACAAATGCTTTGGCGCAGACCATATGGACGACAATCAGCGAGAACAGCAAAGAAAACGCATAAATGATTATTTGCATAAAAAGAATCACCACCTGGTAAGCCTCATCCATCATACTCTCATTTGCCCGCGCCTCAATCACATCGGCAAATTTCTGATTCAGCAAATCGACAACCTCCTCCGTCTCCTCGTCATTTTCCAGGGAATAGCAGCCCCACATCCATTGATCGTAACCCAGCTTGCTGGCTCCCTCGTAAGAAACCACAAAGCATCTGCCCGCATCATTCATCAATTGGAACGTACCCGTAATCAGATACCTGCCTTTCTCACCCTCCCAGCCAATTATGACCTCGTCCCCTATTTCAAGCCCAAACTCGTCAAGAAGTATGGGCGACACTGCAATTTCGTTTTCATACATGGGGGCGCGCCCTTTCAGCAGCGGAAGCACGCTGGGGTCTTTATAGGGCTGGCACATAATCTGCTCCCCCTCAAAGGAAAAATAACTTGACGTATAATAATACTTTTTTTCTATTTTGACATGCCGCCCTATCTCTTTTTCAATCTCCGCAAAATCCTCCTCTGTAAGCTGCCGCTTGGGTGAGACGTCTATCTCAGTGGCAACAAGGCCCATTGACTCGCTTGCCGACTTGGAATTGACAGTATGTGAAAGCACATTGATTGTCATCATAAAGAATACCAGGATGCCCACGATGGCAAAGATACCCAAATACCTGCGCTTTGCCGATGTGAACTGCCTAAATGCGAGGCTCGCCGACAACATTTTCTTACTAATAGGGAGATTCAGCCTGCTGTCAAAATAAATTTCCTCCTTCGCGCCTGAAATAGCGCGGACCGGCGAGATCCTTTTTATTTTAACGGTCGCCAAGAAGACCGAAACCGCTGACAGCACAAACAGTATGGCAAGTAAGATGGCGATAAGCCAAAACGGCACAGACAACACTGCTGGCACTGCGATAATGGCGAAAAACATATTGGCCAAGGCCGCGGCAAGCGGGATACTTATGGCGATTCCCAAAATTGCCCCCAAAAATTCCGCCAACAGGTACTGTGCCATAAATAACGCCCTGATCCTGCCTGTGCCAAACCCCTGGGCTTTGAGCACGCCAAAAGTTACATAATTGCTCTCAACCTCCATGGATATACTGTGCACCGTGACAATAAGGACAATTGCCAGCAAAAGCATGATAAAGACCATCAGTATGGACGATATAATCTGCGGGAACAATGTCGTATAATAGATTGACATGTCCCTGGTAAGCGAACCGACTCCCATATCCACAACGCCCGTATCTTTATTGAGCTGCCGACGGAATTGCGCCAGCGTAAGCGGGCAGTCGTCAGACTTGATGATTTCCATATATTTGCCTATGCCATGCAGCTCTTCCGTTTCCTGCTGCGCAATCCTTGTCTGGATTTCCTTATAATCTTCCTCGCTGATGCAATAGCGCTTCCAGCCAATGACAGCAGCCCCCAAATAAGGGTCAAAGAGCACGCCTTTCACTGTAAATTCGTACTCACCGCCCAACGTTGTTAAGGTGATTTTCTGCCCAACCTCCCCCTGCACATTGGATAAAAGCCCCTGCGGGACATAGATCTCCCCTTTTTTCAGTTTGGGGACGTCATCCCTGACGCCGCTTAGGTCGTCCTTTAGCAGTATTGTGCCTGCGTCAGCTTCCATCATCATGGTCATATTTGTATATTCATTCCCATTCATGATGCCCTTGCCAGCAATGAGGTAATCCCCCACTTTTACCGTTTTCACCCTCTTGTCATTTTTGACTTCGCTTATCATATCGTCCGTAAGCTTGTATGCATAATATTCTATCCACAAATCCGGCGTAGCCATCCTCTCATGCGAGGCATAAACGCCCTGGAACGCACTTTCCTTAATGCCTAAAATTGTCACAGCGGACGCAGCGATAATCAAGGTCAGCAGCGCCACGCTCAGGAAGGAACCCTTTTTGTGCCGGATGTTCGCTCTCAATAATGTTAAAATCTCCATAGCGCCACCTACCATTCCAACGAGGTAAGCCATGCGTTTACCTGCGTCTCCCTTGATTTTTCATCCCCTGCCTTGTAATCGGGAAGCGTCAGCTCACCAATAATCTTCCCATCTTCAAGATATAAAATCCGCTTTCCCCTGATCGCCGAGCGCAGGTCATGGGTAACCATCAGCACGCTCTGCCCCTCACGGTTAAGCTCCGTCAACAGATTAAGGACGTCCGTGGTATTCTTGCGGTTAAGGGCGCCCGTAGGCTCATCTGCAAAAAGCGCCTTAGGATTGTTGATGACCGCCCGCGCCACGGCACACCGCTGCTGCTCCCCGCCAGACACCTGGGACGGCAGGTGGTCCTTAATATGTGAAACGGACATCTTTTCTAACAATTGCTGCGTCCTTTCCCTGACCTTTGCCGCAGGGCGTTTCTTGTCAAGATACCCCGGCACTGCGACATTTTCAAACAATGTGAGGTTGCTTACCAAATGCATCTGTTGGAAAATAAAGCCAAAATCGCTGTGGCGCAGTTTCGCCAATTCCTTCTCCTTCATCTTCACGATATCC
This sequence comes from uncultured Lachnospiraceae bacterium, assembly GCA_949879775.1. Classification (GTDB taxonomy): domain Bacteria; phylum Bacillota; class Clostridia; order Lachnospirales; family Lachnospiraceae; genus Petralouisia. The sequence continues at coordinate 9,358 of CATLBW010000021.1, forward strand.
CTGCCGCCATAGAGGACCTCCCCGGCAGTCGCCCGGTCCATGCCGCTGAGCGCATACAAAAGCGTGGATTTCCCGGAACCGCTGGCTCCCATGATGACTGTGAACTCACCTTCATATAAATCAATGTCTATATGGGACAGCACATGCAACTGCCCGCCATTGTGCGCAAAGCTTTTACACAAGCCTCTTGCAGACAAAATAGTTTGTTTCATTCCCTTTTGTGCTCCTTTCATTTTGTAAGCCTATTTTAGCGCAAAAGATATTAAGAAGTCCTTATGGCGTATGGCAAACGACAATTTTTTTTCATTTCCATTTATCCTCTCTGATATTTCCCCATTTTGCGGTTATACTAACCCTATCAACATCCAGGAGGTCCACAATGAAAGCAACGGATAAAGATAAAAGCATCCGCACTGCCCCAAAGGGCGCGTGGGAAAGCGGGGTCATCAACGAGAAGAAATATCGTTCCAGCAAACAGCGCCTCAACGACATCACGACTGACAGCCAGGGAAATGGGTATCCCGTATATGAACAAAGCGGGCAAGCCCGCAAGGACTCCCCTACCCCTCAATCCCCAGGGGATTGCACACTTTGACGCGCCGAGCACAATTGCCAAGCAATATTTTCCTCTTGTGCGAGTGCGCATATTATTTTTTATCTTATAGGAAGACACTTTCACGCTTTAGCTTGACAAGTCCTTTCCTATAAGATAAAAAAATCAGGACGCTTAAAACGTCCTGATTCTAACTACCTTTCATCAGCGTTTCCTTGTTGCAAGGATTCCGGCAGCGCAACCACGACCTCCAACCCGTCCCTGTGGTTCATAAGCGCCACGCTCCCGTCCATTTTCTCCGTGATATATTTCACAATATATAGACCCAGTCCCGAGCCTTGCTCATCCCCACAATTTTTTCCCCGATAGAATTTTCCAAAGACAAACGGCATATCCTCGTCGGGGATGCCGCCGCCGTAATCCCGAAAATGCAGCTCCACACTGCCACTGCCTTTTGTGAGGAAAACCTCTATATCGCTCCTGGCGTATTTCCTGGCATTATTGATGATATTTTCCGCAATCTGGGTAAGCCTGTTCCTGTCCGCATTGACAATGGCGCTAAATTCCGCTCTTTGAAACTTCACATCTCCCTGCGAAACTGAAATCTCTTGTACCACGCTCTCCATGAACGAGCAGATTTGCATTTTCTCAGGCGTTATCTTCAGCTTATCCAAATCAGAAATGGAATGCAGGAACAAATCATCTGTCAAATGGGACACCTCGTCACACTTTTTGATTATTACGCTTACGTACCGTTCCCTTTTTTCATAAGAGCTGTCCATAGAGGCGCCAAGGGCCTCCGCATATGCCCGGATAGAAGCTATAGGCGTCTTGATATCGTGGGAAAGCGTGGCAATCACCGTCTTGTTGTTGTCGATGGCTTCTTTTTCACAAACCCTGGCCTTGGTGATTTCCCTCCTCATGCTGTCGAACGCCCAGGTAAATTCCCCAAAGTAATTAGATCGCTGGTATTCCAGCGGCAGATGGAAATCCCCTGCCGATACCCTGGCGGCAAATTCTTTCATTTTATCAAACGGCCTCAATACCGCCAAATAAATATAGCCAAAGGCCAACACAAAAAACAGCACGCTTACACAACAGATGAGCGGTATGAAATTCACGCCGCTTTGCTGCTCCTTAAAAAGGCGCATATCCTCCTGCAAAGCGGCAACCTTCGCTTCTGCCTGGCCCTCATGCCCACGTCCATAAAGCATACTGATTTCATTCAAAGCAACAATATAGTTTGATTTTTCTTCCTGCACATCCGTGTCCTTTGCAGAAAAGTAAAGCCATCCCGAAACCACAATAACCAATGCCGAAAATAAGATTGTAATCCCTAAAATCTTCTTCATCGCCCTGCCTCCAACATATAGCCTACCTTATAAACTGTCTTGATATGTACGGGCTTTGCAGGGTTATCTTCCAGCTTTTCCCGCAGCCAGCGGATATGCACCGTAAGCGTGGACGGCTCTACCAGGGAGAACGCGCCCCAGACGTCGCTAAGGAGCTTTTCTTTGGAAACCGCCGTATTTTTGTGCTCACACAGATAGGCCAGCAGATCAAATTCGCGCAGCGACAGTGAAATTGGCTCCCCATTTTTCGTCACCGTCCGCGCAGTGACATTAACTGAAACATCCCCGAAACTCAGCGTCTTTTCCTCTTCGGAGAATCCGTAAGCCCGGCGGATAAGCGCATTTACCCGAGACAAGAGCTCTTTCATCGAATACGGCTTGGGCAGATAATCATCGCCGCCAATGTCAAACCCAGTGATACGGTCCGTCTCACTGGTCCTTGCACTGGCAAAAATCACAGGCACACTTGAGGCTTTGCGAAGCTGGCGGCAAAGCTCAAAGCCTGTCGTCTTTGGCAGGTTGATATCAAGCAGTATCAAATGGAACGTATCCTCCGTAAGCTTCTCAAAAGCCTTTTCCCCACTCTCGGCATAGCTCACGCAATACCCATGGTTTTCTAACATTTCACGGATGATATAAGATAAATCTTCATCATCGTCCACAATCAGGATCTTCCTTTTCATTGATTCTTTCCCCTATACCCCCTAATCATGGGGGCTGCACCTTTACCTGCGGAAAAAAGAAAAAGGACCGCCGCAATAAGCCTAAACCTTAATGCGAAAGCCTCCTTTTTCTTTTGCAATATCATTCCGCCTTTTGAGCGTCACTCACATTTTTAATGGACCACGTACACTCAACTATTTAGCAAACGCCCTGGGCAATCATGGCCTCCGCCACTTTCTCAAACCCGGCAATGTTAGCGCCTGCCACATAGTCGCCTTCTTTGCCATAGCGTTTGGCAGCGCCATCCAGGTTGTGGAAGATATTCACCATAATGTCTTTGAGCTTGCCGTCCACTTCTTCAAACGTCCAGCTCAAACGCTCGGAATTCTGGCTCATCTCCAATGCGGATGTTGCCACGCCGCCTGCGTTAGCAGCCTTACCCGGGGCGAACAAAACCTTATTCTGCTGCAAATACTCCGTTGCCTCTAAGGTTGTCGGCATATTTGCGCCCTCTGCCACCGCGATGCATCCGTTTGCCACAAGCTGCTTCGCATCCTCAAGAAGAAGCTCGTTTTGGGTCGCGCAGGGAAGCGCAATGTCACATTTCACAGACCATACGCCGCGTCCCTCATGGTACTCTGCGCTCGGCCTTGCTGCCGCATATTCCGTCAAACGCGCACGTTTCACTTCCTTAACTTCCTTTAACAAAGCAACATCTATTCCCTCAGCGTCATATACCCATCCGGTGGAATCGCTGACCGTAACAACCTTCGCGCCAAGCTGCTGTGCTTTCTGGGTTGCATAGATTGCCACGTTGCCGGAACCGGAGATACATACAACCTTGTCCTTCATGTCGTGCCCATTGCATTTCATCATCTCTTCTGTCAGGTATAAAAGGCCGTAGCCGGTAGCTTCGGTACGAGCCAGGGAGCCGCCATAGGAAAGCCCCTTGCCTGTCAGCACGCCCTCATAGACGCTTTTGATTTTCTTATACTGCCCGAACATGTAACCGATTTCCCTGGCTCCTGTCCCGATATCACCTGCCGGGACGTCTGTGTCTGCTCCGATATATTTACAAAGCTCTGTCATGAAGCTCTGGCAGAATGCCATAACCTCACGGTCAGATTTGCCCTTGGGGTCAAAATCAGAGCCGCCCTTGCCGCCGCCAATCGGAAGCCCTGTCAGGGAGTTCTTGAAAATCTGCTCAAATCCCAGGAACTTGATAATGCCAAGGTTTACGGACGGGTGCAGCCTCAAGCCGCCCTTGTAAGGCCCGATGCTGTTATTGAACTGTACACGGTAACCTGTATTCACCTGGACCTGCCCCTTGTCATCTACCCATGGCACGCGGAATTTAAACTGCCTGTCCGGCTCCGTCAAACGCTCCAACAACGCTTCTTTACGGTACTTCTCTTCATTGGCTTCAATCACCGGCCTTAAAGATTCTAACACTTCTTTGACTGCCTGGTGGAATTCAGGCTCTGCCGGATTCTTTGCAATCACACGCTCCAACACTTCATCAACATAGCTCATCTCTCATTCTCCTTTACATTCATACTTTCATTTTCAAAGTACATTTTAATATTATTTTTCCAATATTGCAAGATTTTTCTTTATTTCTTTATAACTTTATTATGACAAAGTGGCAATCGTCCCCGCTATAAGGACTGCCTTCCTGACTCTGCAATCCTTTGATTGACAGACGAGGCTTTAGCCGCTACAATTAAGGCTGCAAACAAACAAGAATATTTTAACAGGGAGGATTCCACCCATGAATAACACCACAAAACGTCTCGTGTTCTCCGCCGCCGCAATCGCCCTTGCCCAGGTCACTTCTATGGTTAAGCTATTTGAAATGCCTATGGGCGGCTCCGTCACGCTCCTTAGTATGCTGTTTATTGTCCTTATAGGGTACTGGTTCGGCCCCTCTGCTGGCCTGATGGCAGGAGCGGCCTACGGGCTGCTGCAATTTATGGTTGAGCCTGTTTTTTATACCATCCCCCAAATGCTCACAGATTATCCGCTGGCATTCGGCGCCCTTGGCCTGTCAGGATTCTTCCATAAGCAGAAACATGGCCTCATCATCGGTTACCTGGCGGGGGTATTGGGACGATACTTTTTCTCTTTCCTCTCCGGCGTAATCTTCTTCGCCTCCTATACGCCTGACAATATGGCTGCGCCGCTCTACTCGCTGGCCTATAACGGCTCTTACCTGGGTGCGGAAGCGGCCATCACCCTAATCCTGATTGCCCTGCCGCCGGTAGCAAAAGCCTTAGAGCAGGTGAAACGCCTGGCGAGCTGATTTTTGTATTGGCGTTTACTATATTTTCTTTCTTTTTGCATATACTCTTATAGTAAGAACGCTATCAGAAAGGAATTTCCTGGGTAAGGCGTCATAAACTTACCTAACAATATGATTTGCCGCGCCCAAAAGAAGCCATATGAAACACAAAAAACTTTTATCCTGCATAATTGCAGGAATCCTTTTCACATCCATTGTCGGCACGCTTGCCCATTTCGCCTACCAATGGTCCAATGAAAATCCCCTGGTTGGGCTTTTTACCCCTGTCAGTGAATCCACCTGGGAGCACATGAAGCTATTATTTTTCCCCATGCTGTTATTTGGCGCCTTAGCCTGCAGACGCCTTAGGGAAGAATGCCCCTGCCTGGCTTACGCTTACCCCCTGGGCATCCTGGCAGGAACTTTCGCCATCCCGGTCCTTTTCTACACATACTCCGGAATCCTGGGCAAGGCTTACACCCCGATAGACATTTTGATTTTCTATATCAGCGTCATTCTGGCGTTTGTTATCGTATACCGCATAACTATACGCTGCCAGGAGATGAACCCTAATTTTAAGAAAAGCCCCTTTATGCCCTGGCTGCTTGTTGGAACGCTGGCAGCCTGCTTTATGGCTTTCACGGCCTTCACGCCTGCCCTGGGGATTTTCCAGGTAGGTCCATGACGACCCCCCTTAATCTTTGAGCACCCCGGCAAGCCGCTCAATGCCATCCTGAACTTTCTCTAATGATTTAAGGATATTATCCACGCCAGATACCTGCTCTCCCGTTGATACGCTGATTTCCGTTGTGGTGTTTGCCGCTTTCTCCGAAATCGCCTCCAGCCTGTTCATGGACTCCAGCAGTGATTCTTTGATATCCACGATATTGGTCAGTTCATGGCGGACATCTTCAATAATGGAAAGCGCCTCCTCGGAAGAGTCTATCATAGACTCAAAAATCTTCACCGTATCATTTAACTGGTCATAAGACTCCTGGACGGTCATGCCATTTTTGTCCATAATCTTATTGGTCACCTCAACAGTCTCTATAATATCCTTTAAAATAGCGTCAATTTCCTTCGTCGCCTGCGAAGATTCCATGGACAGAGAATTAATCTCATTGGCGACTACAGCAAAACCTTTGCCGGCTTCCCCCGCCCTCGCTGCTTCAATCGCCGCATTCAAAGCCAGCAGGTTCGTCTGCTGGGCTATCTGGTCAATGCTGTCTACAATCCCTGCAATCAGGCTTGATTTCTGGGTCAGGGTGGCAACTCCCTCGGCCGCCTCCCTAGTCGCCTGGATATTGTCGTCAAACTTTCTGGAAAGCTGTGAGATAGAAGCGATTCCCTCGTCATTCTTCTCTTTTAGCTGCCTCATATTCTTCATCGTAATGTCAACCTGTTCTTCAGAAACTTCAATCTTTTCATTCAAGGTATTGAAAATCCCAATGCTCCCACTCACTTCTTCTATCTGCTCCTTTGCACTGGCCGAAATCTCCTCCGTGGAATCAGCAATTTCCTGCGTGCTCTGCCCAAAGCCGCTCAGCGAAGAATGGATATTGTTTGTCGAATCCTGTATTCCCATAAATGCCTGGCGCACATTGCCGAGGATCTCCTCCGCTTCCGATTCCTTGCTCTCAACCGTATCAAACAGCGCACGTGCCCTCGTGACAATTAGCACTGCCGCCAGGACCGCCAGCACATATACCATAAGGATAAATATCCAGATGGCTAATGTATACATGCAGAGGTACGCATCGGGAAACAGTATCAACCCGGCTGCGTTCGATACAACCAAAACCACCGAATATACAACTATGGCGGACAAATCATAATAAGGCACCGCTAAAAACAAAATCAGGAAATAAGCCTCCGCCATTGCCCCGAATGCCCTGGGAGTGCCCATGATAATTGTTACCGCCCCAAACACCGGCAAAATGGAAACATATAAATATTTGGCATACCTGCCAAGCTTTTTCTCTAATAATTTTACCAACCCTCCCGCTAACGTCATTGTCACAACTATACTGTCTTTCATACCCCCTCCGTTAAAAAAGAGCACATACAAAAATGCAACAAGCGGAACTGCCGCATAAAACAGAAACATAATAAAGTTTGTCCTTCTTTCCTCATTTTTTAAAATGTCCAGTTGCATGACTTACTCCTCCTAAAATTAAATCTTTTTACAAAAATTGCTAAATTTTCAAAGAAATTCTACCATATTTTTGTTATTTTTTCAAGACTCGACAAAATCAATAGCAGAATGTATTTTTCATCAAATAAGCAGGCTGCCCATAACATCTCCCACATAAAAGCGCTTTTTAAAAATCAGCATATGCTAAAATTAAAAAACGAAAAGGGATTTATTTATGAATTATGAAAATCTGATGCCTGTAACAGGCGTCATCCGCAATATTGCCCAGTCTCCTGGAAACTGCTGTAACCAGATGGTTACCGTCAATACGCCAAACGGCATCAATAACTTTATGCTTACCCCTAATACCGCCGTTATCGGCAGCACGCAGTTGCGCACCGGTATGCCGGTAACCGTCTATTACGACGGCAGCCTGCCCGTCCCACTGATTTATCCGCCGCAGTTTCGGGCAGAAATCATCGCGCCCATGCGAAATGATGAAACTGTAACGCTAGGCTTCTTCCAAAGGAACCTTACCGCTGCCAACAACTCGCTGCGTTTAAATATTGCCCGCAACACAGAAGTTCTCACACTCAACGGACAACGTTTCTCCTGCCCGCCTGGCGGGAATTTCCTGCTGGTTTACTATTCCGCCACCACAAGGAGCATCCCGCCGCAGACGACGCCAAGAAGAATCATTGTCCTCTGTAACCAAGCGTAACGGCGCATAAGCGCTTGCAGGTCTGCCCTTTAGGCAGTATAATAATTGCAGTATCGGTTCCGGGAGGAGTGCGGCAATAGTTTTACGGTTTCCGTACCGCCGGTGTCTCGGTTCAATCATATCATTATCCCGGAGGAACACGCGGCGGCCGATACGGCTTTTATGCCTGTCCATAGAAAAGAACCTGATGACCTTCATCTTATATATAAAGGAAGTTTTAAAATTATGAGAAAACGCGAAAGAGAAATCACAGATTTGCAAGAAATACGTTCCATCTTAGATAGCTGCAAAATACTCCATCTTGGCCTGAGCGATGACGGCCAGCCTTACGTCGTGCCATTGAATTACGGTTACACCTTAGAAAACGGCGCGCTGGTGTTCTATCTGCACGGAGCCACGGAAGGCTATAAATATGATGTAATCCGCAGCAATCCCAGAGTATCGTTTGCCATGGAATGTGACGCTGTCCCTTTTGAGGGCAAGGTCGCCTGTCAATATGGCATGTCCTACAAAAGCCTCATGGGAATGGGGGAAGCCAAGATTGTCACGGACACAGCCGAGAAACAGCTTGCCCTTTCCATCCTCATGAAGAGCCAGACGGGCAAGGACTTTGCATTCAATGAAAAACTCGTGTCCATTGTAAACGTCATTAAAATTACTGTGGAGCGTTATTCCGCCAAAAAACGCCCGCTGCCCGGCAATTTCACTGAATAAGGAAAGATAACCATTATTTGCCAGCCCTGTTATATTTTCAAGAAAAATGACGATATATATAATATCTGTTATTGTCTTTAAATATAAAAATAAATATATTTCACATTGATAACAATCATGGATGATTGCTATATAACAAGGAGGTTGCTGCAATGGTTATTCAATATAATCTGAGTTCCATGTTTGCCAATAGGAATTTGAACACCAACGTCACCCAGAAAGCCAAGCATACGGAACGCCTTTCCAGCGGCTACCGAATTAATCGGGCCGCTGATGATGCTGCCGGGCTAAGCATTTCTGAAAAAATGCGTTGGTATGCCAGGGGCCTTAAGCAGGACGTCCGCAATATCCAGGACGGGGTTTCCCTTGTCCAGACAGCCGATGGGGCGCTTTCTGAAGTCCAGTCTATACTGCACAGGATAACCGAGCTCTCCGTACAGGCCGCCAATGATACGAATACGGATGCTGAGCGCAAGGCCATACAGCAGGAAATTAACGAGCTAAAGTTAGACATCAACCGTATCAGCACAGACACAACCTTCAATGATACTGTCATCTTCAAGCCCACCAACACGCCGGAGATTAAAGGGGTTCCTACCGATATCATGGTCTACCATGAAGACTCTGACAAAGGTGTGCGGGACGGCGGCATCCTCTATAATGGTAAGCGCTATGCCTACATTCCGGAAAATATAAACGTTAAATTTGATGAAAATGAAAATATTATTGCAGGGGAATATTTGCTGAAGGTAAAAAGCCAAAACAACACAGATATCTTTATCCCTCTGATATTTGAGGGTGGCAACCGCGCTCCCAGCGCACGTAAATATATCCTGGAACCAAGAAGTGACGGCATATATATTGATGAAATCCAGCACGCATGGAGCGATATCAAACAAGCTGACGGCACTGCGCTTGACCCGAATAACATCCAAGGCGGGACCTACTCTTTCACGCACGCAGGGCTGACTTTCTCTTTTGACGTCGCGGACGGCATGGACTTAGATACGCTTATGACTGAGCTTAAGGCAGACGGCTTAGAGACTTACAGCTTACAAAGCGGCGATTACAGCCTCTCCAATCCCAAGGTTACCCCGAATGTCGGCATAAGTGACATCAATCCCATAGACGCAGCCAAGAAAGACTATGTCCCAAGGAACCCCTCCTCTAACGATATATTAGGAGGCTACCAAATGCGTGCTGATGAAAATGGCATACAAATGTACCTGCCTTCCTTGTATAACGATAACAAAGGCGACATTGACTTTACCACGATGACATGGGAGCAACTCGGGCTGTCTGAATGGATGCAGGGTGAAAGCGTAAACCCTGGCAGCACTGTAACCGGCGGCGAACAATACCAAACCTACCAATACCACGATTCTATGACGGGCATTACCATTCCTTTTAATGTGGATTCGGAAGTCAGCAAAAATGAGCTTATCAATGCAATCAACCAATGGCAGATTAATGTCACTACCAACAGCGAAATGAAATTTGAGGTGACTTCCGGCGGGGCAGGCACCAACATCAGCATCGGCGGACATTCCCCCAACCTGGATACATATGGCACCCAACATAATATGGGGCGGGATGTGCCAAACGAGCTTGTCCTTCAAGGCGGCATGACTTTCGACCACGACCTCGCCACAGACGCGCTCTCTTTTACCATGAAGGACGCCAACGGCCAGACATACGATTTTTCAGTAAGCAACGTAGAGGACAAAGTCAGGTCAAGCGTAAATTCCTACTTGAACTCTCACATATACCAATATGCATCTGCATACAAGGACTACTTAGACAGAACACAGGGCGGTCCGGGCAGCCCCTCTGTAAATTCCAACTTTAAAGACAGCCTCACTTTTGCTGACAACGCCTTTGGCTACAGCGTAGACGTCAACTATACCATGGCTTTTGACGGCTGGCTGAGCAATAGCGATTTTACTGTGGATGATTATTTCAATCCGATTACCAACAGGCACTCTTATCGCGTAACGCCTAACCCGGATCTAATGAGCAATTTGGCCTCCCAGGTAGATACATTAGTGGGGGATATTTGCAATGCCTTGCAAAATACCAATATTTCGGTGAAGACAGATGACGGCAGCAACCTAAAAGCAACTAACCAGATTGCATCCACTACCCCTACCGATAATGCCATTTACAGATCCCAGGTTATCAGCGGCAAACGTGAGATTACCATCCAGGCCGGACCGCTGGGTCAGCAAGGGATTAAAATCCCGCTCCCTTCCATGAACACGGGAATCCTGGGAGTTGGAGGCATAGACGTTACCACCTATAGCGGCGCGTCCGCCGCCATCACGAGCGCTTCCAAAGCCCTGGATAAGGTATCTGAAATGCGCAGCCAGTTCGGCGCTGTCCAGAACCGCTTAGAACATGCCATGGCGGTCAACCAGATAAATGCCGAGAATACCACCGCCTCCGAAAGCCGCCTCCGGGATGCGGACATGGCTGAGGAGATGATGGAACACAGCAAATACAACATCCTCATCCAGGCCGGACAGAGTATGCTTGCCCAGGCTAACCACTCCCCTGACAGCTTACTTGCAGGGTTATTGCCTCAGTAACATAGGCATTTTCCTATAAGATAACAAAGTGTGCAATTGCGAAGCAATATATACCTCTTGTGCGAGTGCGCATATTATTTTATCTTATAGGAAGACATTTTCACCCGTTAGCGTGACAAGGCCTTTTGACACCCTAATCCTATAAGATAATACAGCGCCTATGCTCCAAACGAGCACAGGCGCTGTTTCCTATATACCCTAAAATCCGTTCCTATTCCAGGATCAATCTCACGCAGCCGTACATCCCGGCATCATTGCCCAAAGAAGCCAAGGCAAAGCGGATAGAATCGCAGGAAGAAAACGCTGCTTTCCTATAATGCTTTTCCACTGCATCCAATAAGGGCTTGCCTGCCTTAGACACACCGCCGCCAATGACAAATACTTCCGGGTCTAACACGCAGGCAAGGTTGCTCAGCGCATTTCCCAAAACATAGGCGAATTCCTCAACAATCGCCGCTGCCGTCTCATCACCATCCTTGTATACGTCAAACACTGCTTTCGCTGATATTTCACCAATCTCATCAAGCAATGAGCTTTCATGGCCTTTGGCAAGGTGCTCCCTGGCAATGCGGACAATCCCTGTCGCAGACGCGTATTGCTCTAAGCATCCTTTCCTGCCGCAGTTACAGGGGACCGTCTCATGGTGGTTTACCGTGATATGCCCAATCTCCCCGCCGGCCCCATTGCTGCCCGGCACAATCTCGCCGTCAATAATAATCCCACAGCCTACGCCAGTGCCTAACGTCACCATTACCAGGCTCTTGCATCCTCTGCCGCCGCCCTGCCACATTTCTCCAAGGGCCGCCACATTGGCGTCATTCGCCGCCTTTACCTTAATACCGCCCATCAGCTCTTCCATCTCCCTGGCAACATTTACATTCTTCCACCCAAGGTTGACGCACACGGGCACCACGCCGTCCCGCCGCACCGGGCCGGGAAGCCCAATGCCAATGCCCTCAATATCTTCCTTAGGGATAATCTGCTCTTTCATTTTCTCGTCCAGCGATTTCGCAATGTCAGACAAGATATTCTTACCGTTGTCTTTCGTATCCGTAGTAATTTCCCATTTTTCCAGAAGTGTCCCCGTCGTCTCAAATAACCCCAGCTTGCAGGTTGTCCCGCCAATATCAACGCCAAATCCATATTTCTTCATAAATCCACAGCTCCTTTAATCCATATTTATTTGGTTGCTTGTCCTGTTTATTTGATGTTATCACATTTTAATCCCATTCTCAAGTACATTACCTTTATAAAATATTAAGTTTTCCATTCTTGCAAGAAGGTCCGTGCCAATGCTAAAATAAACCATATGAACTGCAACACTGTTTTTTATGCGTTAAGAAAGGAGCTGTGGCATGGCACATATCCTGCTGGTCGAAGACGACAAAAGCATCGTTACAAATTTAACGGAATTCCTGCAAAAAGAAGGCTTCTCCATTACGGCAGTCGATGGGCAGGGCAAGGCCCTGGCCCTATTAGAGGAATCCGCCGCAGATTTTGATTTAATCCTGTTAGACGTCTCCCTCGCGCAAGGCAATGGGTTTGCCGTCTGCCGCGCCGCCAAATCCACGACAAACCTGCCCGTCATCTTCCTGACTGCCTCAGGGGACGAGTACAGCGTGGTTACCGGCCTGGATTTAGGCGCGGACGATTACATTTCCAAACCCTTCCGGCCGCGGGAACTGATCTCGCGCATCCATAATATCCTGCGCCGTTACGGCAAATCCAATACCCTGCTGGAATACAAGAACCTCAGCGCAGACGTCGTCCGCGCCACTGTGCGCAAAGATGGGCAGGAAATCATACTTTCCGCACTGGAATACCGTCTGCTGCTGTATTTTTTAAACAACCAGGGCATCGTCCTGTCACGCCCTAAATTGTTAGAAGCCCTCTGGGATATTGCCGGGGAGTTCGTCAATGATAATACGCTGACCGTCTATATCAAGCGCCTGCGCGAAAAAATTGAGGAGGACCCTCAAAACCCCCTGCTGATTAAAACGGTACGCGGGCTGGGTTACAAAATGGGAGACTGATTATGAATCTTTTACGCAATCCTGAAATCAAAAAAAGCCTGCTTGTCCACCTAAGCCTTGCCGGGCTGGCAGTGGCGGCGGGCTGGTTCCATGATGTTTACACTGCGCTCTGCCTGCTTGCTTTCTCCGCCCTTTTCATTTTTACACATTATCTCTTCACCATATGCCGCTACCGCAAACTCAGGCAATTGAGCCTTGAGCTGGATTCCATGCTCCACAGCAATACGCCGATAGACTTCCAAAAATACCAGGAGGGGGAATTGTCCATCTTAGAAAGCGAGCTGTCCAAGATGACGCTGCGCCTAAGTGAACAGGCCGCAGCCCTCGCCCATGATAAGCAATTCCTCGCTGATTCCATGGCGGACATTTCCCACCAGATCCGTTCCCCGCTGACCGCCTCGAACCTGATTCTTTCACTCCTGATGGAACAGGAGCTGCCTTTGGAACGACGCAGGCAGTTATTACGGGAGCTTACGCAGTTGTTGTCACGCATTGACTGGCTGGTGGAATCTTTGCTGAAAATATCGAAAATGGATGCTGGTACGATTGAGTTTAAACGCCTGCCCATATCTGTCCCAGAATTAATCCGGCAGGCGGCAGAGCCGCTTTTAATTCCCATGGAGCTGCGGGAACAGACCTTAGATATCCATCCTGCCAGGCTTACGGAGCAGGCCACAGATAAACTTCCTGCCAGGCTTACGGAACAGGCCACAGATAAACTTCCTGCCAGGCTTACGGAACAGGCCACAGATGAACTTCCTGGCAATTTTACGGAGAAACAATCAGATACCCCCGCTATTAGAGACAACGCAACTGCCCCACAATTTATCGGCGATTTTGCCTGGTCAACGGAAGCCATATTAAACATCCTGAAAAACTGCATGGAACACACGCCTGCCGGCGGCCAAATCCAGGCGTCATTCTCACAAAACGCAATCTTTACCGAAATAATTATTGAAGATAACGGGCCCGGCTTTGACAGTGAAGACCTGCCCCATCTCTTTGAACGTTTCTATAAAGGGAAAAATGCCTCCGAGCACAGCGTTGGTATCGGGCTTGCCCTGGCAAGGATGATTGTCACGCAGCAAAACGGCACCCTGAAAGCCGAAAACCGCCCTGAGGGAGGCGCACGGTTTGTGCTGAAATTTTATGCCCACGGGCAATCTAATGTAAAATGACAATACTGTCACTTTCCAGTCACCGGAGCGTCACCATGGACGGTTATACTTTGGGTATCATAAAAAAGGAGTTATCGTTATGGAAATTTTAAAAGCAGATCATTTGACAAAAATCTATGGCGCCGGGGAAAACCAGGTAAAAGCATTGGACGACGTTTCCTTCTCCGTGGAAAAAGGCGAATTCCTTGCCATCATCGGACCATCCGGTTCCGGCAAATCTACGCTCCTCCATGTACTAGGCGGCGTAGACGCCCCGACTTCCGGGAATGTCTACATGGAAGACACCAACGTCTATGCACAGAATGAAAGCCAGCTTGCCATTTTCCGCAGGCGGCAGGTAGGCCTTATTTACCAATTCTACAACCTGATACCCGTTTTAAATGTAACGGAAAATATGACGCTGCCAGTGCTCATGGACGGAAGGACCGTCAATGAAGAGCGTCTGCATGAGTTGATTGGCATTCTCTCCCTCAAGGGACGGGAAGGGCATCTGCCCAACCAGCTCTCCGGCGGCCAGCAGCAGCGCGTTTCCATCGGCAGGGCGTTGATGAACGCCCCCGCCGTTGTCCTCGCCGATGAGCCAACCGGGAACCTGGACTCCAAAAACAGCCAGGAGATTGTGGAACTCCTCAAATATTCCAATGAGAAATATAAGCAGACTTTAATTGTCATCACCCACGATGAAAACATCGCCTTGCAGGCAAACCGCATCCTTGCCCTGGAAGACGGCAAAATCGTTAGAGATGAGGTGATCCGCTCATGAATATTTTTCAGAAAGTCACACTCCGCTATTTAAAGGAAAACCGCACGCGCACGCTGGTTACGATCGTAGGGATTGTGCTATCAGCGGCCATGTTTACCGCCGTAACCACCAGTATTTCTTCACTCAGGAATTACTTAATCAATTCGACAATCTATAACGAAGGGAATTGGTACGGCGCAGCCTACGGGCTGTCTGCGGCGCAAAAAGAGAAACTGTCCTCGGATTCCCGCACGAAAAAAGCTGTCTCCATGGAACTTCTCGGCTTCGCGGACTTAAAAGGGTCCCTCAACGACTATAAACCTTATCTCTGTGTTTTTGGCGTCCAGGAAGATTTCACAGATATGATGCCTGTCCATCTCCTGGAAGGGCGGCTTCCTGAAAACAACAGTGAAATCCTGCTGCCGGAACATTTAAGCAGCAACGGCGGCATTGACTGGAACGTGGGCGACAAACTTTCCCTTGATTTGGGCACGCGCATCAGCAGCGCCGGAAGCGTTCTCACAAACGAAGATTCCTACAACGACGGGGAGGAAGACGCCCTGCAAAATGGCGACGTTGTCTCTGGGCTGACAGAGCGCCTAAACGCCAAGGAACCGTATCATTTCACCGTTGTCGGCATCTATGAGCGTCCCAATTACGAATCCTACCAAGCGCCTGGATATACGGCGCTGACTGTCGGGGAAAACAGCGACAAACACACTTACAGCTTATATCTGAGGACAACGCCTGGCAGGCATGTGGCTGACACCATTGAACAGATGTTTGGGACGTACGACAGCATCGGCTGGGAACTGAATTATGATTTATTGAGAATCTACGGTTATTCTGGCGAGTCCTCTTACAACCGCGTAATGAATAACCTGGGGGCTTTGCTTATCCTTATTATTATGTTCGGCTCCATCTCGCTGATTTACAATGCCTTTTCGATTTCTGTCAGCGAACGCACCAAGCAATTCGGCCTGCTCGCCTCTATCGGCGCGACCAGGCGGCAGCTTACCGGAAGCGTAATATTTGAATCGTTATTCCTAAGCATGATTGGCATACCCCTTGGCATTTTATCAGGTATTTTGGGTATCGGGATTACTTTTTATTTTGTAAAGGATATGATGGCGGATATTTTGGGCGTTGGCTTTGGCAGCAGTTACCAGATGATGCGCCTTACGATGATTTTCGGTCCCGCCAAGGATGTCTCCCTTCGCCTGCATCCTTCTTTCGGCGCGCTTGCCATTGCCATTGCCGTTTCTCTGCTGACCGTGGTTATTTCCGCCTACATCCCTGCAAGGCGCGCTATGAAGAAATCCGCTATCGACGCTATCCGCCAGAGCAATGATATCTCTATCCGCGCTAAGAAAGTAAAAACCTCGCGGCTGACACAGAAGCTTTTTGGCTTTGAAGGTATGCTTGCCACCAAGAACTACAAACGCAACCGCAGGAAATACCGGGCAACCGTCATTTCGCTTTTCTTAAGCGTCGTACTGTTTATCTCGGCAAGCAGCTTTTGTGCATACCTCTCGCTTTCTGCCAGAACTGTGCTGAACAAAGATAATTATGATTTAGCTTATAGGCTTGAACCCTCAGAAAAGGAAACCCCGGATTCCTTGCTCGCCGCATTATCAGAGCCGGCAGACGTCATAGATTCCACCTATGCGGTCCACATGTATTTTGAATGTCCTTTGGAAACCGCTAAGCTCAATCCCCAATTGCGGGATTATATGAGAAAAGAAATGGAGGCACGTGACGAAACTTATGAGGAATACGACGAAACCGACCTGGAACTGTCGCTGGTTTTCCTGGCGGATAAAGACTTCCGCGCTTATCTAAAGAAGCTAAACCTAGCGGAAGACGAATATTTTAACGCCAAAACGCCTAAGGCTGTCGCCGCAGACGCCCTGCGCCTGTATTCCGGCTCCTCGCAGAAATATTCCAGCTTCCCGGCGTTCCTAAATAAGGGCCCCGACGAAATAAACCTTTACCTTACCAGGGAACGGGAAAATTACGATTACACCGGAATCAGCCGCATGGAAAACGGCGTCCCCGTCTGCGACTTTTACATCGAAAGCTCCGATGATGAAATTGTTACTTTCACACGGGAGGAGTCCTGCCTGCCGCTCCCGCTTGCGGTCGGCGCAACCGTACAACAGGCGCCGGATTTCTTCTCCGATGAAGATGCATGTATTCGTCTGTTTTACCCCTACAGTATGCTGGACCATGTCTTTGCAGGGCTGGAGGAAGACACCAATTATTATCAAATTAATGAGCTGCCGCTCAGTGAGAATACATCCACGGAATTATTTTTTAAATGCCAGGACCACAACACCACGGAAAGCTACGCCTCCATGTCAAAGCTGCTGGTGCAAAAAGGCTTTTCCACCTCAGGGCTTATCGACTACGCCGCTTCCGTGGAGAGCAGCCGCGCGATGGTTACGGTCATCAATGTCTTTTCCTATGGGTTTATCATACTGATTTCCCTGATTGCGGCGGCAAATGTATTTAACACGATCTCCACAAATATCAACCTGCGGCGACGGGAATTTGCCATGCTAAAGTCAATTGGCATGACGCCGAAAGCATTTTCCAAAATGATGGACTTTGAATGCCTTCTCTACGGATTTAAAGGGCTTTTGTATGGGCTGCCGGTTTCCTTTGTAATGACCTGGATGATTTACAACGCAATTGGGCAAGGCTTGGAAATTTCCTTCTTCATCCCCTGGTACAGCGTCGCAATCGCTGTCGGCAGCGTATTCCTGGTAGTGTTTGCCACCATGCTCTATTCCATGAAGCGCATCCAAAAGGAGAACACCATTGATTCGCTGAGGAATGAAAACTTATAACGGGATATATGATTTGGAAGAATAACCTGAGGGCGCCACACCCATACGCCGGTGTGGCGCCCCCTTTTTGCCATTTGCGAAAAAATCATCCCTCACTGGCCCGGCTGGCCTTCCACGGGCGCCCCGCCCTGGGGCGCGCCTACCTCCGGCGTGACCACATTGTAATCATAATTGTTCTCATCGATATAAGGCAGGAAATTAACAGGCTCAAGCCCCACATGGATCTGCTCCATAAAATTCTTCCAGATATTCCCCGGATAGCTGGCGCCGGACAGCCCCGGCAATTCCCGCGGCATATCATACCCTACCCATACGCTGGTGGTAAAATAATCGGTATATCCCACGAACCAGCCGTCCTTGTTATCGTTTGTGGTGCCAGTCTTGCCTGCGCACGGCATATTGCCAAGCGCAAGGCCGCGCCCGGTCCCAGACTGGACGACGGAAACCAGCATATCCGTCATCATCCGCGCCGCATTGGATTAATACACTTCCTTTTCCTCGTAATGCGTCTCTAGTACCATATTTTCCTGGGCGTCCGTAATCTTGACAATACAGGAAGGCTCCCGATATTTGCCCTCATGCTCAAGCGCTGCATATGCGGAGGCCATCTCCACAGCGGACACGCCGTTCGTAAAGCCGCCTAAGGCGCTGGTAGGGCGCAGGTCCTGTTCATCCAGCCTGGCAAAATTCATTTCTTCCAGATAAGACAGCCCCACTTCCGGCGTCAATTCCTCTAACATATTCCAGGCAACCGTATTTTTAGACGTCTGCACCGCATAGCGCAGGGAGATGTTGCCCTCATAGCCGCCCCCCGCGTTGGCAGGCCCTTCCTCCGTCTTCACATCTGCCACCGTGGAATCCGGCGTATAGCCACGCTCTAATGCCGGCGTATACACAATCAGCGGCTTAATCGCGCTTCCCGGCTGCCGGAAGCTCTGGTATGCACGGTTTAAGGTATAGCCTGGCAAATCCTGGTTCCTGCCGCCGACAATCGCCTTAACATAGCCGGAGTGGTTATCCACGCATACGGCTGACGCCTGCAGCGTGAAAACCCCCTCCTCGTTCTGCTCCGTAAACTCTGCAAGCCCATTGTCCACCGCCCCCTGCAAGAGCTGCTGCATGTCAAGGTCAATCGACGTATAAATCCGATACCCCTGCGTATAAAGGCTCTTCTGGCATTCCCCGTACAACAGGTCATATTCCTCCTCATAAGCGCTGCGTTCTTTTTCAGAACTGAATTCCGTCTGAAATTCAAAGCCCTGCTGCTTCATCAATTCGCGGATGGCGCAATTATAGGTGTATGTCTCTACATAATCGCTCTTTGTCTTCTGCGGGCGCTCTAAGGCAATCTCCTCTTCCTTCGCCTCCTCACAGGTATCCTCCTTAATCTTGCCGTCATCTTTCATCTGGTTGAGAATCCTGTCGCGGCGTTTGATGGTATTCTCAGGGTGCTGAACCGGATCATACAACGTGGGATTATTGGGGATTGCGCACAGGAACGCAATCTGCGATAAATTAAGCTTATCCACGTCCTTGTTGAAATATCCCTTGCTCGCCGCCTGTATGCCGTAATACCCGTTGCCAAAATAAATATTGTTCAGGTAAAATTCCATAATCTTATTCTTGCTGTAAATCTTTTCCAGCTCCACAGCAATAAACATTTCCTCTACTTTGCGTTCCCATTTGACGTCCTGGGTGAGGAAGATGTTCCTGGCAAGCTGCTGGGTGATGGTGCTCCCGCCCTGCGTCACCTTGCCGTCTTGTATCATCGCCTTGGCGGCGCGCATAATTGCCTTGACGTCAATGCCGTTATGGCTGTAAAACTTCTTATCCTCAATGCTTACCATGGCTGCCGGCACATAAGCCGGTATATTGTCATATTCCAGGTAATAGACGTCCTTTTCGCCTTTCAGCGTAGAGACCAGCTTCCCATTAGCGTCATATACAAGGCTGGTCTCCACGGAACGGAACGTACCCTCATCAGAAGCGCGCACCAGCTCCTTCGCCTCTTTCTGAAGCTTGCTCACCGTATTGGCATACCCGCCGAAATAATACCATGACAACGCCACGCCTACTAACACTACTAATAGAATTTGAAACTTTGCAAAAAACCAGAATACACGATATTTCTTTTTTTTCTTATGTTTCTGCTTTTTTTTATCACTCATAAACCGTCCTACCTGCTAAGCATAATCTTCCCGTATGGTATATTATTTTGCTCAAGGATTTCCATCTCACGCCGCTGGCAGGTAAAAAGGAAAATCTGCCCCTTCTGCCTGCCCAGCCATTTTAACGCTGACTCGAGGCGCTTTTCATCAAAGGAAGCGAACACCTCATCTAAAATAATGGGCATAGGCTCTTCCTTTGTAAAGACGCCGCCAGCGCCCATCCTCAGCGCCACATACATCTGTTCCATCACGCCCTGGCTAAGCTGCCATGGATAGAGCATACGGTTATCCTTTTCCACAACAAGGTTCATCTTCTCATCCAGCCCAATCCGCTTATATTTCCCCTGGGTCAGTTCCGTCAATATCCCAGACATCTCTTCCTCCATCTGCTGGCGGCTATCTTCATATGCATCTTTGGACAGCCCCTGCAATGTCTGGTAAGCAAGCTCATATGCCTGGACCTGGAGCTCTAACTCCTGCTCCTCCTCTTTTGGCTCCATCTTCTGTTCAATCTCCTCCTGCAAATTCATCAGAAGGGCCTGCTTCTCCGCAAGCTGTTCTTGCAGCAATTCTTCCACCACGCGGTGCTTCTCTTTCGTCTCCTTCTTCTGGCGCGTCTTCTGCCATTCCCTGTCCTTTGAGACCATAATACTGCGCTCCCGCTTATCCTCTTCGTGCTGGCGGATGACGTCTTGTAAGCGCCTCTCCCTCTGGAACCAGTGGCACACACTTCCTGCCCCTCCCAGAAAGCCGAATAATAAAACTAACTCCAATACCAGCCATCCCCAGCTTACGCTCTGCGTCAGCGGGTTAACTACGGCATTTACAACTCCCACAGCTAAACTGAAAAGCGTAATCACAAGAGACAACAACAGCCTCATCCGATAGCCCTTCTGTATCTTTTTCTGGCGGATATCCCACAAATATTCCGCCATCTGGTTGCCGTCATGCTCAGGTACGCCCTCACCGGGCTGCTGCTTGGAAATATCTTCGTGCCGTTCCTGCTGCTGCTTCCCAAGCTGTTCAATATCCCTTTGTAAGAGCGACTCCTCCACACGCAGTTTTTCCAAGGCGTCCAGACGGAGCTGCTTTTCCACCTCCAGGCATTGTGCCGCTTCTTTCTCTTTGTCTTTCAGGCGTTTACGCGCCCCGGCAAGGTCCACCTCCCCTTCGCCTCCCATAGACATATTCACAAAGTAATTCTGCAAAATCTCCGCAAATTCTTTCTTAGTCTCAACCTCCGCTTGGTGGATGCAATATGTATTCTCATAGGAAACTTTCTTAATGCCGCCCAAAAGCACCTCTAAGTCCCCATGTTCCACAGACAGCTCCTCACCATCCAACTCATTGGTGAGTTTTACTGATTTCTCCTCATGGTAAAAGTTCCTCTCCAGGTAAAAAGGCTTATCCCCAACCGTAAATTTCAATCCTCCTGCATAAAGGGAATTGCCCTCCCAAGGCTCATATTTCTGATAATTATCATTCTTCCCCTCGCTGTCCTCCTGTTTCTCCAATCCAAACAGCATGCTCGTGATAAACCTCTGCATCGTGGATTTCCCAGTTTCGTTCTCCCCATAAATTACGTTTAACCCTGCAAGGGGACGCATATTGATATTACGGAGCTTTCCAAAATTTTTAATCTGAATTTCTGTTATTTTCATTCTGCCATCAATGCCTCCACACCATAGTATAATGCTTTTTCAGTCACTTTATTCTGCGGCATCTCCTCCAAAGCCCGGATGTAGCGTCCTAAAATCTGCTGATCATACTGCCTCTTTAGCTGCACAAAATCATAATCTGCCTGACAATTATTGAACACCTTCACCACCCGGTCCATAGATTTCAGCTCCTCTGTATCAATGGGAGTGTCACAATAGCCGCTGAGCGAAATTACAAATTTCTGGTAAGCGGGCGCAGCACAAATGCGGCTCTCTACACATTCACGCAGCCCCCCGTGTGCAAGTTCCGGATTGGCCATGAAAGCCAGGGACTCATATTCACAATAATGCAGCGGGACAAACTTCACATGGCACGCATGATCCTTAATCTCCCCCTGAAAATATCCGTGTTCCCCTATATCATCACAGTCAACGGGCAGCAACGCCCCTGCCATTACCACTTTATCCTGAACAATCTGCCTGGGCTCATGAAGATGTCCAAATGCCACATAATCAAACCTGCTCCTTGCAAAATCATCACTGTAAATCGGAATGTGCGGAATGGGCTTTTTCTCCCCTCCGTGCGCCAAGAGAATATTCGTATAGTCTCCTTCTTTTGCTTGGACGTCCTGGTAGCGCGGCTTCGCAATCTCCTTACTCCAATGGCTCATGCCGTACACCCTCGTGTCCAGGCCTTCCAGTTCAATATATTCTATCTCTTCTGATTTCAGGAAATGAACGTTGTCTTCCCAGCGGAACATATTGTAACAGGAAGTCGGCGTCAGATAGTCACGGTTGCCGGCAATCAGGGCTACCTGCGTCTGCGGGATTCTGGAAAATTGATAATTAACCTCTTTGAGATCCCGCACTAATGGCTGCCCATGGAACAAGTCCCCGGCAATCAAAAGAAGCTGCACCTGCTCCTCCTTAACCTTATCTATCACCGCTTTAAACGCCTGCCAGCTTTGGCGTTCACGCTCTTTGGCCCATTCTTTGTCTCTTTCGGGCTTTGCCCCTAAATGTATATCGGCAATATGAATAAACTTCATAAAATATTTCTCCTTCGTACTTTCACAAATAGTTACCTTTCTATTTTACACTTTTGGCAAGGAATATACAAGATTGAATCTTAATATTGACAAAAACACTGTAAAAGCTATATATTGAAATGACACAGGATAACTTTCCCTGTGGTAAGCCATATTATGGCAAATTTACATAAATTGGAGGAACACATAAGATGAAAAAAGTACGATACGTGCTCCTGGCAGCCTGTGGAACCCTGCTTTTTGCCTG